>JAJYLA010000216.1 GCA_021788115.1 Actinomycetes bacterium | reverse complement strand
CTCGCATGATGCGATTATCGCTGGGTAGTCATGAGCCGCTCTTGACCGAGTAGACGAGGGTGAGTTCGGTGCCCGGGTAGTAGGTGTTCTTCCAGAGGTACCAGGTGGTCTCGGTGATCGCAAAGGAGCGGGCCACCTCAGCGACGGCTGCCCCCTTGTTGAGCATCTCGTCGCCAACGGCTGAGCTTTCGGATCACCTGCTCGGGGGTGTGATGAAGAGGACTTCATCGTCGGAAACCTCCATTTCCATTCTGGAGGCTTGGACCTACATTTCGGCCGGACCAGTTTTCGTGGGGCCTGTCAGCAGAGTAGCGTGGCTGTCATAATATTTCGTCATTTCGAGCGCGTGGGTTTACAGACTGATATGTTACACATATGATTTTTCTTGGTGGGGTAAAGCTTGCGCTGCAAAATTATGCAAACTTTAAGGGTCGGGCAAGTAGATCAGAGTATTGGACATTTGCTGCTGTCCTTTGGGTGACACTGGCTGTATTGTATCTGCTCGGGTCGGCAGTTCACCTGTTCCTTATTTTGATGTATCTGCTTTGGCTCGCGGTCTTAGTCCCAGGCCTCAGTCTATCGATACGGCGATTGCACGATACTGGCAAGAGTGGCTGGTTGGTTCTGCTCGGGCTTATCCCCTTCGTTGGTGGCATAATCCTCCTAGTGTTTGTGCTGCTTCCAGGTGACCCGGTTGCCAATGAGTATGGTCCTCCACGACCTTCTGTGAAAGAGTTGGTTTCTTTTTCAAACTCGTAGCCGCTACGCAGACTCCAGACCTCTTTGCATGATGCGATAATCACTGGGTAGTCATGAGCCGCTCTTGACCGAGTAGGCGAGAGTGAGCTGGGTCCCCGGGTAGCAGGTCTTGGTGGCGGTCAGGTCCTGGCAGAGCCCGGCGATGGCCGCGGTGCGTCGTGGTGCGGAGAGCGGGTCGATGCGCACGTGGAGCTCGCCTCCGACGACCTCGAGATCGCCCGGGGCACCGAACGCCTCGCGCAGCAGGCTGCGTGCCTCGTCCTCTGCTCGGGCGTAGTGGGGGGCGAGCAGGCGGGCGAGGGCCGACTCCGCGTTGTAGGTGGCCATGCGGATCGCATCGTGGATACGCTTGCGCTCGGGAGTCATCCGGACCGCCTGGGGGCGGATGAGCCCGAGGGGGACGCGGGCGGGGATCGCCTTGGCCGCCTGGGCCAACCGCTCGATCTCATCGTGGGCGTCGCTGAAGGCCTGGGCGATCTCGGTTTCGGTTCGCCGTCCAGCGAGAGCGGCACGCCCCTGGTTCGCCTCGGCGACCGCCAGGCTCCGTCGCGCTGCTGCCAGTGCCCGGTCGGCCTCTTTGCGGGCCGGGTTCGGTACGCTGCGAGCAGGATCGTCGTCCTCGGTGGAATAGGAGTCGAGCGCGTCGAGGGCGTAGTGGGCACGCATGTAGCGGAAGAAGTTCTCCTGGGACCAGCGGGAGAACATGAGATGGGCGATCAGCGCCGGGTCCTCGTCTGTTCTGGTGGTGAGGACCTGGGTCTGGTGACCGGTGGCAGGGTCGAGGCGGGTGATCTGGCGGCAGGTGAAGCGCCGCCGCCCTCCCTGGTAGCTGATTGCCACTCGCCGGTCGGCCAAGAGGTAGTGGTGCTCATGACCGTGCGCGTCGGTGTAGGTGTAGGAGCCAAAGGCACGGCGTGGCTCGCTCGGCGCCGGTTTCTTTCGGTAGGTCAGGATGTCGAAGCGGGCCAGCGTCAACTCCTTGAACAGCTTGGGGCTCCACCCACCCCGGTCGAAGCAGATGGTCGGGCGGGCATCGGCACCGACCAAGGCGCGGACCGCTTGGGCGGTGGCCCGCAGCTCGCCTGCGAGGCTCGCCCCGGGATCCGCACTCCAGCAGAGCACCCCGTCGCCATTGGCGTCACACACCCAGGTGTCGAGCTCTGCGGGCATGGCCAGCCGGATGCGAGCCACATGGGCTTTGGGCACTTGGCGCCCGCCGTGGTAGGCGCGCACGTGCCCGTCGAGGTAGAAGATCCCGGTCGCGGCTTGGTGGGAGTCAATATGGTGGCGGGCCAGGCCGTCTGCCAACTGCTCGGCTCGGCCCATCTGGGCGAGCTCTTCTATGCGCCGGCGGATGGTCGTGACCTCGGGGCCACGGTCGAGGCCCAGCAGGCGCCCGAGGTCCTTGGGGCATAGCCGGCTGAACCCTTCGGCCCGGGGCTCGCCCAGCAGGCAGGCAAAGACGATGGAGCACAACAGCGAGCGCAGCGAGTAAAAGGCCGCGGCGCGATTGCCATAGACGCGCGCCGCGATCTCCAAGAGCCCGGTGGCGGCCAGGGCGGGCAGGATGAGCAGCGTTCCAACCAACGGCAGCGACGCGCCCTCACAGATCACCGGCGGCGCGTCGCTGATCATCCCGAACCGCGCCAGCGCCCGCTCGCCGGCTCTCTCCATCGGCGAGGCCAAGGGCACGAGATGAACGGCCTCCTCGGGGGAAGCATCAGGGAGGCTCCCTCCAGCGGGCACGACCGTGACCCGTCGCACGGTGTCGGTCGACACCCCACTGCGGCGGGCGACAGCCGCCAACGACAGGCCTGAGGCACGCAGCTCAGCGATCTCGGCACGCTTCTCCTCGGTCAGCTTGGAGGGGCCCCTCGGCCCCGGGCGGTCGGTCACGAGCGCCGCCGCTCCGCCGGCCGCATAGGCCGAGCGCCACCGGACAAGGGAGTTCTCATGGACGCCGAACGCCTCGGCGACCTGGCGCTGACGCGCCGCCTTCGAGTTGACCAGTTGGACTGCGGCCAGGCGTCGGGCCGCCGCGTCCCCACCTCGCCAGCACCACGCAGCCATCCCCCACAAGAACACCGAGCCGCTTCCCTCGGCGTCCTCCAAGAAGTCCACGCCACTTGCGACATGGATCGAACCAGCCGGCGCCAAGGGCAACGGCTGCATCGCTGTCATGTTGCTCATCCTGACCGCCACCTTCCTGGAACAGCATTTCCTCACTGATAATTATCTCACACCTGGGACCCCTAGTAGTGGATATTTGCAGGTCAAGAAGGATCAGGTCAGCGCTATGTC
>JAJYLA010000078.1 GCA_021788115.1 Actinomycetes bacterium | reverse complement strand
GGCCGGTTCACCGTCTACACGAACACCCAGGCGCTGTACTTCAGCCTCGACAACACCGCGATCATCCTGCAGGTCGCGGGGAAGCGGCTCCACTTCGTCGGCGGGACGGCGGCGGGCCGGGCCGGCGGGACGGCGGCGGGCGTCAGGTGATCTCGAAGTGGACGCTGGCCGAGCCCCCCGTACAGGTCACTGTGGCGGTGGCGGTCCCGGCCTTGGTGCGGGTCCCGATCTTCCAGGACCAGGTGGCGACGCCCGAACTGCCGGCGGTGGCAGGCCCGAGCCCCTGGGACTGGCTCGTGGCTCCGCTCGGCAGGGTGACCGCGAGGGAGCACGCCGCCCCGGGGGACGTTTGGGCCACGAGAGAAGCGATCTGGCCGGGCGCGACAGGAGAGGTGACCGACTTGATCGTGACCCCGGCCGCCGGCTGGGCGGGGCGGGTGGTGACGGTCGCGGTGGTGGCCTGCGTCGACGGCGAGCTGGCCGGAGCCGGGCTGCTGGAGGCCGTGGCGGTGATCGACCACACGGGGTGGATCTCCATCCACCCGTGATCGGCGTCCAGGTCGTAGGGGCCGGTCACGGTGACACGGGTCCCGACTGCGGGCGTCGCTTCGTCCGCGCCGGTGCAGATGCCGTAGTTGTAGGTGCCCGTCGCAGGCCGCGGAGGCTGCCCTACCGTGCAGCCGGGCTGGTCCGCCGGCACGATCTCGGTGACCAGGGCCCCGCCTTCCCCCGAGACGTTCCGCTCGTCGATCAGGCCGGCGTACGCGGGGTCCAGCCGGACGTTGACGTGGATGTCGCCGTCCTCCTCGTGCCGCACGGCGACCACCGTGCCGCTCACGGTGAGGCACGACTTCTCGACGTGCAGGCGCCAGGGGTGGTACACGTTGCTGAGCGGATCGCCCGGCCGGCAGCCGGTCGCCGTGATCGGGGCCGCGGCGGTCGAGGACGATCCGGTGCCGCCGCGCCCTCGGGTGGGCGTCGTGGTGGACCGGGCTGTCGTCGTGGCGTGGACGGCCGCCGTCTGCTGGCGTGTCGTGCCGGCACCGTGGACGGTGGTGGTCGTCGCCTTGATCGACGAAGTGGACGTCGTCGCAAGGGCCACCTGATGAGAAGCGGGCGTACTCGAGTTCGACCCCGCCGCCCCCGCAACGACGGCGACGATCCAGGCGACGAGCCCGAGGGCCGCAACTGCACCGGCCGGACGGCGCCGGCCCGCCGGTTTCGAGACCGTCCACATCAGAAGCGGCACCGGCCACAGAAGCACCCACAGAAGAAGCTGCCAGTGCCAGGACCGTCGGCGGAACCGCGCCCACGCGCCCGCGGGACTCGAGGAAGAGGTCATCGTCTGCACCTCGGGCGGGTGGAGCACGGCAGCGCGACGGCCGCGAGTTCCCACGGACTCGAACGGGCTCTGTCGGTTCGCACGGGCTCCTCCAGGCTGCGGCCCCTCGTGCCGGGGGCTCGTGGCGGCCTGCGTAGCCCGGCGCCGATCCGCGGCTGGAGGGGCAAAGGTCCCCTTGGGCGCGGCAAAGGTCCCCACTGGGCGCGCCCCACGGCCGCAGACGGGCTCGGCCGCCGGCCCCCCGGCGGCACCAAGGCCCTACGGCTCGAGCGCCGAGTAGGCGGCCGCCTGGATGTCGTGGCCTTCTGCTCGGGCAGGAGCTGGTCCCTGGCCAGCGCGCCGACGTGCTCGGCGCTGAGGACGCCGGCGCCGCCGTCGAGCAGCATCCGGGCGAACCTGTGGAGGTCGTCGACGGTGGAAACCAGACCCGCGGCGCCGTCTTCGAACGCGGGCGGCGTGCTGTAGGCGCCGCCGGGCTCGTCGCGCACGGCGAGGCCGTCGGGGGTCGGCTGGTAGGCGGTGGCGAGCCGGGCGGTGTCGGCCGTCCAGAACCCGGTGTCGGTCATCCCGAGCGGGCCGAGGAGGCGGGTCCTCAGCACCTCGGCGAAGCTGGTGCCCGCCGCCCGGGCGGCCAGCACGCCGAGCACGGCGGCGCCGGTGTTGTAGAGCCACCGCTGGCCGGGCTGGGCGATGAGCGGCGGCGAGCCCAGGCGGGCGATCCAGGTGTCGGGGCCGGGCTGGACCGTCGGGTCGGGGGGTCCGAGCGTCGCCAGGCTGAGCTCCTGCTCGGCGGCGACGAAGACGGGCCACGGCTCAGGGGACATGTACATCTTCATGTCCAACCCGAAGCCGAACGTGAAGGTGAGCAGGTCCCTCGTCGTGACCGGCCGCCCGGCGGGGACGGTGTCGTCGAGGGGCCCGTCGGGCCGGCGCAGCACCCGAGGCTCGGCGAGCTCCGGCAGGAGGTCGCCCACCGGTTCGTCGAGGGGGACGAGGCCCTCCTCGACGAGGGCGAGGGTCGCGGCCCCGGTGAGCGGCTTGGTGGTGGAGGCGATGCGGAAGATGGAGTCCCGGGCAGCCGGCGGGCCCCCGACGCTGAGGCTGCCGAGGGCCTCGACGTGGACCTCGTCCCCGTGGCCGACCAGGGCGACGAGCCCGGGGACCCGCGTGTCGCCGGCGTGACGCTCGGCGGCCCGCCTCAGCTGCTCGAGGCCGCGTCGGCTCAGGTGGCTGGTCATGGTCCTCTCCCCTCTCGGCGCGATGTCGCTGTCGGGTAGGCGCAGCGCGCCCCCGCCGATCATCGGCCGCCGGGACCGGGGGGGCCGGTCAGTAGCGGCCGGGCGGGTCGCTCGCCGGGAAGGACTGCTCGACGGCGTCGTCCACGTCTGCCTCCCCGTCGGCGTGCTCGCCGGCCTCCTCCGCCGGCGTCCCGGCGGATCGGCCCGGCTCGGCCGGGGCGGCGTTGTCCTCGCCCGGGGTGACCTCCTCGGGGGGGAGGCCCGTCTCGCTGCCCGTGCCTCCCATCTGGTCGTCGGCGTCGGACACTGCGACCTCCTCTGTCTGGTGGCGACCGTCGGGTGAGGAACTACCCGGTCGGAGGCGCCGTCAACGCCCCGGGCTCACCTGCAGCGCCGGCAGCAGGCGGTCCTCGATGACGCGGCGCACGAAGGGCGGGATGTCGAGGCCGGCCAGGTCCTCGACGGCGTACACCCCGATGCCGGCGCCCTCGTGCAGGTCGATGTCGCCGGCGCCGATCCCCCCGACGGTGTAGAACACCGTCACCAGGGCCCCGTCGCCCTCCTCGTCGATTGCCTCTGTCAAAAAGACGGGACCGTCGACCGCGAGGCCGGTCTCCTCGCTCACCTCCCGCGCGAGCGCCTCCTCGACGGTCTCGCCGTCCTCGATCGAGCCGGCGAACCCCGCCCACGTCCCCGGGTGGGCGATCCACGGCTTGTCGTCGCGGTGGTGGAGCAGAAGATCCCCGTCGTCGGTGACGATGAGCAGCATCACCGCCCGCCGGCGGCCCACTACTCGTACACCTTCTCGTCCGCGGCGCCGGCGTTCACGGCGTCGGCCTCGAGATCGCGCCCGCGGGCCCGGGCGGCGCGGGCGCCCGCGGCGCGCTCGGCGTACTCCCCGTACCACTCGTGGGCGACGATCATGCTCATCACCTCGTTGGTGCCGGTCCAGATGGACGCCAGGCGCAGGTCCCGGTAGTGGCGCTCGACGGGGTACACGTCGGTGTAGCCGATGCCGCCCATGACCTGCATGGCATTGTGGACCACGGTCTGGCAGGCCTCGGTGACGAACTTCTTCGTCTCGCTGATGTAGCGCCGGGTCCTGGCGGTGTCCTGGCCGGAGTCGACGGCGCGGGCGGTGGTGTACACGAGGGACCGGGAGGCGTCGAGGAGCATGGCCGCCTCGGCGACCTGGAAGCTGACCCCCTCGAACTCGTTGATGCGCCGGCCGAAGGCCTTGCGCCGGGTCGTGTAGCCGCCGGCGACCTCGAGGGCGGCGACGGCGGGCCCGATGGTCATCGCCGCGGTCCCGAGGCGCTCGGGGATCATCATGGTGTTGAACACGTCGACGCCGCCGTCCACCTGTCCGACCACGTTGTCCCTGGGCACCTCCACGTCCTTGAACACCACCCGCCCCGTCCCCCCGCCCCGCGAGCCCATCAGCCCGTAGAGGTGCTTGACCGTGACGCCGGGGCCGCGGTCGACGATGAGGGCGGTCATCCCGTGGTGGGGCGCCGCGTCGGTGTTGGTGCGGGCGTACACGAGGAAGAAGTCCGCGCCCTCCGCCCCGACGATGAAGCGCTTCTGGCCGTTGAGGAGGAAGTGGTCGCCCCTGTCCTCCGCCTTCGTCGTGGCCCCGAAGAAGTCCGAGCCGCCGCGCGGCTCGGTGAGCGCCTCCGCGGCGAAGATCTCGCCGGCGAGCAGGGGGCGCACGTACTTCTCCTTCTGGGCGTCGGTGCCGTGGCGCACGATGGCGTCGCACACCAGTTCCGCCCCCACACCGAACGTGCAGGCGAAGATGTAGCC
This sequence comes from Actinomycetes bacterium, assembly GCA_021788115.1. GTDB lineage: Bacteria > Actinomycetota > Acidimicrobiia > Acidimicrobiales > Palsa-688 > JAJYLA01. The sequence goes on along the minus strand of JAJYLA010000078.1, from coordinate 10,938 downwards.
GAGGGTGCCCACCTCCTCCATCGCCGCGCAGGAGGCCACCCAGTCGAGGTCCCTGCCGCCCCACTCCTTCGGGTGGCGGATGCCGAGCAGGTTGCGCCTGCCCGCCTCGGCGAGGAACTCGCGGGGGAAGCGGATGGCGTCACGGTCCATGTCCACGACCATCTGCCGGGGCACCCAGCCGACGAAGTCGCGTACCTCCTCCCGGAGGGCCTGCTGTTCCTCGGTGAGGAGGAAGTCGTACATACCCTCGGGCACGCTAAGGAGCGGCGGCCGGGCGCCACCAGAGCCGAAAGCCCCTGCCGGATATGCCCGGTATTTTCCCGCTCCTCGACCAGCAACCCCCACGGGGGCGCCGGTCTAGGTCCTGCTCGTCGTGGAGGTCGGCCGGAGGAGCACGTCGCAGACCGACAGCGCCTTCTGCACGGCCGGCTTGGTGCGCTCCAGGGCTGCCAGGGCGCCCGGCCCGGTCCCGGTGAGCTTGACGCCGTTGTCGGACATGCAACTGGCGAAGGCGGCGAAGTTGGTGAACCCGCCGGGGCCGCGCCCGAAGGCGCCGTGGGGCAGCTCGGAGCGGCACGCCATCCGGGCGGCCTGGTACGTGGCGCTGCTGACGCCGGCGGGAAGGCTCCTGCGGGGGAACGACCCGGACGGGAACGACCCGCTCGGGAAGGACCCGCGGGGCACCGAGCCCGCGGGGACGGAGCCCGTGGCCCGGCGCTGCCCGAAGTCGGTCGGCAGGGTCACGCCGTGCTGCTTCATGCACGTCGCGTAGGCGGCGAACGCCGCGGAGCGAGAAGCCGGCGTGGTCGTGGACGTGGTGCCGGTCGTGGTCGCCTTGGCGGCGCCTGCCCCGCAGGCCGCCAGCGCGGCCGCCAGGGCGACGGCGGCACCGCCCGCGGCGAGCAGGCGCCCCCCGCCGGCAAAGGCGGATCGGCGGTCGCTGGATCGCATCCTCATCTGCGGTTGCACCTCACCTGGGTCGTCGCCGTTGCCGCTCTCAGCCGGACGCGCGCGGGAAGGCTCCCCCGCCGAGCCCGCCCGACCCCTCGGTCACCGACCTGGCGGTGATCGTGCCGCCCGATCCGCTTCCCGAGACCACCACCGTGCTGCCCGGCTTGAGCTGGGAGACGGAGCCGGTGCTCGTGATGCGCACGGTCGTGGACGGGGTGGTCTTGACCTTGACGATCTGGCCACCGCTCGTGGTCACGTAGATCGTCGACCCGTCGACGAGAGTCACGGTGCCCACCGTGGCCGAGCCCGAGCCGCCGAACGCGCCGCCAGCGAACGCCCGGGCGCCGCTGCCCGACCGGGTCGACCCGCCCGACGAGGTCGAGGTGGAGGACCGGGCGGCGAAGGTGCGCAGGGCCGAAGCGAACGAGGCGGCGGTGCCCGACGGCGACGTGCCGAGGTGCTTCTGGATCTCGACGCCGCCGGAGACGCCGGCGCCGAGCAGCACGGCGGCGGCGAGGAGCAGGGTCACCCACGGCAGCTTGCGCCGCGGGGGCCGGATGGCCAGCATCGACTGGAGGTCGTCGGTCTCCGCGGGGCTCGACAGCAGCGCCCCGGCGCCGAGGGAGTCCGACGTGTTCAGTGGCTCATTCATAGCGGAGTGCCTCGATGGGCCGCATGGACGCAGCCCGGTTGGCGGGATAGCTGCCGAAGAACAGGCCGATGAGCACCGAGACTCCGACGGCCAGGAAGATCGACGAGGGGACGATGACGGGCTTCACCCCGTCGATGGTGAACGCGCTGCCGATGAAGCCGGCGGCGATCCCGAGCACCCCGCCGAACGCGGAGAGCATCACCGCCTCGGCGAGGAACTGCCCGAGGATGGCGCCCTTCGGGGCGCCGACGGCCTTGCGGATGCCGATCTCCCGGGTCCGCTCGGTGACGGTCACGAGCATGATGTTGGTGACGCCGATCCCGCCGACGAGAAGCGAGATCGCCGCCACCGCCCCCAGCAGCACGGTGAACGTGTGGCTGGAGGATGTGCTGGCGCTCAGAAGCTGCGTCTGGTTGAGCACCTCGAACGGAGAGCTGGAGAAGCGCGACGCGGCCGACGACCCGGACGCCGACGACGCGGAGACGCCGAGTCGCTTGTCGAGGATGGCGGTGATCTCCGTGTCGGCGGCGCTGGTGGTGGAGGGGGAGACGGCCTGGACGAGGATCTCGCCGACCGATCCGTAGCCGGTGAGCGTGTCCTGCACCGACGTGAACGGGGCGACGGCGACCGAGTTGACGTCGGAGGGCCCGGTCGACCCCTTCGACTTGAGGACGCCGACGACCTGGAAGGGGGTGCCGTTGATGGAAACGGACTGGCCGACGGCGTCGCCGGCGCTGGTGAAGAGATCCTCGGCGAGCGTGGTGCCGATGACGGCGACGTCGTGCGCCTTGTTGACGTCGGTGGCGGTGAAGTACGTGCCGTACTGGACGGGGCTGTTCGACGCCTTGAAGTAGCTCGGGTACGTGCCGGTGACCGTCGCCGACGCGCTCGAGCCCTGGTAGGTCACCGTCGCGGAGGTGCTCGTCTCGGGGCTCACGCTGTACACGTCGGGGGCCTGCGCCTTGTCGGCGAGCGCCTCGGCGTCCTGCAGGGTGAGGCTGGTGGACTGGCTCTGGGTGCCGCTGGCCCTGGAGGCGAAGCGCCCGAAGCCGCCGCTGAAGACGGTCAGGGTGTTGGTGCCGAGCCTCTCGATGTTGGCCTGGATCTGCTTCGACGTCCCGTTGCCGACGGCGACGAGGAGGATGACGGCGCCGACGCCGATGAGCACGCCCAGGGTGGTGAGCGCGGAGCGCAGCTTGTTGGCCGACAGGCCGTGCAGCGCGAAGCGCATCACCTCGGCTGCTTTCATGACGCCACGCTCGGCGAGGCGAGGAGGGGGGGCGGCTCGCCGAGGTCGACGAGCCGGTGGTCCTCGATGATCAGGCCGTCGCGGAGCTGCACGCGGCGCTTGGCGTGGTCGGCCACGTCGTGCTCGTGGGTGATCATCACGATGGTGCGCCCGTCCCTGTTGAGGGCGTCGAATATGGCGAGCAGGTCGGCGGTGGACGCCGTGTCGAGGTTGCCCGTCGGCTCGTCGGCGAGGACCAGAGACGGGCTGGTGACGAGGGCCCGGGCGACGGCCACCCGCTGCTGCTGGCCGCCGGACATCTGGCTGGGCATGTGGTGCGCCCGGTCTGTCAGCGCCACCATCTCGAGGGCCGCCATCGCCCGCTCCCGCCGTCGCGAGCCGCGAATCCCGGCGTAGGCGAGGGGCATCTCGACGTTGGCGAGGGCGGACATGCGGGGGATCAGGTTGTAGGACTGGAAGACGAAGCCGATCTTCCGCCGCCTCACCAGGGCCAGCTGCGACTCGTCGAGGAAGCCGACGTCGATGCCGTCGAGCAGGTAGCGGCCCGCCGTGGGCACGTCGAGGCAGCCGACGATGTTCATGAGGGTCGTCTTGCCCGACCCCGAAGCCCCGAGGACGGCCACGTAGTCGCCGGCCTCGACCTTGAGGTCGACGCCGCGCAGCGCCTGCACGGCGACGTCGCCGGCGCCGTACACCTTGTGCACGCCGTGGAGGACGATGACGGCCTTCTGCCCGGCCGCTGCCCTCTCAGTCGCCTGCATCAGCCACCGCGGGCAGCGCGAACGATCCTGCCCAGCCCGGCGATGCCGCCGCCGCCGAAGCCGCCGCCGCCGGGGAAGCCGGAGCTGGTCGATCCGCTGGTGGAGGCCAGCACCACCGTCTCGCCCTGGGTCAGGCCGCTGGTGATCTGGGTGTCGCTGGTGCCGACCACGCCGGTGCCGACCGTGACCGTCGTCCGCTTGCCGTTGACCATGGCGGTGACGGTGCTGGTGCCGCCCCGGGTCGTCACCGCGCTCGACGGCAGGTACAGGGCGTTGTCGGCCTCCTTGACGATGACCTCGACGTTGACCGTCTCGCCGGGCCTCAGGTCCGACGGGGCGTTCTCGAGGGCGACGGTGACGGGGTACTCGACGACGTTGGAGACCACGGTGGGGACCGGCGACACCGCGGTGACCTTGGCGTTGATCGACACCCCCGACACCGCCTGCAGGGTCACGACGGCTCCCTGGCCGCCGGCCAGGTCGACCGCGTCGACCTCGGGGAAGTCGGCGGTCACCTGGTAGCGGGTGAAGCTGTCCAGGACGATGAACCCGCTCGCGGAGCTGCTCGAGCTGCTCGAGCTGCTCGACGACCCCGAACCGCCCGAGGAGGAGCCCCCCGAGACGGTCTCGCCGACCGACCCCGATATCGAGGCGATGGTGCCGGAGAACGGCGCGGTGATGGTGGTGCCCTGCAGCGCCTTCTTGTCCTGGGCCACGGTGAGCTGCGCAGCCGTTACCTGCGCCGTGTCCTGGGCGATCGTTGCCGACGTGGCGGGCGCGGCGTTGAGGGCGTTCTGCGCGACCTGCGTGTTGTAGGAGTCGTTGGCCGAGGTCACCTGCAGCTGGGCATTTTCAATCGTCTGCTGGCTCTTCTGGGCGTCGTTGGTCTGGTTCTGCTGGGCGGTCTGAAGGGCCGTGGTGTCCTGGGCGACGGCCTGCTTGTCCGACGCCACGGCCGCGGTGTACTGCGGGCAGGAGCCCGGGGTGGCCGTGCCGCCGGCCGGCCCGCCGGCCGAGCAGGCGGTCTTCTCGGCCTGCTCGTCGGAGGAGAGCCGGGCTTCCGCGTCGGCGAGCGCGGTCGTGGCGGTGTTGACCGTGGCGGCGTCGGCGCTCGCCTGCGAGGCCGCCGACTGCTTCGCCTGGGCGAGGGAGTTGTCGGCCTGCTGGATCTGAAGGCCGGACTGCGCCAGCTGGTCCTGGACCACCGCCTGGGCCTGGGCGGTGAGGGGGTGCAGCGCCTTGTCGAGGTTCTGCTGGGCGCCGGCGAGGTTGGCCTCCGCGGTCTCGAGCTGGGACTTGGCGGCGGTCGGGTCGATGGTCGCCAGCACCTGGCCTGCCGCGACGTGCTGGCCGACGGCGACGTCGACGGCGGTCACCGTCCCGCTGCTGGCGAAGTTGAGCCCCGCCTGGTTGACCGGCTCGAGGTTGCCGGACGCGGAGACCGTCTGGAGGACCGTCCCCCGCTGCACCGTCGTGGTCCGCAGGGTCGCGCCGCTGCTGCGGCCCCCGTCGACGAGCACGTACCCGACGCCGGCGGCGGCCAGCACGGCGCACCCGAGGAGGACGTTGACCACGCCGGCGCCCCTCAGCCTCGCCCCGACCCAGCCGAGGCCCTTCATGACCATGTCGATCATCCCTTCGCAGTGCGCGCCGGCGCCGCGGCCGCGGGGCGGCGGCCGATGGTAGGTCTGGACATCGACGCAAGTGAAGCGGCCCCTCCTGAGAGCCGGCTTGAAACAGGATAAGAGTTCCCGCGGAACACCACGGCGCCGGCAGCGGACCGCCGCCCGCACGCCCTCGGAGGCCCGGTCAGGGAAGCCTGCGCGACCCTCGACGCTGTGGCGGGCGCCGCCGCCGGCAGGCTGTGGGGACGGCCCGGGCCCGCGGCGGCCGGGCCGGCGCCGTCACAGGGCGGGCGCCTCGCCGTCCGCGCCGAGCAGCGGTGCGTCGTCGCCCGGGGCGGGCGGCGCCGGCGACGGCGGCCGGGGGCCGCTCACCATCGCCCGGGCGAAGCTGCGGAGCGCCTTCTCGTCGACGAAGGTGACGATCGGGCCGTGCACGAGCAGCCCTTCGGGGGCGCGCTCTTTGAACAGGGTGGGCAGCAGGTCCAGGGCGAGCCATTCGCGCCCGACCGCGACGGCGCAGCGGGCCGTGATCCGGTGGAGGCTCTCGTCGAGGGTCTCGGTCTCCGATATGGCGGGGCTGCGCACGAACCGGGTGGCGCCGGTGGGCACGATGCGCCCGATGTGCTCGACGAGGTCCCGGCCGGCGTCCAGGTCGACGGCGAACACCTCGATCTCGACTTCCCGGTAGCCGCGGGGGATCACGCGGAGGGCGATCACCTGCGAGTTGGGGACGTGCAGGATCTCGCCGGTGACGCTGCGGATGGTCAGCGAGCGCGGCGAGACGGCCTCGACGACGCCCTGCACGTTCCACGGGTCGATCGCGACGGTGTCGCCGATGTGGAACCACCCTTCGAAGAACATGAGCAGTCCGGCGATGACGTCGGTGAGGAACCTCTGCGCGGCGAAGGCGATCACCACCGCCACGAACGAGGCGCCGACCACCGTCTCGAGGCGGTGGGCGCCGAGGAGGGCCACGATCGCGAACACGACCGCCAGCGCGAAGGCGAGGTAACGGACGCTCGTCTGGATCAACGAGATCGCGGTGTCGCGCTGGCGGAGGCTCGTGATCGCCGCGGTGTCGACATCCACGCCGGCGTGGCGGTGACGCCGGTCGCCGCGGTCGACGACGAAGGCCGCCACGCGGGCGGCCAGCCCGCTGACGAGCCAGGCGAGGAGGAACAGGCCGGCGAGCACCACGAGTAGCGCCAGCGGGCGGCCGAGCGGGGTCGCCCGGCTCAGGTCATCGATCAGCTGCCCCATGAGGACTCCACGCCTCCAGTGTGGCCCACACGGCGGCCGGCGCCGGGCGGCCGGCTCGTGTGCAGGCGAGCCGTCCGGTGCCGAGGGGTCCCGAGGCCCCCGCGGAGCGGGCTCGCCGGGTGCTTACTCGCCGTCGAGCTTGAACGCCCGGTGCAGCGCCACGACCGCCTTCTCCGACAGGTCGCCGCGCACCACGCAGGTGAGGCGGATCGAGGAGGTCGAGATCATCTCGATGTTGATCCCCTCCCCCGCGAGGACCTCGAACATCGTCGCCGACACCCCCGGATGGGTCTTCATGCCGGCGCCCACGATCGACACCGTGGCGATGTCCGGGTCGGCGAGCACGTCGTTGGCGCCGATCTCGCCCTGGAGGGCGACGCTCACCTCCCGGGCGGTCGCCAGATCGGATTTGGGGACGGTGAAAGAGATGTCCGTCGTGCCTGCCAGCGAGACGTTCTGCTCGATCATGTCGACGTTGATCGAGCGGTCGGCCAGCGCGCGGAAGAGCCGGGCAGCGATGCCGGGCCTGTCCGGCACCCCGGCGACGGTCAGCTTCGCCTCGGAGTTGTCCGAGACCACGGCCGAGACGATGGCCTGCTCCATGTCGGGGTCTTCCTCCTTGATCCAGGTTCCCGGCTCCCACGTGAACGCCGAACGCACGTGCAGGCGCACCCCGTGGTTGCGGGCGAACTCCACCGAGCGCATCGCCGGCTTCGGGCAGCCCGCCGCGGTCATCTCCAGCATCTCCTCGAAGCTCAGCCGCTTGAGCCGGCGCGCCTCGGGCACCACCCGCGGGTCCGCCGTGAACACACCCGACACGTCCGTGTAGATCTCGCACGCGTCCGCGTCGAGCGCCTGCGCGAGCGCCACCGCGGTGGTGTCGGTGCCGCCCCGGCCCAAGAAGGTGATGTCCCGCATGGTCGACACGCCCTGCGCCCCGCCGACGACGGGCACCCTGCCGGCCTCCAGCGCCTCGCGCAGGCGGTCGGCGCGCACCTCGAGGATCTTGGCGTTCGTGTGGGTCGTGTCGGTGATGATGCCCGCCTGGCTCCCCGTGAAGCTGTCCGCCGGCACGCCCACGTCGTGCAGCGCCATGCACAGGAGCGCCATCGCCTTGCGCTCCCCGGCGGTGATCAGCATGTCCATCTCCCGGCCCGGCTGGGTGTCCGACACCTGCCCGGCGAGGTGCAGCAGGTCGTCGGTCTCCTTGCCCATCGCCGAGATCGCCACCACCACCCGGTTGCCCCGCCGCACGCTCCGGGCGATGTAGTCGGCGACGGTCCGCATCCGCTCCGCGTCGGCCACCGACGTCCCACCGAACTTCATCACCACCAGGGCCACGGCCCCCAACGCTACCAGCGGCCGCCGGCGCCGCCGAAGGCCGCCGGCTGGGGGCAGGCGAGCGCCTCGCGCAAAAGGGCGTGGTAGCGGGCGCGGCTCACCTCGACCGCGCCGAGGGAGGCGAGGTGGGCGGTGGCCCACTGCACGTCGAGCAGCCGGGCGCCGGCGGCGCGCAGGATGGCGACGAGGCCGACGAGCGCCACCTTGGAGGCGTCGGTCTGGCGGAAGAACATCGACTCCCCCGCGAACAGGCCCCCGATCGCCACGCCGTAGAGGCCGCCGGCGAGGCGGCCCTCCCGGTCCCACGCCTCCACGCTGTGCACCCAGCCGAGGTCGTGCAGCCGGCGGTAGGCGGCCCGGATGTCGGGCGAGATCCACCCGCCGGGCCGGCGGCGGTCCGAGCACGCCTCGATCACCTCGTCGAAGGCGGTGTCGACGCGGATCTCGAAGCGCGCCACCGACTTGGCCAACGACCGGCTCACCCGCAGCCCGCCCTCCTCCAGCGGCACGATCCCCCGCGGGTCGGGCGACCACCACGCCACGGCGCCCCGCCGGCCGGCGGGCATCGGGAACACGCCGGCGCGGTACGCCGCCAGAAGCGTCCCCGGCTCCAGGTCGGCGCCGGCGCCGATCACCTCCCCGCCGCCCGCCGCGACCGCCAGCACCGCGGGGTCCGCGGGGAAGGCCCACCGGCTGGGCGGCGGCTCGGTCGCCCGGCTTGGACCCGGCGTCGGCGACGGCTCGACCACGGGTGGCAGTCTGCCGCCCGGAGGCAGATAAGTACGAGCGAGGGCGGACGGGTGGCAGGATGCTTCCCGAAGTCGCCGTGTCTTCTGCCCAGGCGGTGCCTTACGTATCCGATTCGGGCGGGCATGGAGGATGCCGGCGGCCAGTTCTTTGACGCTGCGGTGGGCGGAGCGCTGCAGTCTCTTGGTGGTGAACGCCGAGAACCACCGTTCCATTAACCGGCCCTCGGTCCCGTGTCAAGCAAGAGTCCGTTGGTCAGGCATGGTTTCTGAGCCGGCGGAGGTGCCCGTCGATGCTGGCGATGACGCGTTCGTGGCGGGCGGTTTCGGAGTCCCAGCCTCGGGCTTGGGCGTCGTCGCGGAGGGTGTGGATGTCGGCGAGTTGGGCTTCGAGGGCCGGTTGGAACTCGGGGGCGGTGACGTAGTTGTCGCATTGTTCGCAGATGTTGGCGTAGGGGCAGGTGTCGGCGACGAGGTCGCGGGAGCAATAGCCATGGGCGACGCGGGTCTTGAGCATCTCGGAGCGAAGCCATTCGACTCGGTCCGGCGCGGCGGGACGGCCGGTGGAGGTCACGAAGAGCGCTTGGCGGGCTCGGGCTTTGGTCATGGCCGCTTCGTAGGCGGCGCGCACGGTCGGGGAGGCGAGCGACGCGTATCGGAGTGTCATCTCGGCGGAGACGTGGCCCATGAGCGCCATGAGTGCCTGTAGGGACAGGCCGGCGTTGACGAGGCTGGTCCCGTAGGTGTGTCTGAGCTGGTGCGGGGTTACTCGCAGCGCGTGCCCGTCTCGTCCCGTCAGGCCGGCGTCGTTGACGGCCTGGTCGAGCCCGTGGCGGAGCCGGAAGGCCGATAGCCGTCGTCCCCGTTCGACGAAGAGGAAGTCCGCGGGCTGGCCGTGGCGGGGATGGGTCAACGCTCGCTGCGGTCCGCGCAGTGCCATCCAGGCGTCGAATGCGGCGAGGGTCTCCTCGTCGAGGGGGACTGTCCGTTCGGTGCCGAGCTTGCCTAACGGGACCTTGACCCATGTGCCGCGGTCACCGAAATCCCAGAGACAGTCGAGTTCGAGATCGAGTAGCTCACCCAGTCGCATTCCGGTGCCGCGCAGGATGGTGAGGCCGTGGCGGGCGAAGGGATCGGGGAGACCGGCGACGGCGGCCATGAGGTCCCGGTCGACGTCGGGCGGTAGCGCTTTGGGTAACGGACGGTCCAGGCGAGGGATGTCGCTGGCGAAGACGAGTTGGCGAGATGGCCGGTCGGCCCATCCCCACACGGCCATGTCCTCGAAAAAGGCGCGCAGGTCCACCACCGTGCGTTTGGAGACTGATGCTGCCACCGGCTTGTCCCGGGCGACCCGCCCCCGCCAGGGCCGCCCGTGGTTCCACACCAGGAAGCCTTCGATCTGGGCCCGCTCGAGTTGCGCGAGCCGGGATATATCGGGGTGGTGAGCGGCCAGGTACTCGCCGAAGACGATCAGGCTGTCCGCCCGGAGCAGCACGGTGGAGGGGCGAAGTGTCGTGGCCACCACGTCTAGGTAGCGCAGGGCGACCCGGCGGATCTCCGGTTGGGGGAGGGCTCGGAGGGTCTCGGCGACGGTGGCCGCGGGCGGCCGGTTCTTGCGGGGAGTGTGGCCGCAGATACGCAACTCGTAGCAGGCCTGGTGGAGGCTGAAGGCTCGGGCCTGGTTGTGCAGACGGGCGTCGCGTCGGGCTGAGGGGGTGTCGGCCAGCGCGGCGGTGAAAGCGTCGAAGATGTCGTCGGTCAGCTCGTCGAGGACCTTCCCCGACCACAGGCACAGCATGGCCAGCGCGTTGCGGGTGACATCACGGGTCCAGTTGGCACTCCAGGAGTAGCGGCGGGCGACCTCGCGGACACGGACCACCTCGTCGGCATGGCGTCGCCCCCACTCGGCGTAGAGATCGCCCGGGGTCTTGGTCAGCAACAGGTCCAAGTCGGGAACCAGGATCTGTTCCAAGAAACACCAGGTGATGAACGACCAGGCCCGAGTGCGGGCCAGATCGGCGAGCCGGGACCGGGTCGACCGGGCCATCCACGCCTTCAGGTCCGGATGAGCGCCAAGGAGTTCCGAGGCGGCATTCCGGCGATTCCGCTTGGCATCGGGCCCGATGTTCAGACCGGCGACGAAACGGGCGTAGTCGACCAGAACATCAGGAGCGCCGTTGGCTTCCAAAGTAGCCAGGGCGGTGGCGCTCATCGAGCGGCCGCCCGGGCCTTGGCGAACTCGGCCGCCAAAGTGTCCGACGACAAGTGCACGTACGCGGCGGTCGACTCCGGAGAAGCGTGGCCCATCAGCTCGCGCAGCACCAGCAAGTCGATGCCGGCAGTCGCCAACTCG
>JAJYLA010000077.1 GCA_021788115.1 Actinomycetes bacterium | reverse complement strand
AAGAAGACCGCAACGGCCAAGAAGACCGCAACGGCCAAGAAGACCGCAACGGCCAAGAAGACCGCAACGGCCAAGAAGACCGCAACGGCCAAGAAGACCGCAACGGCCAAGAAGACCGCAACGGCCAAGAAGACCGCAACGGCCACCAAGGCCCCGGCAGCGAAGAAGACGGCGACCGCCACGAAGAGTGCCGCCGTCAAGAAGGCTCCGGTCGCCGCCAAGAGCACAACCGCGACCGGGCGCCCGGGGCCCTCCCGCCGCACGAGGGCGACGAAGGCGTAGGACCCGCCGGCCCGGCCCGTTCGCGAGCCGGGCCCGGCCGTCCGCCGCGAGGTGGTGAGGGTCGCCGGTGGCGAGCCCTAAAACGTCGGAGAGCCGGAGTTGACCGCCGCGAGGTCGTCGGGGACGTCCACGTCCCAACCCAGCGCCGACGAGTACACGACCCGCACGGGCACGCCCAGGCGCCGGGCCTCCCCGAGGTGACGGGCGAAGGACCCGGGCCCGTAAGAGAAGCCGAACCCGCACGACGAGGGCACCGCTATCACGTTCGTGCCGTCGCTGCGCCTGTCGGGAACGATCGTCACCCCCTCGAAGCCCGCCACCCAGCGCAGGTCACGCGCGAGCGGCAGATCGCCGGCGGCCACGACGACCAAACCGACGCCGGCCTCCCGCAGGCGGGCCACGCCGACCTGCACTGCGCCGTTCAGCCCCCGACCCGGTTCCCAGATCACCGCCGCCCCGAGGCCCCGGGCCCAGGCGGCCACCCCCCGGTCGTCGCAGACGACGGCCACCGGAAGGCCGGCGGCGGATTCAACGACACGGGTCGCCATCAAGCGGGCCAGTTCGGCCCTCCTCGCCGGAGACAGCGCCCCGGCGAGGCGGCGCTTCGCCTGATCGAATGCCTTCACCGGCACGAGGACCGCTTCGCGTCCCGACGGCACAGGCGCGAGGTCTGTGTCTTTCGGGCCGGCGCGCATCGGGGGCCATCATAAGAAGCCCCGCGCCAGGAGCGGACCCGCCCGCGGTGCCGGGGTAGGCTCGGCGCGGTGCGAGTGGCTTTCGGCACGGACGAGCGAACCACCCTCACAGAGGCGCTGATCGCCCATCTGGTCAAATCCGGCCACGACGTCGAAGTCGTCGCAGACCCCGGTTGGTGGCCCGACGTCGGCCGCGGGGTGGGGGAGGCGGTGGCGTCCGGCCGGGCGCAGGTCGGCGTCGTGTGCTGCTGGACGGGCACCGGCGTGTCCATGGCCGCCAACAAGGTCGCAGGCGTGCGCGCCGCCCTGTGCGCCGACGCGGAGACGGCTCGCGGCGCGCGCCGCTGGAACGACGCGAACGTCGTCGCCCTCAGCCTCCGCCTCACGAGCGAGCAGGTGGGCAGGGAGGTCCTCGACGCTTTTTTCGCGACCGAGGCGGACCCGGCCGAGGCCGCGGCGGTCGCGCGGCTGCACTGATGCGCTCGCTCTACCCGGCGGCGAGGGACCTGGCGACCGCGGCCGACCTGGAGGAGCAGTACCTGCCTCACGCCACGCGGCCGGCGGGGGCGGCGGGCGGCGGGCGCCACGTACGGGTCGATTTCGTGGCGTCGCTCGACGGGGCGGTCGAGGTGGGCCGGCACAGCAGGCCGTTGTCGGGGCCGGCCGACCGGGCCGTCTTCTTTGCGATGCGCGCCGTCGCCGACGTCGTCGTAGTGGGGGCCGGCACGGTACGGGCGGAAGAATACGGACCGATCCGCCTGGACGAGGACCGCCGCCGCCGGCGGGCGGCGCGCGGCCAGTCCCCCCTTCCCGCCCTGGCGATCGTCAGCGATCGGGCCGAACTGGAGCCGACCGCACGCGTCTTCGCCGGGGAGGAACGGACCCTGGTTCTCACCACCGCGTCCGCCGCCGCGGCGCGCCCCGACCTTGCCGGCGTGGCGGAGGTGGTGGTGTGCGGCGAGACGAGGGTCGACCTCCGCCTGGCCCTCGACGAGCTGGCCCGGCGGGGCCTGCGCAGGGTCCTCTGCGAGGGAGGGCCGGCGCTGCTCGGGTCGTTGCTCGCCGTCGATGCTGTCGACGAGCTGTGCCTCACCCTGTCGCCCGTGCTGGTGGGGGCGCCGCACCTGCGCCTCGCCGGCGAGGAGCCTCTGGCCGGAGGACCGGTGCGGCTGCGCCTCACCGGTGTCGTGGAGGCCGACGGCGTCCTGATGACCCGCTACGCACGGGTCCGCGGTGCGCCGTGAGGGCAGAGGCCGTTCCCTCCTTGAGAATCGAGAAGGCCCTGTGGGAGCGGGGCTACAAGGTCGTCGTGGGCGTCGACGAGGTGGGGCGCGGCGCCTGGGCCGGTCCCCTCGTCGTCGGGGCGGCGGTGCTGCCTCAGGGCCGGCGGGTGTACGGCGTGCGGGATTCGAAGATGCTGCGCGAGAGCGAGCGGGAGCGGCTCTTCGGGCGCATAGCCGATTGGTGCACCGCCTGGGCGGTGGGCGCCGCGTCGCAGGAAGAATGCGACGGCATGGGGATGGCGGAAGCCCAGCGGCTGGCTGCCCGCCGGGCGATCGGAGCGCTCGGCGTCGAACCCGACTACGTCCTCATCGACGGGAAGTGGGACTTCGTCGGTGCCGCCAGTGCGCAGCGGATCGTCCGCGGCGACGCGACGTGCCTGTCGATAGCGGCGGCGTCGGTCCTCGCGAAGGTGAGCCGGGACCGGCTGATGCGAGCGGAATCCGCCAACTACCCCGCCTACGAGTTCGACGCCAACAAGGGCTATCCCTGCCCCCGCCACAAGATGGCCCTGCACGCGTACGGCCCTTCGGCCATCCACCGCCGGACCTGGATCTTCATGGAGGGGCTGGTGTGGGGTGTCGCCGGGGCGAGAGCAGCGCCACGGCCCTGGCTGTCCGCAGGGCCGGGACCGGCGGTGCAGCCGGAGCTTTTTCCCATCGACGAGAGCACGGCGGCACCCGCCGGCATCCACCGGTGAGCCCGAGGCTCCGGCGTCAGGGGCAGTAGCCGTAGGGGTCGATGGGCGCGCTTCTCAAGCCGGCGAGAACCCAGGAGTTCGACGCCTCGTTCATGTAGGACGCCGGGCAGACGACCGCTATGACGATCAGCTTGGCGTTCGGGCAGACGCCCGGTTCGTTGATGCAGGTCATCGCCTGGTGGCCCAGCGCGTAACCGGGGCACTCGATCCTGAAGCCGGGAGCGGCGTGGGTGGCGAGGTAGGCGTCCGCGGCCGCGCACCCTCCCCCGGAGCCGGTAGGCGGCGATGGCGGGCGGACGGCCGGCCGGACCACCGTGGGTGTCGGGCGAGCCGTGGCCGCCGGGTGCACCGTGGCCGGCGGGTGCGCCGGGTGGGCCGGCTTGCCGGGCCCCGAGGCGGCGGCGGTCGTCGGCGTCTCCCGGAGGGCGGCCTTCGGGGCGGGCGCCAGGGGCGCCGAGGCGGTGGTGGTGGTCGGCTGCAGGGCGTTTTCGACGCCGGCCACCGCCGATGCGAGGTGTGACACGCCGAGTGCCGTGGCGGCCGGTGTCACGGTGGCGCCGCGAGCCGAGCCTCTCCCGGCCAAGGGCCACGTCACCGCGGCCGCGACAACGAGAGTCGGCAGGGCCGCCACAGCGATGGTCCGTCGCATGGGTGCGGTGTCGGCTCGCGTGGCCCGGCCGTGAAGTCACTTGTCCGCCCCGCCGTTCTCACCGGTCCCTTTTGGACCTCTTTTTCTCGCGCAGAAAGAGCAACCCCGCACGCATCCCGTGGTCTTCGGGGCGGGCGGCCCCCGGGGGGCTACGAGCTCGGTGCGGCGCCGGCGGCCGGCGTACCCGTCCAGAGTGCGAGGCGACCGTCCACCTCTCCGGCGACGACGACCGCCGACCCGAGGAAGGCGACGGCGTCCACGCCGGTCTGCGGCTGTGCCGCGGCGCCGGCGGCCGAGCCGGCGGCGGGGGACGTCGCCGGCGGGACCGTGGTCGCCCCCGCTGCGGCCGCCCCCGGGCCGGCTCCCCAGGGCGTGGCGTCGCTGGCGACGCGCTGCCAGGTGGCGGCGCCGTCGAAGGAGAGCCACATCCCGGCGACGGCATCAGCCGGAGCGACTCCGTCGAGGGCGGGGGGTTGTCCGGGGTTCAGCGCGTCGGCGCCGGCCCACGCAGCCGACGATGCCGCGGCCGACCCGGCGGGGGATCCGGCCGGCGGCTGCTGCGCGGCCGGCGCCGGCGCGGATCCGCCCACCGCCGCCCATGCGGACGCCGCCCGGGCCGCCGCGGCGATCGGGAAGGGGTCGCCGGGAGAGAAGGCCGCGGTGGCCGTCCGTGCCCAGCGGGTGCCGTCGGTCGATCGCCACAGGGCCGGTTCGGGGCGTCCGCCCGGGCCCGCCGCTGTCCCGTACGCCACCAAAGACGTCCTCCCCGCGACGCACCCGCTCATCTCCTCGGTCTCACCGGGCGGGGGTTTCGGGCTGACGGTCGCGGGCTGCCAGACCGTGCCGTCCGACGACCACCACGCGAGAGCCGACGTCCCGCTTCCCACGGCACCCCCCGATCCCACCGCAGCCACGACCGCGGACGTGGCGCACAGCCCCGCGGGGCGCTCCGGGCCGGAGCCCGGCGTGGTGTCGAGGGAGCCGGAGCTCGTCCAGCTCCCGCCGGCGCCGCTCACCCAGGCGACCGCGAGCCCGGTCGACGCGCCCGACCCGCCCTCAGCGGAGGCGAGGGGCGCCTCCCCGACAACCACCCAGCGGCCCCCGATCCGCGTGAGAGCGTCGGCGCTCGAAGGGCCGGTCGCCCCGGCAGGGCCGAGCGCGGCGGGCACCCAGCCCGAAGCGGTCTGCGTCCACGCAGCGGCGGCCGGCGCCGAAGCGGGATGCCGGACCCCGACGGCGGCCAGGCCCGCGGGCGTGGCCGCCAGGGCCGCGACGGCAGCGTCCGGGAAGGACGCGAGGCGCGACCACCGCCGGCCGTCGGGAGACGTCAGCAGCACGGCCGACGCCGTGTCGCGTCCGAGCGCCTGACCGGGGTCCTCGACGTTGACAGCCATGGCGAGGCCGCCGCTGTCAGCGACCAGGCTGGCGGGGCGGGCCGTCTGCTGGACGGGCCCGAACGTCGCCGGGTTGGCGGACGGCTCGTGCCAGGCGGCGCCGGTGACGGACAGGACATGGGGCTGGCCGGCGTCGCCGTCGGCCACGACCGTCGTCGAGGCGGTGGACGCGACCAGCGTGGCCCTCCACGCCGCCGAGCGTGCGGCCGCCGCGGGCAGGGCGATCTCCGTCCAGTGCAGCCCGTCGCCCGAGCGCCAGACCCGCTGGGCGGTGGGGCTCCCCCCGACCGCCACCACCGTGGTCGAGGACCCCGCAGCGGCGGCGGCCGGCGGGGCCGCGGCGGAGAACACGGCGAGCGCACGCACGACGGCGTCGGTCGAGTCGGCTTGAGGGCGCGGGTCCATCGGGAACGCCTGGGCCGGGGGGCTCCAGCTGATGCCGTCGGGCGACACCCACGACGACGGCGACCACGACAACCCGGTGCGCGTTCCGCCGGCGGCGACGATGCCGGTGCCCATCTGGGCTAGGGCGGTGATCACGTGGTCGCCGCCTCCGCCGAAGGTTCCCCGCGCGGCGCCAACCCGGTGCCAGTGCAGCCCGTCCGCCGACGCCCACACGGCCGCGTCGATGAAGGCGCCGTCGCGTACCCAGCCGCCGGCGTAGACGCCGTTCGCTGCGGTGAGCAGAGCGTCGACGTGCGCGTCCGGCTCGGCCTCGATCGCCCGTTCGGCGGATCGCAGTCGCGTCCAGTGCCGGGCGTCGCCGGAGTACCACAGGGCCAGGCGCCCGCCGGCGGTTCCTGCGGCGAACAGGCCGAGCGCGCCCCCCGAGACCGCAGCGACCGTCGCGTCGCCGGAGGCGACCGTGGCGCGCGCGAAGGGCGCGCCCGATGCGGCGGAGGTCCAGGCCACCGCGCGCCGCGATGCGCCCCCGCCGATCGAGCCGACCACGACCACCCCCCCGTGCCAGAGTGTCGCGGCGCCCACGGTGCTCGGGCCGCCGCCCGGAAGCGCGCTGGAGGTCCACGAGACGGCGTTGGGAGAGGCCCACACGGTCGCCGCCGGCGCCCCGCCGGCTCCGGTGCGCGTGCCCGCCGCGAGCCATCCCCCGCCCGCCTGCGGGGCCAGCAGCGCCGACAGCGTGGTCGACGGCCCGCCGCCGGGCACCGACGGCGGGCTTGCCACCGTGGCCCAGGTGTAGCTGCCGGCGGATCCTCTGGTCGCCGGCGGGGCGGTGCTCGTGACCGCGACGCCGGTCCCGGCGGGCGTCGCGGTCCCGCCGTGCGGGCCGGAGCCGTGCCGCCCGCCGGTGCACGCCGCGGCGAGAAGCACCGTGGCCAGGACGGCGGCGGCGGCCCGCCGCGCCGGCGGATACCGCGTGGCTCCGGGGGCGACGCGGTGGGGAAGTGATCGCACGAGGGTGTCCGAGGTCAGCGGTTGCTGAGGCTGAAGCCGCCGTCCCCCCGTCGCTTCCACACCCGCCACCACCGCCTGCTGGACCGTTCGGCCTCCACGGCCTCCAGGATGCCAGGGCCCGCCGCGGTGACGACGGCGTCGGCAGCGTCGAGGACCGCGGCGATGTCGCCGGGCGCCTCCTCGGGCTCCCCCTCGACCGCCGGCCGCAGGAGCGACCCGACGACGAAGGAGCCGTCGATGATGTCCTGCTCGTAGCGGGGGCAGTCGGCCGGGCAACGCCAGGGCGCCTCGGGCGCAAGGTTGAGGACACAGAAACGTGCCACTTCGCCGGTGTCGTAGGTCCGGCTCTGGAAGTGGCGGCAGTCCTCTCGCATCGTCACATCCCCCATCGTGCCAGCTTCCTGGCGGTGGGTGGGAGGCGCCGGGCCTCCCGGGTGTTTCGCCGCGCTAAGTGCAGGGGAGAGGTTGGTTACACTGCGCGGCCGTGACCACGGCGTCGCCCAACGTCCTTGGCGGCCAGCTGCGCCTGGCGGTGCTGCGCCTGTCGCGCCGCCTGCGCCAGCAGGCGGTGGGCGATATCACCCCCTCGCAGCTTTCGGCGTTGACCACCGTCGCACGCTACGGGGGTCTCACTTTGGGAGAGCTGGCGGCGATCGAGCGCATCGCTCCTCCGTCGATGACGCGCATCGTCGCGCGCCTCGAGGAGCGGGGGCTCCTCGAGCGGAGCGCCGACGTCAGCGACCGGCGCGTCGCCCGCGTCACGGTGAGCAGCACCGGCGAGGTGCTCCTCGCCGAGACCCGCACCCGGCGCGACGCCTATTTGGCCTGCCGCCTTCGGAGCATGACCGCCGAGGAGCGCGCCGTCCTGGCGAAGGCGGTGCCCCTCCTCGAGCGGCTCGCCTCCGAGGAAGCGGAGCCCCCGCCGCCGGCCAGCCCTACGAGGGCCGGCCCCGGCGCAGCTCGAGGAACGCCTCGAGGCTCTCGGGGTTCGCCACAGAGGAAAGGCTGAGCGCGTCGGAGGGATCCAGGCCGCTCAGGACCCGCTTTACGGGCACCTCCAGCTTCTTGCCCGACAGCGTCCGCGGGACGGCGGGGACTGCGACGATCCTGTCGGGCACGTGGCGCGGGGACAGCTCACGGCGCAGCGCGTCGGTCAGCCGGGCCCGAAGCTGCTCGTCCACCCCGCCGTCGGCGACGACGAAGAGCCACAGCTCCCCGGGTCCGCCCGAGGGGTCCTCGAGGTGGACCACGAGGCTGTCGGCGACCTCCTCGAAGGATTCCACGACGGCGTAGAACTCGGCCGTCCCCATCCGCACCCCGCCCCGGTTGAGGGTCCCGTCCGAGCGACCGGTGATCACGACCGTCCCCCGGTCGGTGAGCGTCGCACGATCCCCGTGCGCCCACACGCCGGGGAAGCGCTCGAAGTACGCGGCCCGGTAGCGGCTGCCGTCGTCGCCCCAGAAGCGCACGGGCATGGACGGCAGGGGGGCGGTGATCACCAGTTCCCCCTCCTCGCCCACCACGGAGCTGCCCTGCTCGTCGAAGACCTCGACCTTGGCGCCCAGGCAGCGGCAGGAGATCTCCCCTGCCCACACCGGGTGCAGCGGGCTGGTCCCGAGGAACCCCGTGCAGACATCCGTTCCTCCGCTGAAAGAGGCGAGCATGACGTCGGGGGCCACCTCTTCGTACACCCACCGGGCGGCGGCGGCGGGGAGCGGCGACCCGGTCGACCCGAGGGTCTTCAACGCCCCGAGGTCGTGGGTGGCGCCCGGGCGGTGGCCTGCCTTCATGCCGGCAACCAGCCATCCCGCCCCGACCCCGCCGCACGTGGTCGCCGTCTCGGACATCACCGCCCACAACGAGTCGGGTTCGGGCCACGCGGGATCGCCGTCGAAGAGGACGACGGTGGCGCCCACGACGAGGCCGGAGACGCAGAAGTTCCACATCATCCACCCGGTCGTCGTGAACCAGAAGAACCGGTCGCCGGGCCCGAGGTCGAAGTGCAGGCCGAGCGCCTTGGCGTGTTCGAGGAGGATCCCGCCGTGGCCGTGCACGATCGGCTTCGGCTTACCCGTGGTGCCCGAGGAGAACAGGATGTAGAGGGGGTGGTCGAACTCCACGGGCGTGAACTCGAGCGGCGGGCGCTCCGCAGTGAAGTCCGCCCAGGGGGTCCATCCGGGCGGGGTCTCCCCCCGGGGGTCGAGATACGGCAGCCACACGGCGCGCGCCAGGCCGGGCAGCGCGGCGCGTATCTCTTCGGCGGCGGCCCTCCGGTCTATCCGGCGGTCGCCGTAGCGGTAGCCGTCGACGGCGACGAGGACCGTCGGGTCGACCTGGGAGAGCCGGTCGAGCACCCCTGTGACGCCCAT
Source organism: Actinomycetes bacterium (assembly GCA_021788115.1). GTDB lineage: Bacteria > Actinomycetota > Acidimicrobiia > Acidimicrobiales > Palsa-688 > JAJYLA01. The sequence goes on along the minus strand of JAJYLA010000077.1, from coordinate 6,568 downwards.
CTCGGGGGCGCAGGACGTCCACACCGCGCCGAGGCTCGCCGCCGCGAGCATCACCGCCAGCGCCTCGGGGATATTCGGGATGTAGCCCGCCACCCTGTCCCCCTCGGTGACGCCGGCGGCGGCGAGCCCGGCCCGGACGGACGCGACGAGATCCGCCAGGTCCCCCCATCTCAGCTCCAGGTCGGGCCGGGTCTGGGACCGGGCGAGCACCGCTATCGCCTCGGGACGGCCCGGCGGCGGGCGCAGCGCCGCAGCGGCGTAGTTGAGGCGGGCACCGCGGAACCATCGCACGCCGGCCACCCGCTCGGCGTCGGGCTCGATCGCCGCCTGAGGCGGACTACGCCACTCGACCGCCGCTTCCTCGGCGACCGCCGACCAGAACGCCCCGGCCCCCTCGGCGCTCACCGACCAGGCCCAGGCGTCCTCGTAGGTCGCCTGGCCGTGCTCGTCGAGAAAGCGGCGCAGCCGGGAAGCCGCCCGGCGTGCGGGCCCCGGCTCCCAGAGGGGAGCGGGCGGGGTGGACGGCACGGCGGGGGGGACCGGCATGCCGGGTGCGGGGACAGCGTCGGAAGCCACGGACGTTATTGCACCAGGTGCGCGATGCGGTCCGCCACGAAGACCCGGGGCTATCTGTGAGGCAGCTACCAGATGTGACAAATGTCTCTTGACCCGATAGTGAAGGATGGCGCATAATGAAGGTGTTGCTCGGGGCGAATCCCCCCCTCGCCTCTTGAGCCTTACGAAGGACCGGCCTCCCCCCCGCCGGTCCTTCGTCGCGTCGGGGGGCCTCCCCGGTCGAGGTGCCAGTATCCTCCACAGATGCCCACGCCGCTCGCCGCCTTCTCCCTCCGGCTCCGTGTCCGCCTCCCCAACCGGCCCGGCGAGCTCGGCCTGCTCGCCACCGCCATCGGGTCCGCCGGCGGGAGCCTCGTCGGCATCGAGATCGTGGCGAGCGACGGCGCGACCCTGACGCGCGACGTGGTGGTCTACTGCGGCTCGGAGGAGCACGCCGCCGAGGTCGCCCACGCGGCGCGCTCGGTCGAGCACGTCGAGGTCCTCCTGGTCGAGGACCGCACCTTCGCCCTCCACGACGCCGGCAAGATCCGCGTCGAGGCGAAGAGGCCCGTGCGCGACCGCGACGACCTCGCCATGGCGTACACGCCCGGAGTGGCGCGGGTCTGCACCTCGATCGCCGAGAATCCCGCTCTCGTGCACCGCTACACGATGAAGGCGAACACGGTGGCCGTGGTCACCGACGGCACGGCGGTGCTGGGGCTCGGCGACATCGGGCCGGAAGCGGCGCTGCCGGTGATGGAGGGCAAGGCGGTCCTGTTCAAGTCCTTCGCCGGCGTCGACGCCGTCCCCGTGTGCCTCCGGGTCTCGTCGCCCGACGAGCTCGTGGAGACGGTGCAGCGGCTCGAACCCGCCTTCGGGGGGATCAACCTCGAGGACATAGCGGCGCCGCGCTGCTTCGAAGTGGAGCAGCGGCTGGCCGAGACGCTGTCGATCCCCGTGTTCCACGACGACCAGCACGGCACCGCCGTGGTGGTCCTCGCGGCGCTGCGCAACGCCTGCACCGTCGTGGACAAGGACCTGGCCGGCCTGCGGGTGGTGCTCTCCGGCGCGGGGGCGGCCGGGGTGGCCATCACGAGGATCCTCATGCGGGCCGGGGTGGCGGACATCGTCGCCACGGATCGCAGGGGCGCCATCCACAGGCGCCGCGAGGGGCTCGACCCGTCGAAGCAGTGGCTGGCGGACAACGCCAACCCGGCGGGCCGCTCCGGCTCGCTGCCGGAGGTGCTGCGCGGCGCCGACGTGTTCATCGGGGTGAGTGCCCCCGGGCTGCTCGGGCGGGAGGACCTGGAGACGATGGCCGACCGCAGCATCGTCTTCGCGCTCGCCAACCCCGTGCCCGAGGTGCTGCCGGAGGAGGCAGAAGGGGTGGTGGCCGTCATGGCCACCGGTCGCAGCGACTACCCCAACCAGATCAACAACGTGCTGTGTTTTCCGGGCATCTTCCGCGGCGCCCTCGACGTCGGCGCCACACGCATCACGGAGAACATGAAGCTCGCCGCGGCCGACGCCATCGCTGCGGCGGTGCAGCCCGAGAACCTGGCTGCGGAGGAGATCGTCCCGAGCGTTTTCTCTCCCGGTGTCGCGAGCAGCGTCGCGGCTGCCGTCGCGGCGGCGGCCCACGCCGACGGTGTCAGCCGCCACGCAGGCGGCCCCCGGTGACCTGACACAGGGCCGGGGCGGGTTGCATTCCGGCGGAATTGGCGGTAGATCTAGAGCATGAGTATCGAACATATGTTCGATGTGCTCGAGGTGGCGGCGGCCCGGGGCCGGCCGATCGCAACGGCCGACACCCGCACGCTGGAGGTGGCGGGCGCGCTGGGTGCCCTTTTCCCCGAGGGGGGGCTGCGGCGGGGGGCGACCGTGGAGGTGACGCCGGCGGCGGGCGGCGGCGTGTCGCTGGCCCTGGCCCTGGTGGCGTCCGCCACGGCCGGGGGGTGGGCCGCCGCCGTGGGCCTCCCCTCCCTGGGGCTGCTCGCGGCGGCCGAGCTGGGGGTGCGCCTCGAACGCCTGGCGCTGGTACCCCGCCCGGGGGAGCGGTGGGCAGCGGTCGCCGCGGCGCTGCTGGACGGCGTGGATCTGCTCCTGTTGGGCCTGCCCGGCCGGGTGCGGGCCGCCGACGCCCGGCGGCTTGCCGCCCGGGCGCGGGAGCGGGGGGTGGTGCTGGTGGCGCTGGCGGCCGACGAAAGATCGCCGGCACCCGCCTGGCCCGAGCCGCCGGACCTGCGGCTGTCGGTGTCGGGAGCAGAGTGGGGCGGGCTCGGGGTGGGCCATGGCCGGCTCCGCTCCCGGCGCCTGGAAGTGATCGCCAGCGGCCGGCGGGCGGCGTCGCGCCCGCGCTGCTGCACCTTGTGGCTGCCCGGCCCGGGCTCTGTGACGCCGGCGCCGGCGGATGTTGCGGCGGCGGGGACGGGCGTCGGGGCGGCCACGTCGCTGGCGGGCTAGCGATGCGATCCCTGGTCGCCTGGTACCCCGACTGGCCGGCGGTCGCCGCCGGGTACCCCCCGGATGTCGCGGCGGCGGTGATCCACGCCAACCGGGTGGTGGCCGCGACGGAGGCGGCTCGTGAGCACGGCGTGCACCCGGGGCTGCGCCGGCGGGAGGCCCAGGGCCGCTGCCCCGCACTGGTCATCGTGGCGGCGGACGCGGGGCGTGACGCGAGGGCGTGGGAGCCGGTGGTCGCTGCGCTCGAGTCGTTGACGCCGGCGGTCGAGGTGCTCGGCCCGGGTGTCGCTGCCTTCGCTACACGCGGCCCGTCCCGTTATTTCGGTGGGGACGAGGCCCTCGCCCTCCGGGCCCTCGAGGAGGCGGACAGGGTCGTGGGCTATCGGGGGTGCCGGGTGGGAGTCGCCGGCGGCCGCTTCTGCGCTTCTCTCGCCGCCCGCCTGGGGGATGGCGCCGGCGGGTCGGGCCGGGCGGTCGTGGTGGAGCCGGGGGCGAGCAGGGCGTGGCTCTCCTCCCGGCCCGTGGGCGCGCTCGGATCGCAGTACGAGGCGCTCGTCGACCTGCTGATCCGGCTCGGCATCCGTACGCTGGGTGACCTGGCGGACCTGCCGGCGAAGGCGGTGCTCGGCCGATTCGGCGCGGAGGGGGCGGAAGCCCACCGCCTCGCCCGTGGGCTCGACGACCGGCCACTGGCGGTGCGCGAACCCCCACCCGATCTGTGCGTCGCTGCAGAACTGGAGCCTCCCGCAGAGCGGGTGGAGACCGCCGCCTTCGCCGCAAAGGCACTTGCGGACGAGCTGCACCGGCGCCTGGCGGAAGCGGGTCTGGCGCCGGCGGTGGTGATCGTCGAAGCCGAGACCGAACACGGGGAACGACTCAGCCGCCGCTGGCGGCACGACGGGGTGCTGAGCGCGTCGGCCCTCGCGGAGCGGGTCCGCTGGCAGCTCGAGGGGTGGCTCGCCGGGCCCCGAGCAGACGAGGGTGATGGGCTTGGCGAAGCCGCGGGGGGGCTCGACGGGCGCGGCGCCGGCGGGGTTGAGGGTCCCGGCAACCACGGCAGGCCGACCGGAGGGCTGGCTCTGATCCGGCTCACCCCCGAGGGGCTCCGGACACGTCACGGCCACCAGCTGGGGTTCTGGGGGGGTGTCTCGGACTCCGATGCCCGAGCGGGACGCTCCCTGGCCAGGGTGCAAGGGATGCTCGGCGCCGAAGCGGTCGTCACGGCGGTGATCGCCGGCGGGCGGGCGCCCGACGACGCCATACGCCTCCTCCCCTGGGAGGGGGGCGCCATTCCCGCCGCCTGTGACCGGCCGCCTCCCGGGGCTGCCCGCGGTGCTCACGCCCCCGGTGTCCGCCGGCGGGATCGCCACGAAGAGCCGCCCCCCTGGCCGGGCCGCCTCGCCGACCCCTCGCCTGCCACGGTCCACTCCCAGCGACCCGGCGCGCAGGTGCAGGACGGCGCCGGTAGGCCCGTGGCCGTCAGCGCCCGTGGGCTGCTCAGCGGGGCGCCCGCAGCCCTGTCGGTGAACGGTGGTGCCTGGCAGGGGATAGTCGCGTGGGCGGGGCCCTGGCCGCTCGAAGAGCGGTGGTGGGACACCGGGCGCCGGCGGGCACGGCTCCAGGTCCTCCTGGACAGCGGTGAAGCGCACCTCGTCACCCGGGAGGCGGGCCGGTGGTGGATCGAGGCCACCTACAGCTGAATCTCCGGCCCTCGTGAGCCGCGGTCCTCTGCGCGGCTGATGGGCGCCGCCGCACCGCTACCATCGGCCACCGGTGCTAGCTCGAAGTCCCGCTCCGCGGGGGCCGGTAGCGTGCGGGGCGGCCATGCAGACCACCACGCCTCGACCGCGACGATCGCCATGACCGTGCTGAGAGGTCCCCCGGGGACGGACCTCCCCACCGCCCGCGGCACCCCCGCCGGCGGCGGGCTGCCCATGTCACACGGGCGGGGCTCCGCGCACCGATCGCGCGCCGCCAGGCGCCCCTAGTAGCCCGGTGGGCGTTCCCGCGGCGTCTGCGTGGAGGCGTCGCCTCTGGCCGTCGTGGACCGGCCGGAACCTCGCGATCATCCTCGTCGCGCGGGGGGCGATGAGCGCGGCGCGCTCTGTCGCCGGTGTCGTCACGGCCTTGTACCTCGCGGCGGAGGGATTTTCGGCCCTGCGCATCGGTGAGCTCTTTCTCTGTGTTGCGCTCACCACGGCGGGGCTCTCCACTTCGATCGGCCTGCTGTCCGATCGCGTCGGGCGCAAGGCGTTCCTCGTGGTGGTCCCGCTGCTCGCCACCGTCGCGGCCGTCCTCTACGCCACGGTGCGGGCGCCCGCGGTTCTCTTCGTGTTCGCCGCGGCGGGCAGCTTCGGGCGGGGAGGGGGGGCGGGAGGCGGCTCCGTCGGCCCCTACCAGCCGGCCGAGTCGGCCTTCGTCGCTGAGGTCGTGGACCCCTCGGTGCGCAACGACGCCTTCGGCCAGCTGTCCTTCGTCTCCTCCCTCGGGGCGCTGGTCGGCGCGCTGCTTGCGATCCTCGCCCGCCCCGCGCCCGGGGTGAGCGGCGGTGCGGCGACGGCGGCCTACCGGCCTGCGTTCCTCGCCGCCGCGGTGCTGTCGGCCGCGGCGGGGCTGCTGGCGCTCGGCCTGTCGGAGCCCGAACGGCGCCGCCCGCGGGCGCGGCGGACCTTGCCGCGCCAGTCCTGGCACGTCCTGTGGCGCTTTTGGATCACCAACGCCGTCACCGGGGTGGCGATCGGCGCGTTCGGACCCTTCGTCAGCTACTGGTTTCACCGGCGCTACGGGGCGAGCCCCGCCGAGATCGGGGTGATCTTCGCCGTGGTCAACGCGGCGACGCTCGCATCCACCCTGTCGGCGGCCGGCATAGCCCGCCGGCTCGGCACGATCCGCGCGATCGTGGCGGTGAGGCTCATCCAGGGAAGCCTGCTCATCCCGATGGCGCTGGCTCCCGACCTCTGGGCGGCTGCCGGAATCTACCTGGTGCGGATGCTCGCCCAGCGGGTGGGCCTTCCGCTGCGGCAGTCCTTCATCCAGGGAGTCGCCGATCCCGACGAGCGGGCCGCGCTGGCCGCCTTGTCCACGGTGCCGGCCCAGGCGACGCAGGCCGGGAGTCAGGTCCTGGCCGGCTACCTCTTCGACGAGACCGGCCTGGCCTCCCCGCTCATCTTCTCGGGGGTCATGATGGTCGCCGGCGGACTCCTCTACGCGAGGCTCTTCGCGGGTATGGACCGCAAGCCCGAGGCGGCGGCGCCGGTGCTCGAGACCGAGGAGTGAGCCGGGCGAGGCGCCGCGTTCGACGCGCAGCGCCCCCGCCAGGCGGAGGATCTCAGCCGGCGACGACGTGCTCGTAGGGCAGGCCTAGCGGGGTCCGGCCGTCGGCGCGGTTGCGGGGCTGCGGTGGACGGCCGAAGAAGCGCGCGGGACCGGGCGGGCCGCGGCGCGCGGCAAGTGGCCCGCCCCGCCCGGTCGCCGGCGGGCGCGCCAGCCGTACCAGCGGTCCGACGCCAGCGCGGCAAGCGCCAGGGTGGCCGCGCCGGCGAGGACGTCG
>JAJYLA010000006.1 GCA_021788115.1 Actinomycetes bacterium | reverse complement strand
GGTCCTCGTCACCGACCGGATCCGGCCGCTCGAGATCGACGGGACGGTGGTACACCAGATCGGCCTTCCCTACCACTGGGGGCCGAACGGGTACTCGGTCGGCGACGCCGCCAACGAGCTGGCGTCCATCGCGCTCGACCCCAACGTCCACATCCAGGAAGTGAAAGCCCTCACCGGCGACATCCGGCCCGGGCGCCGGCCGCGCGGTCCCGACCGGGTCGCCCTCGTCGAGGAGTACATCCGGCGGGCCGGCATCACCGGGTCGACCGGGATGGAGGTGCGAGGTGGCCAGTGACCTGATGCCGGGGCTGCTCGAGTCCGGCGATCCCGCCCGCTCGAGCGGCTATTCCGGCCCCCCGCCACGCATGGGCTTCTTCACCGACACGTCGGTGTGCATCGGCTGCAAGGCGTGCGAGGTGGCGTGCAAAGAGTGGAACCACGTCCCCGAGGACGGGCTGAACTTCACCGGCATGTCCTACGACAACACCGGGGGTCTCGGCGCGGACACCTGGCGGCACGTCGCGTTCATCGAGCAGCGCGTCGTCCCCGCCGGCGGGTCGGCCGCTCGGGCCGGGGTCCGGTGGCTCATGTCGTCGGACGTGTGCAAGCACTGCACCCACGCCGCCTGCCTCGACGTGTGCCCGACTGGCTCGCTGTTCCGCACCGAGTTCGGGACGGTCGTCGTGCAGGAGGACATCTGCAACGGCTGCGGGTACTGCATCCCGGCCTGCCCCTACGGGGTGATCGACCAGCGGAAAGGGGACGGCCGGGCGTGGAAGTGCACGCTGTGCTACGACCGCCTCAGCGTCGGCGTGGAGCCGGCGTGCGCCAAGACCTGCCCCACCGACTCGATCCAGTTCGGGCCTCTCGACGAGCTGCGGGAGCGGGCTCAGCGGCGGGTGACCCAGCTGCACGAGGCGGGCGTCACCGACGCACGCCTCTACGGCGAGGACCCCTCCGACGGTGTGGGCGGCGGCGGCGCCTTCTTCCTCCTGCTCGACGAACCCGAGGTCTACGGGTTGCCACCCGATCCGGTCGTCACCACGCGTGACCTGCCCGCCATGTACCGGGCGGTCGCCGCCGCCGCCGCCGCGCTCGCCTCGGCGGTGGCCCTCGCCTTCCTGGGGGCCGGGCGATGAGCGGGGTCACGAGGCAGGGCGTGCAGGGCGTCCGGCCGGGCCGGGAGGCCGTGAGCGGCGTCCAGATGGGGGCGAAGAAAAGACCCGAGCGTCGCGCCGGCCGGCGCGACGGCGAGCAGCCGGTCGTCGGCGAGGCAACGTTCCAGTCGTATTACGGCAAGCCGATCATCAACAAGCCGGTCTGGGAGTCTCCGGACATCCCCGGCTACCTGTTCCTCGGCGGCACCGCCGGCGCGTCGTCGGTGGTGGCGGCGCTGGCCCAGGTGACGGGCCGGCCGTCCCTCGGCCGTGCGGCCAAGGTGACGAGCACGGTGACGGCTGCTCTGTCGGGCTTCGCCCTCGTCCACGACCTCGGGCGGCCCGGCCGGTTCCTCAACATGCTGCGTGCCTTCAAGCCGACGTCGCCCATGAGCATGGGCTCGTGGCTGCTGGGCGCCTACGCCCCGCTCTCCGCTGCGGCGAGCTTCAGCGCGCTGACCGGCAGGCTTCCCCGTGTCGGGAGCGCGGCGACGGCGGGGGCGGCGGCGCTCGGGCCGGGCGTGGCCACCTACACCGCCGCGCTGATCTCGAACACAGCGGTCCCCGCGTGGCACGAAGGGTACCGGTACATGCCCTTCGTGTTCGCTGCCTCGGCGTGCAGTTCGGCCGCGGGCATGGGGCTCGTGGCGGCGCGGCCCGCGGAGACCGGACCCGTTCGCGTCCTGGGCATCGGCGCCGCCGCGCTGGAAGGGCTCCTGATGCGGCGCATGCGCCGGAGCATGGGTGTCGCCGGCGAGGCGTTCCAGGAGAGCCACGAGGCGCATCGCTTCGAGATAGGGGCCGCGGCGCTGTCGGTGGCCGGGATCGCCCTCGCGGCGCTCGGCCGTCGCAGCCGCGTCGCCTCCGCCGCCGGGGGGGCGTCCATGGTGGCCGGTTCGGCCCTGGAGCGCTTCGCGATCTTCGAAGCGGGGATGGCCTCCGCGGAGAACCCTCGCTACACCGTGGTCCCCCAGCGCACCCGGTTGGAGCAGAGGTAGCCGGCGCCCGCAAAGGCAGCGCGAGCCTCCCGCATCCCCGGTCGACCGCCCCGGGGCGTCTCACCCCTCCACGCGGCGGGTCATGTGCCCTCAAGGACGGATGAGGGGCAATCCCACCAGCGCCGCGAGGGTGGCGACTCCCGCCATGAGCCACGCCACGTAGTCGCCGACGTGCCCGGAGTGCAGGGCCCGCAGGACGGAGAAGGCCCGTGACCCGGCGCGGGCGACGATCCCCGCACGCCTGGCGATCGGCCGCGCGTAGACCCCCAGGGCCGCCACGCCCACGGCGAGGGCCGCGGACAGGAACCCGAGCCCGAGGCCCGGGCCGGTCCAGTTGGGTTTCCGGGGGGCCGGCGCCGGCGTGCCGACGCCGTCGAGGGCCGCCCGGGCGTAGCCGCCCGGCTGGGTGAAGTAGGCGGCGGCGTGCTCGGCCGCCGCCCGCACCGACGGCAGCACCCCGTCGAGCAGCGCGCCGAGCAGCAGGACCACGATGGGCACCAGCATCGTGGTCGGCACGCCGGAGATGTGCGCCTCGCTCTTCTCCTCACCGGTCGACTCATCGCCGGGATCCTCCTGCGGCGGCGGCCCCAGTCCGAAGAAGACCCGGCCGGCGACGCGCAGCGCTGCCCCGCCGGTCACGGCGGAGACGAGCACGAAGACGGCGACCAGGTACACGTAGCCGCTGTCGCGGGCGGCCTCCTCGGAGATCGCCTTGCCGAGCCCCGTCCCGAAGGGAGGCAGGCCGGCCAGTGCCAGGGACGCCACGACCCACAGCCACGCCATCAGCGGGGCGTTGCGGGCGCGGCCGTGAAGGTGGTGCTCGTCGACCGACTCGTAGCGGTTGAGAAGCAGCCCCGCGAGGAGGAAGAGCGCCGCCTTGGCGCCGGCGTGACCGGCGACGTACAGCAGCGCGCCGGCGGTCCCGCTCCCGGTCAGCAGCCCCAGACCGCAGAGGAAGAGGCCGACGTGCGCGATCGTCGAGTAGGCGAGCAGGCGCTTGATGTGCCGCTGGCCGACGGACATGACGGCCCCGACCACGGCGGTGGCCACGCCCATCACCAGGAGCGCGCGGCGGACGTCGCCGGCGGGCAGCACCCGCGCGAACACCACCCAGTACACCCGCAGCGCCCCGTAGACGCCCAGCGGCACCATCACCCCGGAGAAGAGGACGCACACCGGGGCGGGCGCCACCGCGTGCGCGTCGGCGAGCCAGAAGTGGAACGGGACGGCGGCCGCCTTGACGAGAAGGCCGGTGAGGACGAGCACGAACGCCGCGACCACCAGGGCGTCGACGCGGTGGTGCGCGAGCGCCTGCCCGAGTTGCGCGAGCCCCAGGTTGCCGGTGCGGGCGTAGAGCAGCGCGATGCCGGCGAGGGACAGGTAGGCGCCGAGGCTGTTGATGATCCCGAAGTTGAGCGAGCCCTGCAGGGCGGTGGCGTCCTCCACCTTCATCCCCGTGAGCGCGTACGCGGAGGCGCCCATCAGCTCGAAGAAGACGAACATGTCGAACAGGTCGCCGGTGAGGGCGAATCCCTCCATGCCGGCGAGGAAGAGCAGGAGCAGGGCGTGGTAGTGCGCCTCGACCGAGTCGAAGTAGCGCCAGCTGTAGAGCAGCGCGCAGGTCGTCAACGCCGCGGCGAGCATGGCGATGCCGGCGCCGACGGGATCGGACTGGAAGACGATGCCGACGCTGAACCCGTGCTTCGGCTGCCACCGGGCGATCCAGGTGACGACCCGGCCCGCCGCGGCGTGCGCCAGCACGATCGACGACAGGACCGTGGCGACCCCTGCGACGGCGGTGGCGGTCAGGTCGGCCACCCAGCGGGGCAGGAACTTGCCGCCGGCGATCAAGAGGGCTGCGCCGATGATGCACGCGGCCACATCCACCGGTGGCAGCCAGGCGACTCCCTTGTCGAAGATCAGCACGTCAGGTGCTCGAGCCCTCAGCCGCGCAGCGCCCGGAGCTCGTCGGGGTCCACCGTCCCGTGGCGCTTGTGGATCTGAATAGCGATGGCCAGCAGCAGCGCCGTCACCGTCGCGGAGACCACGACGTCGGTGAGGGTCATGGCCTGGACGACGGGATCGGTGACCGAGAGCGACGGCTTGCTCGGCGGCGAGCCGAACACGGGCGGCGACGCCTTGCTCTGGAAGCCGACAGCGAGCAGCAGCACGTACGTGCCTGCCTGGGCGACGGAGAGGCACACCACCGAGTGGATCAGGTTGCGGCTGCGGACGATCCCCGCCGAGCCTGCGACGATGAGCCAGAAGGCCACCAGGTAGGCGTAGATGTTCACCTTGTGCCCCCTTCGCCGCTTCGGACGAAGATGGCCTGCTCCAAGAACTTCGCCAGCAGGACCATCACCCCGGACGCGACCTCGACGCCGACCGCGCCGTTGAGCACGGGCACCGTGCCCGCCGAGAGGAGGCCCCCGAACGTTCCCCAGGGGATCACGTTCGCCAGGAAGGCTCCCGTCACGAGGAGGCTGGAGATGCCGAGGCAGGCGAACGCTGCCGCACCGAAAGCCTCCCCCCATTCGAACGCGGAAACCGGGCGCAGGCGTTCCAGGGCCTGGTAGCGGCCGGCGACGTAGAGAAGGTGCATCCCCGTGCCGAGTACCACGCCACCCTGGAAGCCTCCCCCCGGCGTGAGGTGGCCCTGGGCGACGACGTCGAAGCCGACGACGAGGGTCACCGGCAGAAGCACGTAGCCGCCCAGCCTGGTGGCGTCGAGGACGCGGCCGCTGCCGAGGTGCTCCGATTTCGACTCGTCCTCGGCGGGGCGCAGCAGCACGCTCACCCCGACGACGCTCGCCAGGAGAATCGTTTCCTCCCCCAGGGTGTCCATGCCCCTCTGGTCGAAGTTGATGCTGGCCACGACGTTGGAGGTGGCGTGGGAGACGCTGGCGCGCACCGCGTGGTCGCGATACGGGTGGTGGCTCCCGCCGAACGCCGGCATGCGCAGCACCGCCAGCACCGCGAGCACGGCGACCCCGCCGCCAGCTACGAGGAACATCACGGTACGCGCCGTCCGGTTCATCTCCGCTGGTGCACCTTGCGGACCGCGAGCATCACCATGAGGGGCACGATCGCCGTCCCCACCCCGATCTGGCTCAGGGCCACGTCGGGTGCCTGGAGAGCCATGAACAGGACCGCGAGGAGGAGCCCGAACAACGAGAGGGTGACCGCCTGACGGTCCGGCCTGCCCGCCACCACGACGGCGGTGCCCGCCACGGCGACGAGGGTGAGGGCGGCGGCGACGATGATCGTCATTCGGGCGGCTCCGGGCGGCCCCGGCCTTCGCGCTGCGTCGCGGCGCGTCCGATGGCGGCGGACAGGATGGGGCTCGAGAAGAAGAGAAGGCCCACGGGCAGGAGGATGGAGGCCGTGGTGAGGCCGAGGCCCGCGCCGACGGACAGGCCGACGCCCAGGAGGGGGGCGCCGAGCGAAGTGACCGGGGTGACGTAATGGAGGCGGGCGTACTTGTCCGGCGCGAGGAGCGCCGCGATCGAGGCGGCGACGATCACGACCGTGCCCGCCACGACGAGGACCACCGACGCCACGTGGCCGGCGGTCACCGTTCGCTCCCGGGGTCCGGGCTCAACAGCCGCGTGAACACGAGCGTGCCCGCGAACGACAGGAGCACCAGCACCAGCGGCACGATGAGGTCGTAGGACTGGCCCGGCCCCACCCGGCTGAAGAGGATCAGGGCGACCGTGATCACCGCCGCGCCCAGGTCGAGGCCCACGAGCCGGTCGATGGCCTCTCCGCGCGCTGCGATCGCCAGGCTCGGTCCGAGGCCTCCGACGAGGAGGGCGAGCAGGCAGATCTCGTAGGCGGTCACCGGGTGGCGATCCGTTCCATGCGGGGGCCCCGCTCGGTGAGGACGTGCACCCTCGCCGTGCCGTCGTCGTGGATGTCGGCGACGAAGCTCCCCGGCGTGAGGGTCACGAGCAGGGTGGCCACGGCCCGCCGCCCGTCCGGCGCCGGCCCCTTTCCGGCGCCTCCCTCGACGTGCACGTCGGTGAACTCCCCGGCGCGCCGGCGCCCCGGTAGCGCCGAGGCCAGAACCCTGGCGGTGTCCGACACGATCGCGACGGGCAGCAAGGCGGCCGGTGCGAAGGCGCGGGCGCGGAACCGCCAGGTGTTCCCTGCCGCGTGGCGGCCCGCGACGGCCAGAACCGCACAGGGAAACGACGCGAGCACAGCGACCACCAGCTCGGGCAGCGAGATTGCCGACAGGGAGATCAGCCACACGCCCAGGCAGAGCCCCCACCACACGACCACCTCGACGATGCGGGTCGCCCGCTGCGACATCGGGCCCTCCATACGGCTTCGCCGCTGCTGTTGCGCGGCTGTTCGGAATCCTGCGGCCACCTCCTACCCCAACCTCGACGCGGTCAACCTCCTGCCGCCCGTCTCCGGGCCGGCGCGCGCGGCGACCGGCGGGTACGGCCGGCGGGTCACCCGGCGTACCTCGGCCGGGGTGGCCCGCTGCGATGCCGCGGCCTCTTTTTTTTCCGGGAAAAAGGGAGCGCCGGGTGGCTACGAGGCGGCGCGCGCCAGGTCGATCCCGAGCAGCGCCAGGACCAGGGCGATGACCACGACGTAGAGCACGGTCATCCGCCACCGCCAGGGGTGGTCGGCGAGCCAGAACCGGCGGATCGCCCGCACGTCGAACACGAGGGCCAGGATGCTGACCGGAATGCCGACCGCGGCGCTGGAAGTCGCCGTGGTTCCGACCAGCGGGGCGATGATCGGCAGGACCACGTAGCTGAGCGTGCACCGGAGCGCCGACAGGGCGATCGAGGCGCTGAAGAGGCGGTGCGCCTGATCGGCGGTCGCCCTGCGGGGTCCGGGGGGGACGCGCAGCACGCGGCGCACCGCGATCTCGAAAGCGGGTTGGGGTCGGGTTTCGACAGCGGTCTGCAAGACGGCTTTTCCTCCGGCGCTGCGACGAGGCTCGGTGCCCACGCTACCGGAGATCCGCCGCGAGGTCCCATCGGGCCGCGGGCCGCCGCGCCCGCCGGCGCTCAGCGCGCCGCGGTCACGGCCCGGGCGATCTCCCCCCACCGCGCGAGGGCGCGGGGGCCGGCTGTGATCGACTCGGGTGCCACGTACATCACCAGCCGGGCGGCGACCCCCCGGTAGCGGGCCACGAGGGCGTCCGCCATGTCGTCCCATCGGGCGGTCACGGCGTAGTACCCGAGCATATCGTCGGTGATGATCGCGGCCATCCCCGCCGTGTCGCCGGCCTTGAGCCGCTCGTTGAGGCGGGCGGAGGTGCCCTCGAAGCCGAGGTCGTCGAACTGGAAGGCGTAGTTCTTGGTCGACCCGTAGAAGGCGATCTGGGCGCGGGCGCGCTGGGCCGGCGGGGCCTGCTCCTCCGGCGTGTCGCCGGGGACGGCGAACACCGGGATGATGAGGTCGACCTCCTGGGGCGGCCGGCCGGCCCGCGCCGCGCCCTCGGCGACGGCGGGGAGGAGCCGGTTGCGGATATAGGGGAGCGAGTGGAGCGGATGGACGTGGATGCCGTCGGCCACTTCGCCGGCCATGGCGCACATCCACGGCGACACCGCGGACACGTCCACCTTGATATCCCCGTAGGGGTGCGGCCGGGGTGCCCACGCCGCCGGCAGGAGCGACAGGGTGTAGTAGGGGCCGTCGTGGTCGAGCGGCCCCTCGCCGCGAAAGGCCCGCCAGCACGCCTTGACCGCGCGGATGTAGTCGCGCATGCGGGGCCCCGGGGGGTCGAAGGCGGCGCTGTAGCGCCGTTCGACGTGCGCCCGCACCTGGCTGCCCAGCCCGAGGCGGAAGCGCCCGCCGGTGTTGTCCGCGAGCTCCCAGGCCATGCCCGCCGTCACCATCGGGCTGCGGGGAAAGGCGACGGCGATGCCGGTGGCGAGCTCGAGCGTCGGGGCGGCAGCGGCTGCAGCCGCGAGCGACATCCACGGCGCCTGGGTCGTCTCGGTGAACACCAGACCCGAGAACCCGGCAGCCTCCACGTCGCGGGCGAGCCGGGCCGTCTGGGCCCAGGTGGCGGGTGGGACCATGAGGTCGAAGCGCATCGCGGGCCCTCAGACCGGGTCCGGTCCGACGCGGACCATGCGCTTGCCGATGTTGTCGCCGGCCAGGAGCCCCACCAGGGCTTGCGGTGCGGTCTCGAGTCCTTCCACGACCTCCTCGAGCACCGTGATGTCCCCGGAGGCGACCCAGCCGGCTAGGTCGCGCACCGCCACCGGCCAGTCGCCCGCGAAGTCGCTGACGATGAAGCCTTCCAGGCGGAGCCGCTTGGTCACGACCAGCCCCGGCACCCCGCGCACCCCCTCCACGGAAGCAGGGTCGCCGGTGTCGTACTGCGAGACGGCGCCGCAGCACACGACCCGGCCGTGCTGCTTGAGGAGGCGCAGCGCCAGATCGAGCGTCGCCCCCCCGACGTTGTCGAAGTAGACGTCGACCCCGTCGGGGCAGGCCCGGCGCAGGTCGTCGGCGAAGCCGGCGCTGCGGTGGTCGACCGCCGCGTCGAAGCCGAGCTCGTCGAGGAGCAGCCGGCACTTGCGGTCCGAGCCGGCGATCCCCACGACCCGGCAACCCTTGAGCCGGGCGATCTGGCCGGCGACGCTGCCGGTGGCGCCGGCGGCCGCCGACACGAGCACCGTCTCGCCGCCTTTGACGCCACCCACCCGCAGGAGGCCGAAGTAGGCCGCGAGGCCCGTGATGCCGAGAGCGCTCACGTGGTGGGTCAGCGGGCCGAGGACCGGCACGACGCTGACCTCGCGGGCGTGGAGGACGGCGTACTCCTGCCATCCCGCCGCACAGGCGACGACCGAGCCGACCGGGATGTTCGTTCCGTTGTCGGCCACGACCTCGCTGAGCGTGAAGCCCGCCATGACGTCACCCTCGGCGAGCTGGTCGCGATAGGTGCGACCCTGCATCCACGCCCGGTTGGCGGGGTCGACGGACAAGAGGATCGTGCGGCAGAGCACCTGGCCCGGGCCCGGCTGGCCGACGGCGCCCTCGACGAGCTCGAAGTCGTCGACGGACAGCCTTTCCTCCGGCCGGTGGACGTACAGGATCTGGCGGTTTCGCATAGTCAGCCCCGTTCGTAGCAGATCCGGCGGCGCCCGCGCCGGACCGGTGAGGCGCCGCAGGCGGTGGCGGGCAGGCGGCTACCGTTCACCCGTGCGACCCCGGCCGGCACCGTCCTCGCCTCTCGTGCCGTGGTGGCGTCGCCGGCGGTGATGCTGCGGCGAGGCCGGCGCCGGTGAACCCGGCGGGGTCGGGTGCCGGCGGGCGGCCCCTGCTGGTGATGGCCGACGGCCCGAGCGGGCCCCTCCCCGACCCGGCGGTGATCGCCGCCCGCGTGGGGCTCGAGGACCCGCAGGTGGTCCTGGGGTGGGTGGTGCGCACCCCGCCGTGGCTGGCCACGACCGCGCTGGAGGTCACCACGCTCCTCACCGGTCCCGGCACGCGTGCTGGAGTCCAGGCCGGCAAGGTCCGGTCCGCCGCCGTGCGCCTCTCTGCCGTCCCGGGCCTTCTCGCCGGGCGCTTCCGCCCCACGGTGGCAGTCGTCGCCGCGTACGAGGACGGGAGGCGGTGGCGGCTGGCCCACAGCCCGGGCTGGGCGCCCGACGCCGCCCGCCACGCCGGCGGCGTGGTGATCGAGCGGTGGCCCGCCCCGGCCCGGGGAGGGGCCCTCGCGCACGAGCCGGCGCCCGGGATCGAAGTGGAAGGCCGGGTCATCGCGGTGGTCGACCGCCGCGAGCCGCCCGACGCCCCTCCCCCCAACGAGCCCGGCCCCGCTCATGCGCGCATCGGGGAGCTCGCAGCGGCCCTCGTCCCTCCGGGGGCCACCATCCAGTGGGGTCCGGGTGTCACCGCAGCGTCGGTCGTGGCCGCCCTTCAGGTGCCGGTCAGGGTGCGCTCCGGGCTGGTCACAGACGAGCTCGTGGCCCTGGAGCGGGCGGGCTTGCTCGCTGGGACGGCCGAGGCGGCGTACCTGTGGGGCGGCCCCGATCTCGGCGGGATGGCCGCCGGCGGGCGGCTGGCGCTGAGGACCGTGAGGCAGATCCACGACATCAGCGCCATCTCCCGCGTCGAGCGGTTCGTGGCGATCAACACTGCGCTCGAGGTGGGGCTCGACGGCTCGGTCAACGTCGAATGGGCCGGCGGACGCGCCGTTGCCGGGCCCGGCGGCCACCCCGACTTCTGCGCCGGGGCCTCCCGCTCGCCGGGCGGCCTGTCGATCGTCGCCCTGCCCTCCGCCGCGGGCGGCCGGTCGAGCATCGTGGCGGCGCCGGCCGTTGTGTCGACGCCGCGCATCGACGTCGACGTGGTGGTGACCGAGCAGGGGGTCGCCGACCTGCGTGGCCTCGACGACGCCGGGCGAGCCGAGCGCCTCGCCCGGGTCGCGGCGCCGGAGCACCGCGACGCCCTCGCCGCCCAAGCGCGGCGACGCTGGGGGATACACCCCGGCGTCGCCGGGTAGGCACGAGGAGGGTCGGCGCCGGCGCGTGCAGGGGCCTCTCCCACCGAAACCTTCTCCGACAGGAAAGATCGTGAGCTGCCCGGCAGTCCCATCCGCGATTCGGCGAGGTGAACCGTCTTCCCGGCCTTCCCGGCGTCGGGAGGCGCGGATCTCGCGGCCCCCGGCGGCGGGGGGGCCACTCCCTGGCCGCTCGGCCCGGCCGCTCAGGGGCGCGCCGGCGGGCTCACTGCTGGTAGTGCTCGACCACCTCGGGAGGGCGCACCGCCGCCCCGGTGGGATCCTGCCCCGCCTCCCGGCGGGCCCGCCGCTGGCGGAGGAGGTCCCAGCACTGGTCCAGCTGCACCTCGATGTCGCCCAGCCGTGCGCGTTCTTCGCTCGTCAGGTTGGCGGCGTGCTCACGCTCAAGCCGGTGCTCTTCAGCGACGAGCAGATCGATACGTTCCACGATGTCCACGTCATTCACACGGGCCTCCCCGGAAAGATGTGCCTGTTGTCACATCCGCAAGTCGCGCGGGGCCGGCATAATGCGGCACCCCGCGGCGTTATTTGACTTTGCAATGAATCAGACTGCCTCTTACACTCCCGACCTCCTGGGCCTCTACTTGGACGAAGCTGGAAGCTTCCCGCTGCTGACCAAGGCGGACGAGATGCGCCTCGGCCAGATTATCCAAGACGGGCAGGCGGCCGAAGCCCAACTGGAGAGCGGCGAGCGCCTCTCGGCGAGCGAGCGGCGTGAGCTGCGCAAGCGGGTCGGCGCCGCCCAGGAGGCCACCAGGGACTTCATCAACGCCAACCTACGTCTGGTGGTGTCCGTAGCGCGCAAGTACCAGTGGTCCGGGCTTCCCCTGGGCGACCTGATCCAGGAGGGCAACCTGGGTCTGATCCACGCCGTCGAGAAGTTCGACTGGCGCAAGGGCTTCAAGTTCTCCACCTACGCGACGTGGTGGATCCGCCAGTCGATCGGCCGGGCCGTCGAGAACACCGCGCACACGGTGCGGGTGCCGGCCCACGTCGGCGACGAGATCCGGCGGGCCCGGAGGCTCCAGGGCGAGATGGAGGTCCGCCTCGGGCGTCCGGCCACACTCTCGGAGCTCGCCGAGGCGCTCGCCACCACGGAGGTGGCCCTCGCGGAGCTGTTCCGCTACGACACCGACCCGATGAGCCTGGACGTGGCGGTCGGTGAGGACGGCGACACGAGCCTCGGCGACCTGGTGGTGAATCGCTCGGCGGAGAGTCCCTTCGAGGCGGTGGCGAGCGGCATGCTCCCCGAGGAGATCGCCCGCTTCCTCTCCCGGCTCTCCGAGGAGGAGCGGCAGGTTCTGCGCCTGCGCTACGGCCTCGACCGCGGCGAGCCCCGGACCCAGGGCGAGGTGGGGCAGGCGCTGCAGCTCACGGCCGAGCGGGTGCGCCGGATCGAGCGCGACGCCATCGTGAAGCTGCGCCGGCAGCTGGTCGGCGGCGACGCCCACGACCTGCTCGCCAGCTGACCCCCGCCGCAGCCCCGGCTTCCTGCGGGCGCCGCGGGTCGTCTCCCTGCCCCCGGTAGCCTGAAAGGCCGTGAGTTCCCGACCCCGTGTGCGGATCGCGCCCTCGCCGACGGGGTACTTCCACGTCGGCACCGGGCGGACGGCCCTTTTCAACTGGCTCTTCGCCCGCCAGCAGGGCGGCACCTTCGTGCTGCGCATCGAGGACACCGACCTCGCCCGCAACAGACCCGAGCACATCGACGGCATCCTCCGCGCCCTGCGCTGGCTGGGCCTCGACTGGGACGAGGGGCCGCACTTCCAGTCGCAGCGGGGGCCCCTTTACCGCGAGGCGGTCGGCAAGCTCCTCGCCGGCGGCGCCGCCTACGCCTGTGACTGCACCCCCGAGGCGGTGGCCGGGCGGGCCCGCCGGCGAGGAGGGCCGCCCGGCTACGACGGCTACTGCCGCGACCGGGGGCTCGAGCCGGCGGCCGGCCGCATGATCCGTTTCCGGACCCCCGGGAGCGGCCAGACCCGTTTCGACGACGTGGTTCGCGGCACGGTGACCGTCGACAACGCGTCGATCGAGGACTTCGGACTGCGCAAGTCCAACGGTGATCCCCTCTTCATCCTCGCGAACGTCGTCGACGACGCTGACATGGCGATCAGCCATGTGATCCGCGGGGAGGATCACGTCCCCAACACCCCGAAGTACCTACTTTTGTGGGACGCCCTCGGCTACGGCGACGCGCCCGTGTTCGCCCACCTCCCGCTCCTGCTCAACGACGCCCGGAAGAAGCTCTCCAAGCGCCGGGACAAGGTCGCCGTCGAGGACTACCGGGACGAGGGGTATCTGCCCGAGGCGATGCGCAACTACCTCGGCCTTCTCGGCTGGTCGCCCTCGGGCGACCGCGAGATCGTCGGCATCGAGGAGATGGTCGCCGAGTTCCGCCTCGAGGACGTCAAGCGCGCCGGCGCCATCTTCGACGAGCGCAAGCTGCAGGCCGTCAACGCCGAGTACCTGCGGGCGATGCCCACCGCCGACCTCGTCGAGCGCGCCCAGGCCTGGCTGCAGGCCCGCTGGGAGCCCATCGCCCCTCTCGTGCAGGAGCGGGCCCGGACTCTGGCGGAGGTGTACGCCATGAGCGACTTCCTGTTCCTGCCGTCCCCGGCGATCGACCCCGCCGAATGGGAAAGGGGCGTCCGGCGAAACCCGGCCTTCGCGGCCATCCTCCAGGCGGCAGCGGCGCGCTTCCAGACGATCGAGTGGGAGCCGCACGCCATCGAGGAGGCGGTGGTCGGGGCCGGCGAGGAGGCGGGCGAGCCGAAGAAGTCGAAGGCGCAGGCCCCTGTCCGCCTGGCGGTGACGGGCCGCTCGGTCGGCCCGCCGCTGTGGGAATCGCTCGCGACCCTCGGGCGCGACCGGACCCTCGCCCGCCTGGCCGAGGCTGCCCGCCGCTTCGAGCAGGACAAATAGCCCCTCCGCGCGCCCCGCGGGCGCCGAGCGCGCTCGCCCTCCTGGCGGCGGAGGCCGCCCCCGTCGGGTGGCTGGGACCGTCCGGCGGCGCGCACAGCGCCACCGTGGTGCTCGCCGCCGGGCCCGCCGGCTGAGCGGGGATGCCTCGCGCGGCTGCGGGTAGCGTTGCGGCGATGGACCCCGCCGGCGCCCTCGAGCGCATCGCCTACCTGCTCGAACGGGGCCGGGCCGAGTCCTACAAGGTGCGGGCGTTCCGCCGCGCCGCGGCCGCGGTGACAGCGCTCGAGCGGTCCGAGCTGGAGGCGCTGGCGGGCGCCGGGCGGCTGAGCGACATCCCCGGCGTCGGCGACACCACCGCCCGGGCCATCGCAGAGGCCCTCTCCGGCGAGGTCCCCGCCTACCTCGCGCATCTCGAAGGCGAGGCGAAGGAGACGCTCGACCCGGCTGCCGAGGAGCTGCGGGCGCTGCTGCGCGGGGACTGCCACGCGCACTCCGACTGGTCCGACGGGGGGAGCCCCATCCACGACATGGCCGCCGCGGCGGCGGGACTCGGGCACTCCTACCTGGCCATGACCGACCACAGCCCCCGGCTCACGATCGCCCACGGCCTCGACGCCGAGCGGCTCCGCCGCCAGCTCGACGAGATCGCCTCGCTCAACGAGCAGCTGGCCCCCTTCCGCATCCTCACCGGCATCGAGGTGGACATCCTCGAGGACGGCGCCCTCGACCAGTCGGAGGAGCTGCTGGCGCAACTGGACGTGGTCGTCGCGAGCGTCCACTCCAAGCTTCGCATGGAGCGCGACGCGATGACCCGGCGGATGGTCGCCGCGGTGGAGAACCCCCACACCGATATCCTCGGCCACTGCACCGGCCGGATCCTCGCGGGGCGCGGGCGGCCGCCGTCGTCGTTCGACCCCGACGCCGTCTTCGGCGCCTGCGCCCGTACCGGCACGGCGGTCGAGATCAACTCTCGCCCCGAGCGGCGGGACCCACCCCCCGAGCTCCTGGCCGCCGCCGTCGGCCTCGGCTGCCTGCTGAGCGTCGACACCGACGCACACGCCCCCGGCCAGCTCGAGTGGCTGATCCTCGGCTGCGAGCAGGCCGTGGACGCGGGCGTGCCACCCGATCGCATCGTCACCGCCTGGGAGCTTCCCCGCCTCCTCGTCTGGGCCTCCGACCACGCCGCCGCCTGATCGGCGACGGCGTGCGTGCCTGGACCCCGCCGCGGGCGGCTAGAGTGCTCCGGCACCCTTCGGGGGTGGTGTAATCGGCAACACAGCAGGTTCTGGCCCTGCCATTGGGGGTTCGAGTCCTCCCCCCCGAGCTCCGGTATCAGACGTTCCCGCAGGTCACGCCCAACCGGCAAGCGGTCGTCTTCTCGTCCGGTTGGCCGTGGTCGACGAAGACGGTCGGCGCGACCATGGACCCATGCCCGAGCACTCCCGCATCGTCAGGATCACCACCTTCGTCCCCGCAGACGGGCGCCACGATGACCTCGTCTCCGCCTGCGAGCAGATCGCCACCACCCTCCGCCGGACCGACGGCTGCTTCGGTGCGCAGATCTGTACCGTCGCCGAGGAGCCCACCCTCATCACCGCCATATCCCGCTGGCGCGACCAGGACGCCCTCGACACCTACGGCTCGGCAGCAGGGGGCCCGCAGATCCCCGCGGAGCTTCTCGGCGCGCAGCCTGTCACCCGCCACCACCTGGCCCTGTCCTGAGTGACCCGTCCCGACGGGCGGTAGGTTTGGCGCCGGACGCCTCGGAATGAGAGGAGGCCCGTGGTGCTCGCAGTGGAGATCGTCCGGCGCGGTGCTGCGCGGTACGGACCGCGCCCCGCGGTGTGCTTCGGTGAGCGATCCTTGACGTTCGCCGAGGTGGATGTTGCGTCGAACCGGATGGCCAATGTCCTCATCGGGCTCGGCGTACGGCGCTTTGATCGGGTCGGGCTGCTGATTGACAACGGGCTCTGGGCGATTCCGGTCGACTTCGCCTGTTTGAAGTCCGGGGTTGTCCGGGTGCCGCTGAACACCCGGCTTTCGGCCGAGGAACAGGCGCGCATGCTGACCGCGACGGGGGCGCGCACGTTGGTGCACGGCGCGGAACTGGAGGAACGCGCCGAAGAGCTGGCCGGCCGGGTCGACGGCCTGCGGCTGGTCAGCCTTGGAGCCACGACCGCCGTCGAGGCCGTCGACCTGTTGGACCGGATGAGGGGGGCCTCGCCGCGGGATCCCATGATCGCTGTGGCGGCGTCCGATCCTCTGCTGGTGCTCTACACGTCCGGCACGACAGGTGCGCTCAAGGCGGTCGAGCACAGCCAGGGCAGCTTCGCTGCGATCGCGGCGAACATCTTGGCCAACCTCGTCTCGCCCGACCCCGGTTCGGTCATGCTGCACGCGGCGTCGCTCATCCACGCCAGCGGCACGTTCGTGCTGCCTTACTGGGCCCGGGGCGGCTGCGCTGCGGTGCTGCGGGGCTTCGACCCCGACGGCTACCTCGACGGGGTATCCCGGTACCGGGCGACCGAGATCAACCTGGTGCCGACGATGCTCGGCATGCTGGTCGCGTCCGGAGCCGCCGAGCGCGCCGACCTCTCCAGCCTCCGCACGGTCATCTATGGGGCCAGCCCGATGCCGCGGCCGCTGATCGAGCAGCTGCTCGAGATGTGGGGGCCGCGGCTGGTGCAGTACTACGGCCAGACGGAGGCGCCGCTGTGCATCACGGTGCTGGACCGCCACGACCATCTCGATCCGGCTTTGCGGGGCAGTTGCGGGCACCCCGCCATCGACGCCGAGGTGGCGCTGACTTCCGAGGACGGCACGGCGGTCGCGACCGGTGAGGTCGGCGAAGTGCGGGTCCGGGCTCCGTTCCAGATGCGCGGCTACGCGGAGGCGCCGGAGCTCACCGCCGAGACCGTGTCCGGCGACGGCTGGGTCCGCACCCGTGACCTCGCCCGCTTCGACGACCGCGGCTACCTGACGCTCGTCGACCGAACCTCGGACATGATCATCACCGGCGGCTACAACGTGTACCCGCGCGAGGTGGAGGAGGTCTTGCTTCTCCATCCGCAGGTCACCGGCGCGGCCGTCGTGGGCGCCCCGGACGACACGTGGGTGGAGGCCGTGACGGGGTTCGTCACCGTGCGCCCGGGGGCCAGCGTCACCGAGGCCGAGCTGCGTGAGCTTGTCCGTGGCCGGCTCGCCGGCTACAAGGTCCCCAAGCACGTGCACGTGGTGGACGCGATCCCGCTGTCGCCCGTCGGCAAGGTGTTGCGGCGGGCGCTGCGCGACCCGCTGTGGGTGGGCATGCGATGACCGTCGCCGTGCGGACGGAGCGATCCGGGCCGGTCGTCACCGTCTTCCTCAACCGGCCCGAACGGCGCAACGCGCTCGACGGGCCCACCGCCGCGGCCCTGGCGGCCGCCTTCCGCGCGTTCGACGCCGACGACACCGCCGCCGTTGCGGTGCTGCACGGCGAGGGCGGTGTCTTCTGCGCCGGGGCGGACCTCACCGCGGTTGGCACGGGGCGGGCCAACCGGGTCGCTCCGACCGGCGACGCGCCGATGGGGGTCAGCCGGCTCACGCTGTCAAAGCCGGTCATCGCCGCCGTCTCCGGCTACGCCGTCGCGGGCGGGCTCGAGCTTGCGCTGTGGTGCGACATGCGGGTGGCCGATGACACCGCCGTGTTCGGGGTGTTCTGCCGGCGCTGGGGTGTGCCCCTGATCGACGGCGGCACCGTGCGACTGCCGCGACTGATCGGCGCCTCCCGGGCGATGGACCT
Organism: Actinomycetes bacterium; assembly: GCA_021788115.1. GTDB lineage: Bacteria > Actinomycetota > Acidimicrobiia > Acidimicrobiales > Palsa-688 > JAJYLA01. The sequence goes on along the minus strand of JAJYLA010000006.1, from coordinate 48,604 downwards.
CATCCTTACCGGCCGGGCGGTCGACGCCCAGGAGGCGTTGTCCTTCGGACTGGCGAACCGCGTGGTGCCGGCCGGGCAGGCACTGGCGGCCGCGCAGCATCTGGCCCGGCAACTGGCCGCCTTCCCGCAGGTGTGCATGCGGAGCGACCGGGCGTCGCTGCTCGCCGCCGAGGGCCTCGACGAACCCGCCGCGCTGCTCTCCGAGTATGCCCACGGCCAGCTTCCCCTGGCGGGCGAAGCATCCGCCGGCGCCGCACGGTTCGCGGCCGGCTCGGGGCGGCACGGATCCTTCACGGACTTCGCAGCCGACTGAGCTCGAGGCACGGTCCCCTCGGCGGTGCTGGACGCGGCGGGCCTCGCCGTCAGGCGGAGATGAGGACGCCGGGGTTCAAGATGTTGCCGGGATCGAGGGCGCGCTTGCCGGCGCTGAGGAGCGACGCGAACGGCTCCGGGCGCTCACGGTCATACCAGGGTCGATGGTCTCGGCCGACGGCGTGGTGATGGGTGATCGTACCCCCCAGGGACAGCACCGCCTCAGAAGCGGCCGCTTTGATCTCCGCCCACTGTTCCAGCTCGCCTCCCCGCCTGGCGGGAGCCATCACGGTGAAGTAGGGGGCGGGCCCGTCGGGGTAGACGTGGGTGAACCGGCACGTCACGACCCCCCCGCCGCACACCTCTTTCGAGGCTCGCCGCAGCGCTTCTCGGACACCGGTGTGGAGGGCCGGGAATCGGTCCCAGGTCACGGCCGTCTCAAACGTGTCGGTGAGCACCCCGAGCTGCACGAGGCCGTCGCGGACGTAGGGGGCGCGGAGAAACGACGCCCGCCATCTGCCCGCAGCGTCGGACGCCTCCGACGGCGTATCGGCGGACGTCTTCGAGCCGGCGTCCTGCTGGGGACCGCTCGTGGAGACTCCTTCGGGGAGGTGTCCGCCGTGGTCCGCTGCCAGCTCTACCGCTCTGGCCATGACGGCATCGACGGGATGATCGGCTGACTCGAAGCCGACCACGAGCAGGGCGCTGCCATCGGAGATTCCTGCGGAGGTGGCTGCCTCCCCGGGGTCCAGCAGACGGCAGTTTGCGGGGAACAGCGCCGATTGCGAGAGGGCCCGGACCGCCAGGGCGCCCTGCTCGAAGGTGGCGAAGTGGACGCCGGCGGAAGCCTTCCACCGGACGCGGTCTTGCACCCGCACCCACGCCTCGGTGATCACGCCCAGGATCCCCTCGGAGCCGAGCAGCATCCTGTCGGGACTCGGCCCGGCACCCGAGCCGGGCAGGCGCCGCGATTCCCACACCCCCGAAGGTGTCACGGCCCGGATCGACTCGACCAGGTCGTCGATGTGCGTGTAGACCGTCGCGTAGTGGCCGCCCGAGCGCGTCGCCAACCAGCCGCCCAGCGTGGAACACTCAAAGGACTGAGGAAAGTGGCGCAGGGTGAGCCCGTGGGGCCGCAAGCCGTCCTCGATACCGGGACCATAGGCACCGGCCTGGATCCGGGCGGCGCGCGAAGCGCGGTCGACGTCGACCACCCGGTTCAGCCCGGTCAGGTCCAAGCTCACCGCGCCCGGGCATTCCACCCCACCCACAACCGAGGTGCCGCCCCCGAACGGCACGACCGAAGTGCCCGTCGCCGCGCACCACTCGAGGACAGCCGCGACGTCGGCCTCCGAACGGGCGTAGGCCACCACCGCCGGTGCTGCGGCGAAGTCTCCGCGGTGGCCCCGCACGACATCGCGGTAGCTGCGACCGTAGGCATGACTGGACCTCGCCCGCCGGTCCGTGGAGCACAGCGGAGCGATGGAGGGGGGCGGCTCGAGGGTGGGAAGCGGCAGGTTTGCCTCCTCCAAAGGGCATGGAGCCCGCCGCTCGACGCCAGGGAGCAGAGCGGCGACGGCTGCTCCGAGCCGGTCGATCTGCTCGGCGGTCATCGCCTGATCCTCCCAGCCCCAGCCCCACCACGATCTTCTCCTCGTCACGGGCCCGACGATAACGGCCGGGACGGTACGGATCCGGGGGACGAGCCTGCGGGGCTCGCCGGAACCTCCTCTACGATGGCCCGGATCGTCTACAGGAGAAACAATCATGGCTGATGCCGCAACGTACGAGGACGTCCCGCTACCCGCCGAGGAGGTATGGGACGTGATCGGGAACTTCGCCAACATCCGCAAGTGGGCGGTGGTCGTGCAGGACGAGAAGCTGCAGGAGGAGCCGGCGCGGACACTCCGGATCTTGACCATGGCCGACGGCAGCGTCGTGAAGGAAGCGTTGGTTGCCAGCTCCCAGTACTCCTACACCTACACCATGGTCGATCGACCCGACGTAGAGGACTACCGGTCGACGATCGCGGTCATCCCGCTGGGGGAGTCGAACAGCCGCATCGAGTTGATCGTCCACGTGGGGGAGTCAGAAGGACAGACCGCAGAGGAGCTCACCGACCGGTACTCGCGGTTCGTGCGCGGCAACCTCAAGGCGATGAAAAAGGCTCTGGGGTTGGCCTGACCCGGAACTTCGCAACGGCGGACACGGGAGCCCGGGTCGCTCTTGCGGCGGGGGACGCCAGCGCACGAGACGCCGGCGGATTGCCCGCCACATTTTGCGCCGCCGCGGTGCTGTTATAGGTGGTGGTGAGGAACGGCCGGCTTGCGGATGCCAGTGGTTTCGGCGGGCGTCCCGCGGCATCGTCGGGCTTCGAGGAGTTCTACCGCCAGCACTACCCGCACGTCGTCCGGCTGGCCCAGAGCGTCCTGGGGGACTTCCACGCCGCTCAGGACGTGGCGCAGGAGGTCTTCCTCGCGGCACACGGCCGCTTCGCCGGTGACGTGGAGCGGGCACCGGGATGGGTGCGGGTTGCGGCGGTCCACGCGTCGCTCAACGTAATTCGCGGCGAGCGGCGGCGGGAGCGCCGGCAGCGGCTGAGCGCCGCGGAGGAGGCGGTGTCGGGCCCCGAGGATGTCGTGGTGGACCGTGAGGCCCGCGCCGAGCTTCGCCGGGCGCTGTCCCGGCTGCCGGCCCGGTCGGCCGCCGTGCTGGTCTTGCGTCACGGAGGGATGAGCTACGGGGAGATCGCCCAGGCGGTGGGGGTCAAGGTGGGACAGGTGGGAACGATGTTGCGACGTGCGGAATCCGCTCTCTGCCAGGAGATGAAGCATGGGTCATGCCAGTGACGGAACGCTCCGACGGCTTGTGGATGAGCCGTTCGCGATCGCGGACTCGACCTTCGATCACATCGCCCGCTGCGCCCGCTGCCGCGCACGGGGCGAGGCGATGGCGCACACCGCGAGCGTCGCGGCCCGGCGGTTGTCGGCCCCGCAGCTGGTGCCAGACGTCGATCGGGCGTGGTCGGACTTCGAGCGCCGGGTCGGTGAGCCTGACCGCGGGGTTGCGTCCCGCAGGCCGGCTCGGGCCTCGTGGCCGCCGCGGCGGCTGGCCGGGCTCTCACTGAGGGGTGGTGTCCTCGCAGCGTCGGTGGCCGTCGTCGTGGCGGGCAGCGCGGCTGGTGCCACGCTGAGCGGGGTGTTCGCCCCCACCCGGGTGGCTCCGGTGGCGATCAACGCCCAGGATCTCCGAGCCGTCGCCGGGTTGATGAGCCTCGGCGACACAGGCAGCCCCGGTGGCTTCCCCACAGCGAGTGGTTCGGGCTCCTTGCCCTTCGGGAGCCTGCGGTGGACCTCGTCGGGGTCGGCACGCAGCGTCGGATCGGCGGCCGCGGCGCAGGCGATCAGCGGTGTCCGGGTCGTGCTGCCCGCCCGCCTGCCCGCGGGGGTGGGTGCGGCGACCACGTTTGTCGTCCAGCCCAGGGTGACCGCCACGGTCACCTTTGACGCCGCGGCGGGGAAGCTTGCCGGCGCCTCGGTGGTCGTACACGCGGGGCCTGCCGTGTTCGTCGGCTACGGGTCGCGGTCGGGCGGTTCGGACATCCCCGCGATGGGTGTGCTCGTGACGCCGAGGCCAACGGCGTCGTCGGCCGGCGCCACCATCGGCCAGATCGAGAGGTTCCTGATGTCCCGCCCGGGGATTCCACCCGAGTTGGCCCAGGAGATCCGCCTGCTCGGCAACGCCTCGACGGTCCTGCCGATCCCCGCGCCCAAGGGCATGAGCGCCACATCCGTGCGCGTCGACGGCTGGCCCGGCGTCCTCATGGCCGACCCCTCCGGCGTCATGTCGGGGGTCGTGTGGGAAGACGGATCCGGCCTGGTGCACATGGTCGCGGGGTTGCTCGGCCAGAAAAGCGTCCTGGATGTGGCAGGCCAGCTCCGCTGAGAGCGACGGCCTTGTGGCCGCCGGCGGCGTGCCACAGGCGACGGCGCCGGGTGAGGGTGCCGCGACCACGGGGTCCCCGCGCCCGTCAGTATCGCCGGCCATTCACACCCTCGGCCTGCACAAGCGATACCGCAGGACGGTCGCCGTGAAGTCGTTGTCGGTGAGCGTCGGCCGCGGTGAGATATTCGGCTTCCTCGGACCCAACGGCGCCGGCAAGACGACGGTGATCAAGATGCTCCTGGGTTTGGTCAAGCCCACCGCCGGGGAGGCGATGGTCCTCGGAGCTCCCGTCGGGGACCGTCGCACGCGCCGGCGCATCGGGTACCTCCCGGAGATGTTCCGGTTCCAGCCCTGGCTGACCGCAGCCGAGGTCCTGCGATTGCACTGCCGGCTGCTGGAGCTGCCTCGCCCGTCGTGGGAGCAGTCGATCAGCGAATCCCTGGAGACCGTCGGCCTCGCCGAGCGCGCCGGCGACCGGGTAGCCGGGTTCTCCAAGGGGATGCAGCAGCGGCTCGGTCTCGGGGTCGCCCTCCTCGGCGGCCCCGCCCTGGTCTTCCTCGACGAGCCCACGAGCGCGCTGGACCCCGTCGGACGCCACCACGTCCGGCAGATCACCCGCGACCTCAGGGAGCGGGGCGTGACCGTCTTCTTGAACACCCATCTGCTCGCGGAGGCCGAGCAGCTCTGCGACCGCGTAGCCGTCCTGGACAAAGGGGCGGTCGTCGCCTCGGGCTCGCTCTCCGAGCTCCTGGGGCGCCACAGCCGGGTCCGGCTCAAGCTCAGCGCCGCGCCCGCAGGCTGGACCACCGGCCTGTCGGCGTTCGGCGCCTGGCGCACCGAAGGGGAATGGACCACCGTCGAAGGCGTCGACCCCGACGCAATCGCCGATCTGGTCAACCTCATCGTCGCCGGCGGCGGGAGAGTCGAGGCGGTCATACCCGAGCACCAGAACCTCGAAGAGCGCTTCCTCGAGCTTCTCCAGGAAAAATGATCTACCGAATCCGCACCATCGCCGCCCTCACCATCCGAGAGGCCGCCCGACGCCGGCTTCTGGCGGCCCTCGTCGGCATCACCGTCGCCATGGTGGGCCTCAGCGCCTGGGGGTTCGACCGCCTCGCCCACGGCGGCGCGCTGACCAGCGGCGAATCGACCTTGGCGCTACCGCAATCGCTGATTCTCTTCATGTTCATGTTCAGCTTCGTGGTGGCCCTCAGCGCCTCGGCCATCGCGTCCCCCTCGGTGGCCTCCGAGATCGAATCGGGCGTCCTCATGACCGTGGTCACGCGACCGATCAGGCGAGGCGAGGTCATCATCGGGAAGTGGCTCGGCCTCGCGGCCCTCCTCGCCGGCTACGCAGCGGCCGTGTCCGTCCTGGAGATGGGCGTCGTGGATTGGGTCAGCGGGTACCTTCCCCCGAATCCCGTCCTCACGACCGTCTACCTCTTCGCCGAGGGGCTCCTTCTCCTCACCCTCGCCCTGCTCCTGAGCACGCGCATGTCCACTCTCGCCGCCGGAGTGGTGGGCATCGCTCTCTTCGGGGCTGCCTGGCTCGCGGGGGTCGTCGGATTCCTCGGCACGACCTTTGGCATCGGCGCCCTGCGCACCATCGGCCGCATCAGCCGGGTGGTCCTGCCCACCGACGGTCTCTGGCATGGCGCCATCTACTACCTCGAGCCGCCGTCACTTCTTCGGGCGCATTCCCTGGGACAAAACGAGAACCCCTTCTTCACACGATCCCCTCCGAGCTGGGTCTACCTGGCGTGGGTGGGCGTCTGGTTCGTGGCCGTGCTCGGAGCCGCCATCCTCAGCTTCGACCGCCGCGAGATATAGAACGGCCGGCTGGGGAGCGCACGCCGATCGTGCACCGGCTGCGGCCGGCGCCCCGCAACGCCCAGGGTTCGCCCGGCATCCGACGTTCGCGCTTTCCTACCGCCAAGCTGTCCCGATGCGCGAAGATTGACCGGGCAGCTGGTTAGTGGGTCGAGAAGGGGTGCCAATGTCGGCGACGGTGCTGGTCGTCGAGGACGAGACCAAGCTCAGGGACTTGCTGCGCTTCTACCTCGAGCGGGAGGGCATGTCCGTGCTGTCCACCGGGTCGGGCGCGGAGGCGATAACGCTCACCCGGGACGCCCGCCCCGACGTGGTGCTGCTCGACCTGGGCCTCCCCGACGTCCCGGGCGAGGACGTGGCCCAAGAGGTGTGCGCCATGAGCGATGTCCCGATCCTGGTCATCACCGCCAGGGACTCCGAGCAGGACCGCATCAGCGTCCTCGAGATGGGCGTCGACGACTACATCACCAAGCCCTTCAGCCCGCGGGAGCTGGTCCTGCGCACCCAGGCGGTTCTCCGCCGGGGAGGCCGGCTCACCCCGGCCGAGGAGCGCTGGTCGCTCGGCGGCGGCGAGCTGGTGATCGACCACGGGCGCCGGGAGCTGTCTGTACGAGGCAAACCGGTCGAGCTGACCCCGACAGAGTGGAAGCTTTTGCGCGTGCTCGCCTCGTCGCCCGGGCGGGTCTTCTCGAGGCTCCAGCTGATCAACCAGGTTCGCGGCTACGAGTTCGACGGCTACGAGCGAACCGTGGACTCCCACGTGAAGAACCTGCGGCACAAGATCGAAGCCGACCTCGCCAGCCCGCGGATAGTCGAAACCGTATACGGGAGCGGGTACCGCCTGCGGCTCAGCCGGGATCGGTGACGCCCGCATGTCGCTCCTGTCGGCACTGGACGCCACGTCTCGACGCCCCGTCGCCCGGGTCTTCCGCCCGCGCTCGTCGCTCGCCCGCCCGCGCTCGTCGCTCGCCCGCCGGCTGTCCGCCACCATGGCGCTGGTGGCGCTGGCGTCGCTCGGCCTGTTCGCCTTCATCACCATCCACCTGGTGGACACCGAGGGGACCGATGTCTCCTCCGAGCAGGATCTGGCCATGGGCCGCGCCGTGGCGTCGGCGCTCGGCGTCTCCTACTCGAGGGCGGGCTCCTGGCAGGCGGCCCGACTGTCCGACCTGTTCGCCCTGGCGACCGCCGGGGGGCTCGAGGTCGAGGTTTTCGACAACTCCGGCCGGCTGGTGGAGTCGGCCGCTCCCGCTCGGGCCGGTGTCTTCGGCCCGGCGCTCACGTTCCCCGTCGATGACGGAGCCACCCAGGTCGGCACCGTGCGGGTGGAGGTCGGCCGGCGGGGTTTCGGCCGGATCGGATCGAGCGTGCGGGCGGCTCTTGTGGGAGCGGTCGGCTGGAGCGCGGTGGGCGTCGCCCTGCTCACTGCCTGTGTTGGGATACTGCTGTCCCGGAGGATGACCGTCCCGGTGCGCCGGCTGGTGGAGGCGGCCCGGGCGGTGGCGTCGGGCGAGCGCTCCGTGCGCGTCGCGACCCCGTCGGGGACGGGCGACATCGTCGAGCTCTCCCACGCCTTCAACGCCATGGCGGGAAGCCTCGAGTGCCATGAACTGCTGCGGCGCCGCCTGGCGGCGGACGTCGCCCACGAGCTACGAACGCCGGTCGCCGTCCTGCAGGCCTCGCTCGAAGCCATGGTGGACGGTGTCATCGACGTCGACACGAGGAGCCTCTCGTCGCTCCTCGACGACACGTTGCGTCTTTCCCGGATAGTCAAGGATCTGCAGGTCCTCGCCAGCGCGGACATCGAAGCCCTCTCCCTCGAGTGCCACCCGGTCGATCTGTCGGTCGTGGCCGCCGATGCCGCGGCGTCGACAGAAGCGGAGATGGCGCGCGCCGGCCTCATGCTCAGGTGCGAACTCGAGCCTGCCGTCGTCAACGGCGACGCCACCCGGCTGTACCAGGTCGTCGCCAACCTGCTGACCAACGCGATGAAGTTCACCCCGACCGGCGGCCGCGTGAAGCTGGCCGTGGCTCCCCAGGGGGGAGAGGCGAAGCTCTCCGTCGAGGACACGGGTGTCGGGATTCCGGACGACGAGATCCCCCACGTCTTCGAACGGTTCTGGAGGGGGAGGGCGGCGACGGGGAGAGCCGGCAGCGGGATCGGTCTTGCCGTCGTGGCGGACCTGGTCCACGCGCACGGGGGCACGGTGGCGGCGGCCAGCGTCGAAGGCAGAGGAACACGTTTCGTCGTGACACTGCTAGGCGGATAGACGGCCACGGCGGACGGTCCGGCCGGGCTCCCCGGCATGGCACCCTCCCGGGCCCTCGGCTCTCCCACCGACACGGCTAGTGGCACCGAGTGCCATCTGCGTGGGGACATGTACTAACCTTTCTGGCACCGAGGAGGGGGTGCCGCGTCAGGTCGACGTTGCGAAGGGGAGGTCTTGTGGGGAACGCATGGTTCGAGACGGTGGCGGAGGCGCAGCGACGCGCCAGGCGGCGGCTGCCGAAGGGCGTGTACGGAGCGCTGATCGCGGGATCCGAGAGTGGTGTCACGGCGGAGGACAACACTGCCGCGTTCGCCGAGTTGGGCTTCGCGCCCCGCACAGCCGGGCTTGTCAACGAGCGCCGGCTGGCGACCACCGTGATGGGCCAAGAGGTCTCGATGCCGGTACTCATCAGCCCCACCGGCGTCCAGGCGGTGCACCCCGACGGCGAGGTTGCCGTCGCCCGGGCGGCCGCAAGCCGCGGCGTCGCCATGGGCCTCTCCAGCTTCGCGAGCAAACCCGTCGAGGAGGTCGTCGGCGCCAACCCAAAGACTTTCTTCCAGATCTACTGGGTTGGCACCCGCGAGGAGATGGCCGCCCGCATGCGGCGGGCCCGGAGGGCAGGAGCCGTCGGGCTCATCGTCACTCTCGACTGGTCGTTCGCCTACGGGCGGGACTGGGGCAGCCCGTTCATCCCCGAGAGGATCGACTTCGAGGCCCTCCGCCGCTACGTGCCGCAGGTGATGCTCAAGCCCCGCTGGTTGTGGGAGTTTGCGAAGACCAGGCGCCTCCCCGACCTGACGGTGCCCAACATGGCCGCCGCCCCGGGCGTCCCGGGGCCGACCTTCCTCGGCGCCTACAGGGAGTGGTCGCAGTCCCCGATGCCGAGCTGGGACGACGTCGCCTGGTTGCGCGAGCAGTGGGGGGACGCCCCCTTCATGCTGAAGGGCGTGATGCGGGTCGACGAGGCCGAGCGGGCCGTGGACGCTGGCGTTACCGCCATCTCGGTGTCCAACCATGGGGGCAACAACCTCGACGGCACCCCGGCCTCGATCCGCGCCCTGCCGGCCATCGCCGAGGCGGTCGGCGACCGGGTCGAGGTGCTGCTTGACGGCGGGATCCGCCGCGGATCGGACGTCGCGAAGGCGCTTGCGCTCGGCGCCCAGGCGGTGATGATCGGCCGCGCCTATCTATGGGGGTTGGCGGCCAACGGGCAGGCGGGGGTGGAGAACGTACTCGACCTGGTCCGCGACGGCCTCGGCTCGGCGCTGGTCGGCCTTGGCCGCGGTTCGATCGGTGACCTGCGCCGCGAGGACCTCGTCGTTCCTCCCGGCTTCGAGCGCCGCCTGGGCACTGTTGGGCCCGACGGTCCGCTCAGGGCGGTGCCCGCCGCCGCCGCCTTCGCACCGTCGACCCCCGGGCGCTGAGCCCCGGCGCCGTGCGGCTCGTCGGCGCCTCCCGCTGTCGGAAGCCGGCCGCCAGTTCCCCGAGGGCATCGTCGAGCAGAGCCGCGAGATCCGCGGCATCGTCCTTGAGCCACTGTTCGTAGCCGGCGAGGGCGGCACCCAGGGCGCTGTAAGCGATCACGTTGGGGAGGAGGTCGCCGGGCCCGAGGCCGAGGCGCTCCGCCGCGAACTCCGCCAGCACTGCGCGCCACTCGGCGAAGTGCAGGGTCGAGTTGGCGAGCAACGTCGGCACCCCGAGGATGAGCGACATCCGCCGCCGGTGGGCGGCCTCCTGCCCCAGCTCGATCCGGTTGAAGGCGATCACCTCTCGGTGGATTGCCTCCATCACGGGCACGGAAGGGTCGGTCGACATCAGGCGGGCCCGCAACCGGTCGAGCTCCCCGGTGAAGTCGCCCCACACCAGGTCGGTCTTCGACGGGTAGTAGCGAAAGAAGGTCCGCCGGGCGATCCCGGCGGCGGCCGCGATGTCGTCCACCGTCGTCGCGGCGAACCCCCGCTCGGCAAACAGCTCGAGGGCGACCTCCTCGAGCTCGGAGCGGGTGGTGGCCGCCCGCCGGCCGGGCCCCGCCCGCCCACCGGGAGAAGGCGGTCGCGCGGCCACCGACGGACCGGCCATACGGGTTTCTGCGTGATCCTCCGCCGTGAGGGACCCGGTGTCACGACCGTGATCGCCGCCGGCTTCCCGAGGGGCGCGACGGACAGGCCGGGGGTCGGCAGCAGAGGAGCGTTTCATAGTGCGCCATTCGAGGTTAGGCGGTCCCCTTCCGATGGGCGTGCGACAAACAGCTTCACCAGATGCAACGAGTCCGGGTTTCTTCGCTACAGGGTTGACACAGAGGGTGTCGCTGCAACTCCACGGCGCCGCTCGCGATGGTTGCGGCAACAGGCGTCCGGCACCACTATGGGGAGGTGACGCTGGCGAATCCCCTGCTCGGGATTCATCCCGACCGGCTCTTACCCGGGGATGCCGACCGGCGGGCCGTCGCTCGGCGCCTCTATCAACAGGTGGCCGCGCTTCCGTTGGTCTGCCCGCACGGTCATGTCGACCCTCGCCTGCTGGTCGACAACCGGCCGTTCTCGGACCCGGCCAGCCTGTTCGTCACCCCGGACCACTACGTGACCCGGCTGCTGCATGCTGACGGGGTAACGCTCGAGGAGCTGGGCGTCGGTCAGGGTCCACTGCCCGAGGCGGCGGCCCGAGGGGTGTGGCGGCGGCTGTGCGAGCGGTGGGCGATCTTGGCCGGGACGCCGGTGCGGTTGTGGCTCGAAGCGGAGCTGGCCGAGATCTTCGGGGTGACGTTGCCCCCCTCGGCGGGGACCGCCGATGCGATCTTCGACCAGGTCGCCGAGCGTCTCGCCGCCGACGGGTTCCGGCCCCGTGCCCTCTACGAGCGGTTCAACATCAGCGTGCTGGCCACGACCGCGGATCCCTGCGACGACCTGTCGGCCCACGCCGCGCTGGCTGCGGATCCTTCGTGGTCGGGACGGGTGATCCCGGCGTTCCGACCGGACCGCTACTTGGAGCCGGCACGTCCTGGCTGGGGGGAGTCGGTCCGGCGCCTGGGCGAGGTGGCCGGGGTGGACACCGGCGACTACCCGGGATATCTCGAAGCGCTCGAGCGCCGCCGTCGGTACTTCTCCTCCCACGGCGCGACGTCGGCGGACCACAGCCACGCTGACGCGCGAGCCGACCCGCTCGGCGACGACGACGCGACCCGCATCTACCGGTCTGCGCTCGCCGGTGAGGTGACCGAAACCGAGGCCACCGCCTTCCGCCGGCACATGCTGTTCGAGATGGCACGCATGTCGTGTGATGACGGGCTGGTTATGTCGCTGCACTGCGGCGTGCGCCGCGACCACCATCCGCCGACCGCGGCACGTTTCGGCGGCGACGTCGGCGCGGACATTCCGACCAGGATCGAGTTCACCGACGCGCTGCGCCCCTTGCTGGCGCGCTTCGGCACCCACCCGGGTTTCCACCTGGTCGTGTTCACCCTCGACGAGACGGTCTGGTCGCGCGAGCTGGCCCCGCTGGCCGGCTTCTACCCGTCGGTCTACGTAGGGGTGCCGTGGTGGTTTCTCGATGCCCCCGACGCCATCGGCCGGTTCAGGGCCGCGGTGACCGAGACGGCCGGGTTCACCCGCACGTCGGGATTCGTGGACGACACCCGGGCGTTCTGCTCGATCCCCGCCCGTCACGACATGGCCCGCCGCCTCGACGCCGGCTTCTTGGCCCGGCTGGTCGCCGAGCACCGCCTCGAGGAGGCCGAGGCCGCTGTCATCGCCGCCGATCTGGTGGTCCGACAACCGACCCGGGTCTTCAAGCTGTGACGGTGAGAGGGACGGCGGCACCGCCGTTGCTCCGTCGGTCGGGCGGTGATGGACGCCGGGCGGCCCCGGTCGGTCTGGTGCATCTGGGGCTGGGCAACTTCTTCCGGGCCCATCAGGCGTGGTACACCGACCACGCGCCGGACGCCGACGAATGGGGCTACGCGGCGTTCGCCGGGCACGGCGGCGAGCTGGCCGCCGCGTTGGCGGCCCAAGACGGCCTGTACACGCTCCTCGAGCGGGGCCCGCAGCGCGATATCGCAGAGGTCGTCGCCAGCGTGTCCGAGGCCAACAGCGGCACGGACCACGCCGCGTGGCTGGCCAACGTGGCCGCGTCACGGGTGGCGGTCATCACGATCACGGTCACCGAGGCCGGCTACTGCCGGGGACCCGATGGCGGCCTGGACGCGGCACGAGGCGACGTCGCCGCCGACGTCGCCCGCCTGCGCGACGACATCGCGGCTTCGGTGACAACGGCGCCGGCTCGGCTGGTGGCCGGCCTGGCTGCCCGCCGCGCGGCAGGCAGCGGTCCGCTGGCGCTCGTGCCTTGCGACAACGTGCCAGGGAACGGCGAACTTGCCCACCGGGTGGTCGCCGACTTGGCACGCCTGGTCGACCAGGCCCTGGCCGAGTGGGTCGAGCAGTCGACGGCGGTGGTGACTACCGTGGTGGACCGCATCACCCCGCGGGCGGGCACAGCTGACATCGAGACGGCGGCGAAGGCGAACGGCCGGCGCGACTTGGCGCCCGTCGTCACCGAGCCGTTCAGCGAGTGGGTCCTCGCCGGGACGTTCCCCGCCGGCCGGCCCCGCTGGGAGGAGGCTGGGGCGACGTTCACCGACGACGCCACCCCCTACGAGCACCGCAAGCTGTGGCTCCTCAACGGCGCCCACTCGCTGCTCGCCTATGCCGGCCCGCTCATCGGCCATCACAGTGTCGCCGAAACCATCGCCGACGAGCGCTGCCGGGACTGGGTGCAACAGTGGTGGGCTACAGCGGCTGCCCATCTGGACCAGACCGACGGCGAGGTCGCCGCCTACGAAGCCGCGTTGGTCGAGCGGTTCGCGAACGCAAGGATGCACGATTCGCTGTCCCGCATCGCCGAAGACGGGTCGCAGAAGCTTCCGATCCGGGTCCTGCCGGCTCTCCGAGCAGAGCGAGCCGCCGGGCGCGTGCCCACCGCCGCGACCCGCATCCTCGCCGCGTGGCTGTGCCACCTCCGCGGCCTCGCCGGGCCCGTCCACGACGTGCGCGCCGGGGAGCTCGTCCCCTTGGTCGCCGGTCCCCTTTCGGATGCGGCGCGAAGGGTGCTCGACGCCCTCGACCCGCAGCTCGGCGCCGACGACGCGGTGGTGACCGCGGTGGCCGAGCAGTGCGACGAGCTCGCAGGGCTGAAAGGATGACCCGCGTCCCCGGCCAGGTGGCCATCGGCCTCGACGTGGGGACGACCGGCGTCAAGGCCGTCGCGTTCGGGATCGGCGCGCCGTGGCGGACGACGGCGATCCGCGAGTACCCCCTGCTGCGCCCAGCACCCCGACAAGAGGTGCAGGACCCGGCCGTCATCGTCAGCGCAGCGACCGCCGCGCTCGCCGAGTGCGTGGCGTCGACCGGCTCCGCCGAGGTCCTCGGGGTGTCGCTCAGCGCGGCGATGCACGGCCTGCTGGCCCTCGACGCCAACCTCCGGCCGCTCTCCCCGCTTCTCACCTGGGCCGATGGCCGAGCCGCCGACGAGGCCGCCGATCTCGCCGGCCGGCCCGTGGCGCTCGACCTCCAGCAGACCACCGGCACCGCGGTCCACCCGATGACCCCGCTGGCCAAGCTGGCCTGGTTCCGCCACCGCGACCGGGAGACGTGGGCGGCGGCTCGGTGGTGGGTCGGCCTGAAGGACTACCTGATCCTGTGGCTCGCCGGCACGCTCGCCACCGAAGTGTCCTCCGCCTCGGGGACCGGGCTGCTCGACGTGTCGACCCGGGACTGGAGCCCGCTCGCTCTCGACGCCTGCGGCGTCGATCGGGGACGGCTGCCGGACATCCTGGCCACGACCGCCGTGCTTCGCCTCGACCGTCGGGTGGCGGCCACGGTCGGCCTGCCGGCCGGCACCCCGGTGGCGGTCGGGGCCGCCGACGGGCCGCTCGCCAACCTCGGCACCGGAGCCATCACCCCTGGGGTCGCCGGTCTGTCCCTCGGGACGAGCGGCGCGATCCGGGTGGCCGTCGACGGACCCCGCCCCGACCGCCACGGCCGGCTGTTCTGCTACGCCCTCGCGGAGCCGCTGTGGGTCGTCGGTGGGGCCATCTCCAACGGTGCGGAGGTCCTGCGATGGACCGGGCATGCCTTCGGCGCCGACTCCCCCACCGGTGACGGCTTCGCGCCCGGCGGCGGGTCGGGGCGGGAGCCGGCCGGGCCGATCGCCGACAGCAGCGACGGCTTGGTGATGCTGCCGTTCCTCTTCCCCGAACGGGCGCCGCTCTGGGGCCGGGACCTCGCCGGCGCCTATCTCGGGCTGCGCCACGAGCATCGCGCCGCGCACCTGCGGCGCGCCGCGATGGAAGGGGTGTGCCTGCAGATGCGTTTCCTCCTCGATCGGGTCGACCGCTGCTACCCGATCGCCTCGGTGCGGGCGACCGGGGGAGCGTTCGGCTCGGCATTGTGGCGGGAGCTGATGGCGGCCGCGCTCGACCGGCCGATGGTCGTGGTTGGCGACGAGGAAGGCACAGCGCTCGGCGCGGCGGCCCTCGGTCTGGTCGCTTTGGGTGCGGCACCGGATCTCGATGACGCGTTGGCCTTGCTGGGCGGCATCTCGACAGGCCAGCCGATCGTCGCTTCGGCTGAGCAGGTCGCGGTCTTCGCCGAGCTTCGCGAACGCGTCGTCCGGTTGCTCGACGCCCTGGAGCGGACGGTCGGCAATGCGCCGGCCGTTCCGACACCGGCCGAACCATGACGATGTCGACGCCACCGGGTGGCGAGCCGGCCCCGGATGACGGCCGCGCCGGAGCACCCGGCAGCCGGCGGCCGCTGGTGACGATCGCCGCCCTCTACGGTGCCGGTGGCAGCGTCATCGGCCCCCGCCTGGCGGCTCGCCTCGGCGTGACGTTCCTGGGGCGGGACATCCCGGCGCTGGCTGCCAGACGCAGCGGCGAACCTCCGGAGGCGGTCGCGGAGGTCGCCGAAGGACCACACCAAAGCGGCGAACGCCTGGCCGGCGGCCTGGGACGTGCGCCGATCATCGGCGCCGCCCTCGCCCGAACGTCGGCCGAGCCGCTGGAGGCGACCGAGCGGCGCCTGCGCGCGTGCATCGAAGACTTCCTCGCCGACGCCGCCACCGGGGGAGGGGTGCTGCTCGGCCACGGCGGGATGGTCGTTCTCCGCTCGGTGCCCTGGGCACTGCACGTCCTGCTCCGCGGCCCCCAAGAGGCGCGGGTCCGCCAGGCCATGACCCTCCAAGGTCTGGACCGTCAGGCCGCCGAACACCACCTGCGCGTCGAGGACCGCGCCCGGATCGGCTATGTCCGTAGGGCCTACGGGGCCAACGGCCTCGACCCGTGCTGGTACCACCTGATCCTCGACTCGACCGCGCTCGACCCCGACGACTGCGTCGAGCAGATCGCCGCGGCTGCCCACGCCCGGGTTCGCCATCCCCGCCCCAGCCCGCCGATCTGAGAACGAGGCTGCCGTGCTCGCCCCCAAAGACAGCCCCACCAGGGAACGCAGGTCGCTCGACGGCCTATGGCGGTTCATGCTCGACCCGGGCGGGACGGGCCGTCGCGACCGATGGTGGGAGCAGCTCCCGCGGGCAGCAGTGGAGATGCCGGTCCCCTCCAGCTACAACGACGTCCTCCCCGATCCGGCGGTGCGCGACCACGTCGGCGACGCCTGGTACGAGACAACATTCCGGGTCCCCCCGGGGTGGGCCGGCCGGCGCATCGGAATACGGTTCGGGTCCGCGACCCATAGCGCGGAGGTCTGGGTGAACGGACGAACAGTGGCCGCCCACGAGGGCGGCTACACCCCCTTCGAGGCCGACATCACCGCCGTCGCCGCCCCCGGCGAGGAGAGCCGGGTCACGGTGGCCGTAAGCAACGTGCTCACCTGGCAGTCCATCCCGCCCGGCTACGTCGAAGACACCCCGGGCGGCCGCCGGCAGCGCTACTTCCACGATTTCTTCAACTACGCCGGCCTGCACCGCCACGTCTGGCTCACCGCCACCCCGGCCGCCCGCATCGAGGACATCACGACCCGCACCGGCCTCGACGGGGAGGACGGCACCGTCTCCTACCGGATCGAGGTGGCCGGCCCCGGCGCAGAGCAGCTCGACACCCAGCTCAGTCTCACCGACGCCACCGGCGCGCAAACAGCCCGGGCGTCAGGAGCCGAGGGGGTCCTCAGGGTGGAGAACCCCCACCTGTGGCGGCCCGGCGACGGCTACCTCTACCAGCTGACCGTCGAGCTTCGCGACGGGTCCGCGTTGGTTGACTCCTACCCTTTGGCGGTCGGCGTCCGCAGCGTGGAGGTCGACCGGGCCCGGTTCTTGATCAACGGGGAGCCGTTCTACTTCCGCGGCTTCGGCCGTCACGAAGACACCCCCATCCGCGGCAAGGGCCACGACGACGTGTGGATGGTCCACGACTTCGCCCTCATGGAATGGGTCGGCGCCAACTCGTTCCGCACCTCCCACTACCCCTACGCCGAGGAGGTCCTCGACTACGCCGATCGCCGCGGGATGGTGGTGATCGACGAGACCCCGGCGGTCGGGCTCAACATGGGCCTCGGCGGCGGCATCTTCGGCACCCAGGGGTTCGCCACCTTCTCCGACAACACCGTCAACGCCGCCACCCAGCAGGCCCACAGCCGCGCCATCGCCGAGCTGATCGCCAGGGACAAAAACCATCCCTGCGTGGTCGCCTGGAGCATCGCCAACGAACCCGAGTCCGACACGCAAGCCTCGCGGGCCTACTTCGAGCCGCTCGCCGCCCAGGCCCGAGCGCTCGACCCGACCCGCCCGGTCGGCTTCGCCAACGTCATGCTCGCCCCCCCGGACAAAGACGTCATCTCCGACCTGTTCGACGTGCTGCTGCTCAACCGCTACTACGGCTGGTACGTCGACACCGGCGACCTCGCCGACGCCGAAGCCCACCTCGAAGCAGAACTGCGGGCCTGGGCTGCCAAGCACGACAAGCCGATCATCATGACCGAGTACGGCGCCGACACCCTCGCCGGACTGCACGACGTGGTGCCGGGCCCCTGGAGCGAGGAGTACCAGACCGCCCTGCTCGAGATGTCGCACCGGGTCTTCGACCGGGTCGACGCCGTCGTCGGCGAGCAGATCTGGCACTTCGCCGACTTCGCCACCTCCTCGGGGATCATGCGAGTCGACGGCAACAAGAAAGGCGTCTTCACCCGCGACCGGCGCCCCAAGGCCGCCGTCGCCCACCTGCGACAGCGGTGGAGCCAAACGCCGTGACCGGCTCGGACCAGCCACAAAGGCTGCGCATCGCCCAGTACGCCGGCTACGGGGTGGGCGACGCCGCCAACAACCTCACCTTCTCCATGGCCTCGGCGTTCTTGTTGATCTACTACACCAACGTCGCAGGCATCCCTGCCGCCGAAGCCGGCACTTTGTTCCTCGTCGTTCGCGTCCTCGGCGGGTTCACCGATCTCGCCGCCGGTCGCATCGCCGATGAGACCACCACCAGATGGGGGAAGTTCCGCCCCTACCTGCTGTTCGGATCGGTGCCGCTCCTCGCCCTTCTCGTGGTGGTCTTCTCCATCCCCCACGGGCTGTCGCCCGCTTGGAAGCTGGTCTGGGCCTATGTCTCCTACGCCCTGTTCCAAGCCGCGTACAGCACCGTCAACATCCCCTACGGGTCCCTCGCCGCTGCGATGACCCAGCAGCCAACCGACCGCGCCCGGCTGTCGACGGCGCGGATGATCTTCACCGCGGCAGCGATCCTCGTCATCGCGGCAGTGATCGCTCCCGAGCTGTCGCACGCCGCCGACCTGCAGCACTCGCTCACCGTCACCGTCGCGATCTTCGCCGTCGTAGGCGTGGCCATCTACGTTTGGTGCTTCGCCGCCACCCGCGAGACGGTGCAACGCGACGCAAAGCGGTTTAGCATCCGCGCCACCCTCCGGATGCTCCGGCACAACCGGCCGCTGGTGATCCTCTGCTCATCGAGCCTGGCGCTCTACACCGGCGTCTTCGGCGCCCAGACCGTCGGCATCTACTACGCCAAAGACGTCCTCGGTGACACCAGCCTCTTCGTCGTCATCACCGTCGCCCAGACCGCCGGCATGATCCTCGCCGCCCTGGTCGTCCCACGGGCAGCCGGCATCGTGGGGAAGAAGGCCATCTACCTCACCGCCGGCGCTCTCTGCGTCTCGGCCGGAGCCGGCATCGCCCTCTCGCCTGCCCGCCTGCCGGCCTTGGGCATCGCCTGCTTCGGCCTCCTCGGCCTCGGAACCGGCGCCATCATCATCGTGCTCTACGCGATGGTCGCCGACACCGTCGACTACGGCGAGTGGAACAGCGGAGTGCGCGCCGAGGGACTCAACTACGCCATCTTCTCCTTCACCTCCAAAGTCGGCCTCGGGGTTGGGGGTGCCATCGCCGCCTACACCATCAGCTTCGGCGGCTACGCGGCCAGCGCGCCGGCGCAGACCCACACCGCGTTGCAGTCCATCCGGCTCGCAGCCGGCGGGCTCCCTGGCGTCCTGGTGCTCGCCGCCGCGGCCGTCATGGTCGCCTACCCCCTCACCGAGCGGGCCTTTCGGGCACTCGTCGCCGACATCGCCCAGCGACGGGCCGCCGCACAGCCGCCTGGTGACGGCGCCGCGTCGGAGCCCAGGGCGGCCGTGCCCGTGCAGCGAACGCAGCCGCTCTGAGGACAAAGCGGTTGAGCCCTCTAGCGGGCTGTATCTGGGTCACTTCGAGGATCGCGTTGGGTGAGCCCTGTCTTGCCCAGCTCTTCGAGCCATCGCGGCGCGTGTTGTTCGGCCCAATCTTCGGTGACCCATCCTCGGAGCATTGAGCGAAGGGAGGCCGGATGGCTCAGGGCCAAGGCGATGTGACCGAGCACGGCGAAGAAGATCACCCAGGTCATGACGTCGTGCACGAAGGTTGCCCCGGTGCGCCAGCTGACGGGGAATAGGTTGAACCATTTCAGGATCGACCCAGTCCCCAACATGATCACGATGGATGCCGCGACAAATATGGCGTTGAGTTTCTGGCCCGGGTTGAACTTGTCGAACATCAGCCGGTGTCCCCGGCCGAACGACAGTACCCAGCGCAGTTCTTCCTCGGTCCATCGATTGATGCGCCGCACATCTTGGCGCATGCGGGCCCCCCAGGGACCGATGAGAGAAACAAGAACCGGTATTGGAAGAGCGACACCGGCCCAGACGTGGATCTCGGCGATAAGAACGTGGCGGCCCACCAGGCGCTCTATGGAGGCGAAGTACAACGGCAGCGCCGTCAGCATCAGAATCGCGAACAGCGTCGCGTTCGCCCAGTGAGCGGTCCTTTGGACCGAGTCGAAACGGAGAACGCGCACCGCGCTGGCGGCCTGTCTGGGTCCGCTGCGGGCTGATGGCGCCCCCGCCGGCGGCCTCGTCATGCCCTCGGCGAGGTGGACCCGTCGAGCCACCCGTTCGCGGGATAGCCGTTCTGCTCCCAGTATCCGGGCTCCACGGTGTCTACGACCCGGATCGCTGAGAGCCACTTGAGGGACTTGTAGCCGAACATCGGCGCCACGTAGAGGCGGACCGGACCCCCATGCTCTGATGCAATAGGACCGCCGAGCATGCTGTACGCGATGATCACGTCGGGGAGGCGAGCCTGATCGAGGGTAAGGCTTTCGGTGTCCACCCCGTCATAGGAGTCGAAGGCGAGCGCGACCGCGGTCGGCTTCACCTCCACGGCGTCGAGGACGTCGCCGAGGCGAACGCCCTGCCAGTGAACGCCGGGCACCCGCCACCCCGTGACGCATTGAAATGTCCTCACAAGACTCACCGACGGCATGGCCTCCAGGTCGGCCAGCGTCAAGGTGACGGGCCGTTCGACCAGTCCTGAAACCGAAAGGCGGTAAGAGTCAGGAGAAATGCTCGGAAAGGAATCGCTGACGCTATAGATCTGGAAACGGTCACCGCCGGGAAGCAGGCTGGCCAAACCGGATCCAAGCACACGGCCGATCTTCTGCTGCGCCCCGGCGCCCAAGACCACTCCAGCGGCGCCCAGGCCGATCAAGCCGAGAAACACCCGGCGCCCGACAGCGACCTGGCCGCCTGGCTCGGACATCGCCTCCGTTCCCGGCCTGCCAACCACGACTGAAGATTACGACCGAGCAGAAGGTTGCGGGCCGCGGCCGCGCCACAGAAATCCATTCCGTCTTTTCGTCCATACCCGTGGGCGGGCCGGCGCCCGTGTCCCTCCGGTCGCTGACCGGGACCTCGGTGGGATCCGCGGAACGCTGGCTCGTGGTTAGTCGTCAGCCGGCGACGGCCACCGCCGCTTGGTCGGCGGCGAAGAAGTCCCGCTCGCGGACCAGCAGGAGGGAGATCAATCGCGCCCGCGATGACGCCCGGGCTCGCGGCCTGAAAGCTCTCGCCCCGCAGGCCCAACGGGCCTTGGCCGCCCGCTACGACGCCCTCGTCGCCCAGGGCCAGGCTGCCAACCCCGACCCGCCCGCCGGCCGGGAGCGGGACTACGACCAGCGCAAGCAAGTCCTACAACCTTGTCACCGCCTTTGCCACCCACCGCAGGTCCATCCTCCGCTACATCTAGACCTGCAAACCCCGATGACGAACAACGACGGGCAGAGAAACCTGCGGCCCACGAACTTGCATCGGAAGATCAGCGGTCTGTTCCCAACAAGCACGGCGCCGAGCGCTTCGCCCACCCACGCAGCTACCTATCCACCACCCGCAAGAACGGCATCCCAGCCACCACCGCCCTCACCGACCTGTCCGACGGCAAGCCCCGGATGCCCCCACTACCGCAGGCAAGCTGAACACTCACCTCCACGTTGACAATCGAATCCGAAGAAGTAACCTAACCTAGTGTTAGGCGCAACGGAGCGCTCGGGGTGGCCGCCCGCAGGGGGTGCGAGGGAGGGTCGAGTGAAACGTGTTTCGATTGATGTTGGGGGAACGTTCACCGACTGCCTGGTTTTGGATGAGGCAGGGACGGTTCACGAGTTCAAGGTTCCCACGACGCCGGCGGATCCCGCTGTGGGGGTCCTCGACTCGCTGGAGATGGCCGCGGCGGCCGCCGGGCAGCGGCTGGGCGGCTTCCTCGGGGACGTCGAGATCCTCATCCATGGCACGACGCTGGCTATCAACACCCTGCTGACGGGGCGGGGGGCCGCCACCGGGATGGTCACGACGGAGAACTTCCGTGATGTGATCGAGATGCGCCGGGGCCTGCGGGACCAGAGGGTGTCGATGTTCAATGTGTTCGTCCCGCCGTACGAGCCTTTGGTGCCGAGGCGCTGGCGTGTCGGTGTGCCCGAGCGCGTGCGTTACACAGGGGAGGTGATCCAGCCGCTGGACGAGGAGGCTGTGCGCGCCGCGGCAAACACGCTGAAGGCGGAGGGTGTGGCCTCGGTCGCGGTCTGCTTTTTGTATTCGTTCGTCAACCCCTCCCACGAGAAGAGGGCCGCGGAGATCTGCCAGGAGGTTTTCGGCGCCGGCCGGGTGGCGAGCTCGCACGAGATCCTGCCGGTATGGAGGGAGTTCGAGCGGTTCAGCACGACCGCGGTGAGCGCCTATGTGCAGCCCGTCGTCGCCGGCTATCTCGACCGTCTCGACGCCCGCCTGCGGGAGGGGGGCTTCGACGGCAGCCTGCTGATGATGCTCGCGAACGGCTTGGTGCAGACTGTCGACCAGTGCCGGGGTCGGGCCGTGTACCTTCTGGGCTCGGGTCCGGCTGCCGCGCCCTCCGCGGCGCTCAGCCTGGCCGAGCCGCTGGCCGGCAAAGAGTTGATCTCGGTCGACATGGGCGGAACCAGCTTCGACATCTGCGCGATCCGCCGGGGCGAGATCCCCACGACCACCGAGAGCTGGGTGGGCGACCATCGTGTGGCGATCAAGATGGTGGACGTGCACAGTATCGGGGCTGGTGGCGGAAGCATCGCGTGGATCGACTCGCTGGGGCTGCTGCGGGTGGGCCCCCAGAGCGCCGGCGCCGATCCGGGCCCGGCGTGCTACGACAAGGGCGGCGTGGAGCCGACGGTGACCGACGCCGATCTCCTGCTCGGGTATGTCCCTGCGGAGTACTTCTTGGGTGGGTCGATCTCCTTGTCGGAGAAGAGCGCCGCCGAGGCGCTCGGTGCGCTGGGCGAGCGGCTGGGGATGGGTGTCGAGGGCGCCGCCCAGGCGATCTTCGAGACGGTCAACGCGCACATGGCGGACCTGATAACCGAGGTGTGCACCCGGCGCGGCTTCGACGTCCGTGACTTCGCCATGGTGGCCGGTGGGGGTGCGGGCCCTGTGCACGCAGCATTTCTTGCTGACCAGCTGGGCATCGGCACGGTGTTCGTGCCGTCGGTCGCGGCTCTCTACAGCGCCTTTGGCATGTTGAGCATGAACGTGGGGCGGGACTTCGCCCGCTCGCATGTGAGCCGCGCCGACCGGATCGACCCCGACGCTGTCGCCGCCCTTTACGCCGAGATGGAACACGAGGCGGTCAAAGAGTTCGCCCCGCTCGGCGTCGAGGGCGCGGACCTCACCTTCGCCCGGTCCGCCGAGATGAGATACATCGGGCAGTTCCACGAGGTCGAGGTCCCACTCTCGAACGAAGCGGTCACCGCGGCCACCCTCGATGGCGCCGTCTCCGCCCTCCACGATCGCCACCAGGATCTCTACAGTTTCGCGATGCCCTGGATGCCGGCCCAGTTCCTGACCTTCCGCCTGCTGGCGACCGCGGCCGGGGCGCCGTTGGAGCTGCGAGGCGTCGCGGCCGCCGGCGCGGACGCGTCGGCGGCCATCAAGTCCAGCCGCCGCTGCCTGTGGGAGGGGCGCTTCGAAGACACCCCTGTCTACGACGGCAGCCGGTTGAGGGCCGGCAATGTGATCGCAGGCCGTGCGATCGTCGAGGAGCCGACGACGACCCTGGTGGTACCGAGAGGGTTCACCTGCAGCGTCGACGCCTTCAGGAACTACCTGCTCGA
The DNA here is from genome assembly GCA_021788115.1 of Actinomycetes bacterium. Classification (GTDB taxonomy): domain Bacteria; phylum Actinomycetota; class Acidimicrobiia; order Acidimicrobiales; family Palsa-688; genus JAJYLA01. The sequence continues at coordinate 25,291 of JAJYLA010000006.1, read as the reverse complement.
GAGGGTCGGCGTCGAGTCCGGCGCTGTCGAGGCGGCCGCAGGGCAAGCGAAGACGCCTGTCACGAAGGGAGGGTGACTGTCATGGCTGAGGCGAGGACCGACCCCGTGACCGTGGCGACGGTCTGGCATTACCTGCAGACCACCGCTCGGGAGATGCGCCACATCATCGACCGGACCGCCCAGAACTACCTCATCGGACAGCTCCACGACGTCTCGGTGGGCATCTGGCTGGCCAACGGCGAAACGGTCGCCATGCCCGTCGGTCTTCCCGTGCAGTTCCTCGGGAGCGGCTTCGCGGTGCGCTCGATGATGGACAGCTTCTCCGGGCGCCTCAACCCGGGGGACGTGATTCTCACCAACGACCCCTACCACGGGGGCCACAACTGCCACCTGCCGGACTGGGGGTTCTTCCGTCCGATCTTCTACGAGGGGGAGCTGCTGTTCTGGACCCTCGCGCGCGCGCACCAGCAGGACACCGGCGGCTCTTTCCCCGGCGGGTATTTCCCCAACGGCTACGACATTCACGCCGAGGGTATCTGCATCCCGCCGACCAAGGTCGTCGACGCGGGTCGGGAACGCAGCGATGTCCTGGAGCTGATCTGGAACAACGTCCGATGGCCGCTGGGGACCCGAGTTGACAACTACGCCATGATCGCCGCCACCAAGCGCTCCGAGGAGCGGATCGTGGCCCTGCTCGACAAGTACGGAAAAGACACCGTCCTCGCCTGTGTCGACGAGATGACGAGCCGCACCGAGGCGGCCGTCCGCGAGGAGATACGCCGCATCCCCGACGGCTGCTACTCGGGCGAGTCGGCCACCGACGATGATGGCACCGAGCTCGACGAGCCGGTGTGGGTCCGGGTCGACGTGACGGTCTCCGGTGAGGAGATGACGCTGGACTTCTCGCGCTCCGACGCGCAGCGCAAGGGCTTCATCAACAGCATCTACGCCGCCACCTACGGCAACGCGGTCGCGGCCGCGATCATGGTGTTCGACCCTGCTCTCGCCGACTTCCACAACGAGGGAACCATCCGGCCGATCCACGTCGTCGCCCCTGAGGGCCTCGTCGTCAACTGCCAGTACCCTGCGACGGTCGGCGCGTCGCCGGTCAACGTCGGCGTCCAGGTCATGGAGGCCGTTCTCGAGGCTCTCTCTAAGGCGGTCCCCGAGCGGTCGATCGCCGCTTGGGGCAAGCACCGCGGGGACTACGTCTTCGCCGTGGACCCCCGAACCGGCGAGCGCTACGTGCGCACCTCTTTCGACTACGACGGAAGCGCCGGCGCCGTGTGGGGCTACGACGGGTACGTGGCTGTCAGCTGCCTCACAACGATGGGCGCTGTCAATCGTGGCAACGTCGAGGAAGAGGAGACGCGGGTTCCGTGGCTGGTGCGCAGGTGGGAGATGATCCCCGACCTGACCGGCTGCGGTCGCTGGCGGGGCGGTCCGGGAATCTACTGGGAGGCGGTCAACGAGGGCTCCGACGGCCAGATGGCGACGGGCAGCACCGACGGAGACGTGGTGCAGGGGTTCGGGGCCCAGGGCGGGCTGCCCTCACCGATCAGCCGCTGCTACATCCGGCGCGGAGAACAGGAGATTCTGGTTGCTCCCCACCGGCTCCTGCAGATCAAAAACGGCGACACGGTGGTGAAGTTCAGCAGCGGCGGCGGGGGCGTCGGCCCCCCCGCGGAGCGGGACCCCGAGAAGGTGCGCGAGGATGTCCTCGACGGGATCGTCACCGTCGAAGGCGCCCATCGAGACTACGGGGTGGTGCTCGACCCCGAAACCCTCCAGGTCGACGCCGCGGCCACGGAGGTGGCCCGCAAGGTGCTGGCCTAAGAGATGCTCCCCGACCTCGCGCCAGCGGAGCTGATCTCGCTTTTCCGGCGAATGCTCCTGGTCCGGCGGTGGGAGGAGCGCCTCATCCAGCTTGCCGCCGAGGGGCCGTCGTTCGGCCACTACCACGTGTACATAGGCCAGGAGACGATCGGCGTGCCGGCGCTGTGGGCCCTGAGATCGACAGACGTGGTCTTTCCCACGCACCGCAACCATGGGTACCTGCTCGGACGCGGAGCCGACCCTGGCCGGCTCCTGGCAGAGGTACTCGGAAAGGCGACCGGCCTCAACGGTGGCAAGGGGGGGACGCTGCACGCCTCCGCCCCCGAGCTGGGCATCCCGCACACCTCGGCGATCGTCGGTGGGGTCATCCCGATCGCGGCCGGGGCTGCGCTGGCCGCGCGCATCAAGGGTCGCGACCAGGTCTCGGTCGCGGTCTTCGGGGACGGGGCGATGGAGGAGGGCGCCGCCTTCGAGACGTTCAACACGGCCGCGCTGTGGCGGGTGCCGGTCATCTTCCTCTGCGAGAACAACACCCGCGACGCGCTGGGAGCCGCGGCAGGCGGCTATCCCGCGTCGATCATCGCGGCTGCCGACCTGTGTGACATCGCCCGTTCTGTGGGGCTGCCCACCGCCGCGGTCGACGGCACCGATGCCGGTGCCGTCTTCGCCGCGATGAGGCAGGGCGCGGTGCGTGCACGTGGAGGCGACGGCCCGACGTTCGTCGAAGCCGTGGTCAGCCGTTGGCCGGGTAGCAGCCCGCTGTGGCCCGAGCTCCCCGCGGGGAGGACCGAGCTGCGCTACGCCTGGGCGCCCCAGGAGGCGCCCGAGCGGCTCGCCCTGTGGTATGCGGAGAGGGACGGGCTGCTGCGCTACGTCCGGGAGCTGCTCGACGCCTCCCTCGCCACCAGGGAGGAGCTGGCACGCATCGACTCCGAGGTCAGGGCTGCGGTGGAGCAGGCCGTCCGATTCGCCACCGACAGCGCCTATCCGCCTGCCGACGCCGCGTACGACAACGTGTTCGCCAGCAGTTGATGGACACCACAGAAACCGCCGCCGAAGCCCCCGGCCCCGCCGGCGTGACCGCCCGCGAGCTCACCTACGCCGAAGCCCTCGTCGAGGCCCTTGAGGACCTGATGAAAGAGGACCCCGACTTCCTGATCATCGGCAGCTACGTGCTCGGGTTGGGGCCGCTGCGGGTCCTCTTCGACCGGGTTCGGGCCGCCTACCCGGCGCGGGTGCTAGACCCGCCGACCGCCGAGCTCGCCTTCTGCGGGTTCGGGATCGGCGCTGCGATGAACGGCCTTCATGTCATGGTCGACGTCGGCACGGCCAGCTTCGTGTTCCAGGCGTTCCCCCAGGTCGTCAACGAGGCCGCCAACGCCATCTACATGAGCGGCGGCAGGCTCGCACTGCCCGTCGTGTTCCACCTCCTGCACGGGTTGCGCGCCGGCGGAGCGGCGCAGCACTCGCACAGCCCCCAGGCCATGCTCTGGAACACCCCCGGCCTGCAGATCATCCTGCCGGCTTCCCCTGCGGACGTGAAGGGTCTCCTGCCGTCGGCCGTAAGAAGCGGCAGTCCGACCGTATTCGTCGACCATTCGAAGCTGCTGCCGCTACGAGGGGCCGTGCCCGAACACGCCCGCCCGATACCCCTCGGCGTCGCAGACGTCAAGCGGCGCGGCCGGGACGTGACGGTGGTCGCCACCTCGTTCAGTGTCCACCAGGCGCTCGTCGCCGCCGAGCGGTTGGAGTCGGAGGGGATCGACGTCGAAGTGATCGACCCCAGGACGATCGTGCCCCTCGACCGGCGCGCCATCCTCGAGTCGGTGGCGACGACCGGCCGGCTGGTGATCGTCGACGAAACCCACCGAAGCTGCGGGGTCGCATCGGAGATCGCCGCCATCGTCGGCGAAGAAGCCCTCGACGCCCTTCGAGCACCGATCTGCCGGGTGACAGTCCCCGACGTGCCGGTCCCCTTCAGCCCAGCGCTGGAGTCCCAGCTGGAGCCGACACCGGAGAAGATCGCCGCCGCCATCCGTGCCCAGATGACCAGCCGCCACTCCAGGCGCCCCTGACACAGACCGACACCCCGGGGCGCCGGCAGGCAGCCGCGCCGCGCGTGGCACCCTGCGGGCTTAGGACACCAGGGTTGCCCGCACCGCCGCGCAGATCTCAGCGCGCCCGGGAACGTAGGCGTCCTCCAGCGGTCCGCTGAAGGGCACCGGCGTGAAACGGGCGCCCACCCGCTGGACCGGTGCTCGCAGCAGGTCGAAGGCCGCCTCGTGCACCGCCGACGCGATCTCGGCGCCGAAGCCGCCCTGGCGGACCGCCTCATGGGCCACGACCAGGCGGCCGGTACGCGACACCGAGCCCAGCACCGCCTCCAAATCGAAGGGGACCAGCGTGCGCGCATCGATCACCTCCGCGTCGATGCCCTCGCTGGCCAGCTGCTCCGCCGCCTCCAGGGCCTCATAGACCAGGCGCGAGAAAGCCACGATCGTCACGTCACGGCCGTTCCGTGCGGTGCGCGCCACGCCGAGGGGGACCGCCTCGACGGGGTCCGGTACATCCTCCCGGCGGAAGTACAGCGCTTTGTGCTCGATGACCACAACGGGGTTTGGGTCCGCGATGGCGCTGGCGAGCAGGCCGGCGGCGTCGACCGCGCGCGCCGGCATCACCACCTTCAAGCCCGGTGTGTGCACCAGCCAGCTCTCCAGGCTCTGCGAATGCTGGGCACCGCTGCGGTGCCCAGCCCCACCCTGGGTGCGTAGCACCAAAGGAACCCGGAGCTGGCCGCCGGACATGAAATGCGCCTTGGCCGCCTGGTTGACCAGCTGGTCGAGAGCGAGCGCCACAAAGTCGATGTACATGATCTCGAGGACCGGTCGCAGCCCCGACTGAGCCGCGCCGATGGCCACGCCGCAGACGGTCGCCTCGCTGATCGGGGTGTCGATGACCCGCTGGCGGCCGAACTCCTCGGCCAAGCCCGCGGTGGCGGTGTAAGGGCCGCCCTCGGCGACATCCTCACCCATAACCACGACCCGAGGATCGGCCCGCATCGCCCCGGCGAGCGCGGCGTTGACCGCCTTGACATAGGTCATCGGTGTCACGCCGGCTCCAGCTGAGCGTAGACCAGACGCTCCATCAGCTCGAGCGGGGGGGCCGTGCTCTCGCGGGCGAGACGTGCCGCCTCGTCGACGGCCTCCTTCGCGGCGCCTTCGGCCACCGCTGCCGCCTCATCGGTGAACCACCCCTCCGACACCCCCCGCCGGCGCAGCCGGGCGATCGGGTCCCGGTCCCGCCACTCCGCCTGGCTGATCGCCGCGCGGTACTTCTGAGCATCGCCCTCGTAATGGCCGCGCAGACGGTAGGTCAGGCACTCGAGCAGAGCCGGGCCTTCACCCCCCCTGGCCGCGGCGGCCAGCACGCCGAACGCTTCTCGAACGGCGATCACGTCGCTGCCATCCACCGTCTGCCTGGCGAGGCCATACGGGGCCACCACATCGCACACCCGTTCCACCGTCGTGTGGGCCGACCGGGGGGTGAACTCAGCGAAGCCGTTGTTCTCACACACAAAGACCAGCGGCAGACGCCACAGAGCGGCCAGATTCACCGACTCGTGGAAATAGCCCGTCTGCACGGCACCATCGCCGAAGAGCACCACGGTCAGCTGCTCCCTGGCGCCAAGCCTTGCCGTCATGGCGCTACCAACCGCCAAAGGGATATTCCCACCCACGACCCCCGTGGCACCCATCAAGCCGTGCTCGACATCAACGATGTGCATCGACCCCCCGAGGCCGCGGCACACGCCGTCGAGGCGTCCCATCAACTCGGCGAACAACCCGCGAAGCGGAACACCCTTGGCGATGGCGTGGCCGTGCCCGCGGTGCCCCGTATAGAGCAAGTCGTCCCTCCGAAGCATCGCGCAGGTGCCCGCGGCGACCCCCTCTTGACCGACGCTGAGATGAAGCAGCCCACGGGCGAGGCCGGCCCGCTGCAACCTCGGCACCTCCTCCTCGAAGAACCGGATCCGCCACATGATCCCCAACAGCTCCAAAGCCGTCACAGCCTCGCCTGTCGCGCCCGGGCCCGACGCTCGCTCAGGGTTGCTCACAGCCCAGTCCGCCCCCCTGAGACAGGCCCAGGTAGAACCAAGAACGGCATTCGTGGCTCCTCGGTCCGCGGGGTCGGCACAGCCGCGGTTTTGCTGGCAGCCCCAACGGGATTTGAACCCGTGCCTCCACCTTGAGAGGGTGATGTCCTTGGCCGCTAGACGATGGGGCCGTGTAGCGCGAGAAGTCATTTTAGCCTCCTGACGGCAAGCGCCGGCAGCCGGCCGGCGGACAGGGCGACCCGCGGGACCAGGCGGCGCCCAAAAGGGCCCTTCGGCCCGATCGCCGGCGTAGCCGGCTGGCCACAATGTTATGCGTCCCGGCCGGCGCTCGGTCCCGACAAGGAGTCGAACCACCCGTGAACCAAGCTCGCAACCCTCGGGACCAGGGCAAGAACGGGTCCCCGGTGCCCCCGCGGCGCGGGGGCGGCCGGAGCAGGGGCGGTCCGGCGCGCCCGGGCGGTCCCGCGCGGCCGGGCGGCCCGCCGCGAACGGACGGCACCGCCCGGGGCCCCGCCGTCCGGGCGGCCCGCCGCCGGCGCAACCTGTGGGCCCTGAGCGCGGTCGTCGGGGTCGTCGTGGTGGTGGCGGCCCTCGTCGGGTTCGGTCTCAGCTCCGGCGGTGGCGGCGGCTCCGGTACGCCCCGCAGCCCCATACCGGCGGACGTCTCCGATCACCTGAGCCACGTGCCGGTGTCCACGCTCGTGGGCGCCTCATCGCGCGTCGGCGTCCTCAACCCGGCGCAGGCCCTCCAGGGGCCGGCGCTCACCTCCAAGGGTAAGCCCGAACTGCTCTACATCGGCGCCGAGTTCTGCCCCGTGTGCGCGACGGAGCGCTGGCCGATGCTGGTGGCGCTCTCGCAGTTCGGCAGGTTCTCCCACCTGTCGCAGACTCATTCGGCGGTCAAAGAGGGGGACATCGCGACGGTCACCTTTTACGGCTCCACATACTCGAGCCCGTATCTGACCTTCACGCCCGTCGAGACGACCACCAATCAGCCGTCGGGGTCCTACTACAAGACCCTCGAGACGCCGACCAGTGACCAGTCGGCGCTGTGGTACCGCCTGGAAGGCAACCCCCAGAGCCCGACCTTCCCCTTCATCGACATCGCCGGCAAGTACATGCTGCTGACCAGCCAGTACCCGGAGCAGGTGGTCGCAGGCCACAGTTTCGCCACGATCGCCGGCTCGATCGGCTCCAACGACAACACGATCGGCGCCGACGTCGACGCCTCGGCCGCGGGCCTCGTCAAGTACATCTGCGCCGCGACCGGCCAGCAGCCCGCCGCCACCTGCCAGGCGGTCGCGGGTGTCAACGCCCCCGTGTCCCACGGATCGACCTCGGGATAACCGCCACCGTGGCCACGCCCGCGGGGACGGCAGGCCCGGCCCCAGGCCCCTCCACGACGGAAGGCGAACCCGTCATCGTCGGGTGGCCCCGCTGGCCGGCAGCCGTCGGCGTGGTGTCGTCCGCCATCGGCTTCGGGATCGCCGCGTACCTGACCTACGAGCACTACACGGCGTCGACGACGCTCTCCTGCCCCGCCGGCGGAGGGGTCGTCAACTGCTTCAAGGTGACGACGAGCAGCTACTCGATGATCCACGGGGTCCCTGTCGTGGTGCTCGGGCTGGTCTTCTTCGCCGTGATGGCGGCGCTCCAGTCGCCCCGGGCGTGGGCCAGCCGGCTCCGCTCCATCCGGCTGGGGCGTATCGCGTGGGCGGCCGCCGGCGTCGCCACCGTTGTCTGGCTGATATACGCCGAGCTCTTCAAGCTCGATGCCATCTGCCTGTGGTGCACCGGCCTCCACGCGGTGGCGGTGGTGCTCTTCGCCTCGACCGTGTTCGGGACCTCGGCGACCGCCGACTTCGCGGTCGAGGACTGACCGCGGCGCGGTCGCAGGGCAGGCGCCGGGTTTCCGTCGGGTTCTACTAGGCCCGGTCGAGGAGCTCCGAGAGGTCCGACACGACGATGTGGGCGCCGTGGCGGTACAGCTCGGCCGACTGGCCCACCCGGTCGACGCCGACCACCAGGCCGAAGCCCCCGTCGCGCCCGGCTTGCACGCCTGCGAGGGCATCCTCGAAAACGGCCGCCCCGGCTGGGGCCAGCCCGACGGCGTCCGCCCCGGCGAGGAACATGTCGGGAGCGGGTTTCCCCGCCAGGTGGCGCTCCTCCGCCACGAGCCCGTCGATGCGGGCCTCGAAGAGATCGGCGATCCCGGCCGCGTCGAGCACCTGGGCGGTGTTGGCGCTCGAGGAGACCACAGCGCGCCGCAGGCCGTGCTCGCGGGCGGCTCGCACGTAGCGAACGGATCCCTCGTAGACCTCGACACCGTGGGTGGCGAGCAGATGCAGGACCAGGTCGTTCTTGCGGCGGGCGAGCCCCCGGAGGGTCGCCGACCCGGCCGGGTCCGAGTCGCCGCCCTCGGGAACGGTGATGCCGCGGGACGCGAGAAAGGCCCGCGCGCCGTCCTCGCGTCTCCTCCCGTCGACGAACCGGTCGTAGTCCACGACGGCGTCGAAGGGCACGAAAGGTTGCCCGGTCCGGGCCGACCAGTCGCGGAGAAACTCGTCGAACATGGTTTTCCAGGCCGAGGCGTGCACGGCGGCGGTGCGGGTGAGAACGCCGTCGAGGTCGAAGAGGCAACCCGTCACGGACGGGGGCAACCCGAGCATCGTGCTCGGCACACTACCCGCCGCCCACGCGGCCTCCCCGGTGGGTTGCATAATACGTCATATTAGGGTAGCCTAACTCCAGTGGTAGCGACGTTCGTCATCTTCCTGCGGGAAGGCATCGAGGCCAGCATGATCGTGGCGATCCTGCTCGCGACGCTCGATCGTCTCGGCCACCGCCGGCACTTCCGCGACGTGATCATCGGGGTGGCGGCTGCTCTCGTGCTCGTCGCGGTGGGCGGCGTCGCCGCCTACCTGACGATCAAGACCTACGGGGGGTCGCGCACCCAGACGATCTTCGAGACGGTCACCTACCTCGTCGCGGCCGTCGTCCTCACGTACATGACGTTCTGGATGCGCAACCACGCCCCCCGCCTCTCGGGAGAGCTTCGGGCCCGCACGGCCGCCGCTCTCGAGGGACGGGCACGCTGGGGGCTTGGTCTGCTGGCCTTCCAGGCGGTCGGCCGGGAGGGTCTCGAGACGATGGTGTTCACCCTCGCCATCGTCTTCGCCTCCTCCTCGCGAGGGGTCCTGGCCGGCGGTGGCGCCGGCCTCGCCGTCTCCCTCGTTCTCGCGTACGCCATCTACCACCTCGGCAGGCGGCTCAACGTCGCCGCCTTCTTCAAGGTGGTCGGCGCGCTGCTCATGGTCTTCGCCGCGGGGATCCTCGTGGACGCGGTGCAGAACCTCCAGGAGCTGGGCTGGCTCCCGGTGCTCACCCACCCCCTGTGGAGCACGGCGAACGTCCTGAGCGAGGACAGCGCCCTCGGGGACATCTTCCACAGCTTCTTCGGGTACGCCCAAAGCCCGACGCTCGGCCAGGTCGTCGTCTACCTGGCCTACCTCGGAATCGCCATCGGGGCGTTCGTCGGGTGGCGGCATCCCCGCCGGGCCCATCCCCGCCGGGTGCCCTCCCGTGTCGAGGGGGCGGGCCGAGCCGTCACGACCCGCCCCTACTCCTCCTGACCTTTCCCGCCGGCCGGCTATGCCGTCGAGGCGAGGTTGGACGGCGGCTGGCTGGGGGTGCCGGTGTAGAGGGTGATCGGCCCCGTGTTCGAGGTCACGTAGACGGGGCTGACCGGAGCCGTCGCCCCGTTCTCGGTCTTGACGACCTCGCTGCCGGAGTAGCCGTAGTGGTCGGTCGTGGAATAGGTGAGCGGCACGAGGCCGGGGGTGATGAAGTCCGCCCCGTGCTTTTCGATCGCGTCCATCAGCGACGACGTCGTCAGGTGCTTGCCGGCCGTCTGCAACGCCTGGACGAACGTGTAGCCGAGGGCAACGCCGAACTCGGTGTTACCGTCCAGAGGGGCGCCCACGTCGTACTGCTTGAGCAGCTTCTGGGTGACCTGGATCCACGGGTTGCCGGTGTCTGCCTCGGGGGGCAGGTAGGCGTTGCTGATCATGCCGTTCAGCAGAACCGACCCCGCCTTTCCCTTGGAGAACGAGGACAGCAGCGGACCGACCGTCGGCGGGTCGGCGCCGACGCTGGAGACCACGTACTGGGGGAAGTAGCCGATGGACGCCGCGGGGAGCAACGCCAGTGCGGTGGCGGCCGGGATCGTGGCCATCGCGACGACCTGGGCTCCGGCGCTCTTCAGGGCCGCGATCTGGTTGCTGAGCGGACCCGCGAGGGTCGCCGCGTCGTAGGACTGGCGGCTGACCACCTGGGACGCGGGAATCTCCTGGTCGAGCCCCTTGACGAAGCCTTCGCCGAAGTCGTCCGCCTGGAAGAGGTAACCCACCTTCTCCCCGGCGAAGTGCTGCTTGATGTACTGGCCGAGGATCTTGCCCTCCACGGTGTAGTTGGGCTGCCAGCCGAAGCTGTAGGGGTACTTCGCGTCGCTCCAGCACGTGCAGCCGGACTCCACGAACAGCTGGGGGACCTTCTGGGTGTTGAGGTAACCCTGTACCGCCGTCTGCGGGGGGGTCCCCAGCCCGCCGACCTCGGCGAGGATCTTGTCCTGAAGGACGAGCTGGCGGACCTTCGTCACGGTCGTCGACGGGTTGTAGGCGTCGTCGAGGTAGATGTAGTGGATTTTCCGGCCGTAGACGCCGCCATGAGCGTTCACCCACTTGAACACGGCGTTCACCGCAGGAGCTATCTCGCTGTAACCGGGGGCGGCGGGACCGGTGAGGGGGACGGTCGCACCGATCGTAATGGTGCTGGAAGTGACGCCCCGGGTGGACGCCGACGACGAGCTTCCGCATGCTGCGCCGAGCATCGCCACGGCGGAGACGACAGCTGTCATGGCCCCGGCTCGCCGTGACCGGGACGAGCGCATTCTCATGGATGTGTCCTTTCTTGCTCTGTTCTCATATCCGGTGTGGCTGGTGCCGGCGGTTCAGGAAAGCCGGCGACCGCGGTGACGCCCGCGGCGGCGGGTGGACGGGGAAATCTCGCGGCGAGGAGACGCCGGGCGAGCCAGCGCACGCCTCCCTGGACGCCGGTCGGGGCGAGCATCATCACGATGATCAGGACGAGGCCGAAGATGACGAGGGCGAGATTCGCGGCGACGGCGCTACCCAGACCGAAGTCGCTCGAGATCGACGTCGACCACTGCGGCAGGTAGACGATGGCGATGGCGCCCCACCACGGACCGACGAGGCTGCCGGCACCCCCGAGCACCATCGCTGCCACGAGATAGATCGACAAGGAAAGGGGAAAGTCGCCGGTGGTGACCACCCCGCCCGACAGCGCCAGGAAGGCGCCGGCGAGCCCTGCGCACCCGGCGCTCACCACGAACGCGAGCACCTTGGTTCTCCCGACGTGGATGCCGGCCAGCATTGCGGCGACCTCGTTGTCGCGGACCGCCCGCATCGCACGGCCGAAGTGGCTTCGAACCAGGTTGGCGAGCAGGGCCACGACGATCACCGCAACGAGGACCGTGATCCAGGCGAACCACCTGTTCGGATCGACGGCGCCGGGTGCGACCAGCTGGCTGGGGTGCAGCCCCTCGTCTCCACCGAAGACCGAGTTGTACTTGTCGGCCAGCTGCGGCAATCCGAGCGCGAGGATCAACGTCATGCCTGCCAGGTAGGGGCCTCGCAGCCGGGTCGCCGGGATGCCCACGACGAGGCCCAGTACCGCGCTGGCCGCGACGGCTGCGAGCAGCTCCAGAGCGAGCGGGAGGGTCACATGCTCCTGCACCAGAGCGAACGTGTACGCACCGACGGCCATGAACGCCCCGTGGCCGAGGGAGATCTGACCGTTGATCCCGGTCAGCACGCTCAAGCCGGCGATGACCATGGCGAACAGGGCGATCAGACCCACCTGGTAGTTGTGGTAGGAGCTGAGGTTGACCGTCAGCACGTAGAAGAGGACCAGGGCGCCGGCGCAGAGCACAAGGTGCCGCAACATGGGCTGGTCCGGAAGGCGCAGACGGGAAGGGAGCCGTGCGGCGGCCATCACACTTGTCTCGCTGCAGGCCGGGAGAACAGGCCTTCGGGGCGGGCGCTCAGCACCAGGATCAGGATCACCGCAGCTCCCAGGGGCTCGAGGCTCGACCCGAGGTAGCCGCCGACGAAGGACAGCACCAAGCCGGTCAGAAGGCCTCCCACGAGCGCGCCCACGGGGCTTTCGAGACCGCCGACCACCGCGGCGGTGAAGGCGTAGACGAGGATCAGATCCATGTAGTTCGGTGAGAAGGCGGACCTGGGCGCAACGAGCAGACCGGCGAGCGACCCTGCGAGCGAAGCCAGCGCCCATCCGAGAGTGAGGACCCGGCCGACCCGCACCCCGACGAGCCGGGACATCTCCGGGGCGAACGCCGACGCCCGCATGCGAAGCCCGACGTCCGTCGCACGGAAAAGCACCAGCATCAGCACCATCAGCGCAAGGACGGATCCGAGGACGAAGAGGTCGAAGTGCGAGAAGGACACCCGGTGGTGACCGATGGTGAGGCCGCTCTGGGAGAAGGCGGCGGGCACGCCGCGGCTGCGCACCCCGAAGATGGCGCCGGCCACGCCTTCGAGGAGGATGAAAAGCCCGAAGGTGACTATGACCGGGTTCAGCTCCGGCTTGCCCTGGAGGGGACGTATCAGGGTTCGCTCGACCACTGCACCGAGGGCCAGCCCGACTGCGAGGGCGACGGCAAACGCCTCCCAGTAACCGAGGTTGCGGTCGAGCAGGGTCACCGCCATGTAGGTGCTGAACATGGCCATGGATCCCTGGGCGAAGTTGATGATGCGAGTGGCTCGCCAGACCAATACCAGGCCCAGGGCGACGGACGCATAGATCATCCCGGAGCTGATTCCGTTGAGCGAGAGGTTGACGAAGTGGCTCATGTTCTCAGAACCCGAGGTAGTGGTGACGAAGTCCGGTGTCGGTGCCGACCGCAGCAGCGGTGTCGGACACGACGACCTGGCCGAGGTTGATGACGACCGCCCACGTGGCCACGGACAGGGCGCTGCGGGCGTTCTGCTCGACCAGGATGACAGTCAGCGAAGCGAGGAGGGTCAACTCGGCCAGCAAGGCCATCAGCTGGGCCGTCACGAGCGGCGCCAGGCCGAGCGACGGCTCGTCGAGAAGGAGGACCCGCGGCCTCGAAACCAGCGCCCGGCCGATCGCCAGCATCTGGCGTTCCCCCCCGGACAGGGCCGCCCCGAGCCTGCGACGCCGTTCGGCAAGCGGAGGAAAAAGGTCGTAGGTCTCTGCCAGAGCCCGTTTACGGTCGGACTTGTCCTTGCGCCACAACGCCCCGAGCCGGAGGTTCTCCTCGACCGTCAACTGGTCGATCACCCCCCGGCCTTCAGGAACGTGCGCGACGCCGAGTCTCACGACCTCCTCCACCGGGAGACCGGTGAGCTCGTGATCATCGAAACGGACGCTGCCCTCCTGGGGGCGGACGAGCCCGGTCATCGCCCGAAGCAGGGTCGTCTTGCCGGCGCCGTTGGCCCCGAGCACCGCGGTGATCGTCGACGGCCGTGCAGCAAAGGAGACCCCTCGCAGAGCCCGCACGGGACCGTAGGAGACGGTCAGGCCGTCCACCTCAAGCACCGGGGCGGACCTCCTCGCCGAGGTAGGCGCGGGTGACCTCAGGGTTGGACCTCACCACCTCGGGCGATCCGGCCGCGACCACCCGCCCGAAGTTGAGGACGACCAGATGGTCACAGGTCGACATCACGAGGTCCATGTGGTGCTCGACCAGCAGGACGGCCATGTCCCGGCTGAGCTCCCGTAGCAGCTCCCGGAGGTCATCCATCTCGGCGATCGACAGCCCGCTCGCCGGCTCGTCGAGGAGGATCAAAGATGGCTGCGCCATCAACGCCCGCGCGAGGCTCACCCGCTTCTGGATCCCGTAGGGCAGGACTCCCGGGTAGCGGCCGGCGTGCTCGGCGATGTGGAGCCTCTGCAACAGCGCCGTCGCCTCGTGGGCAAGGTCGCCCTCGACTCGCGACGAGCGACGAAGCCCGAGCAACGCCGACCCCGCATCGACGCGCACGGAGGATTCGGCACCGGCCATGACGTTTTCGAGCACGGTCAGGCCGGGCCACAGCCCGACTCCTTGCAGCGTCCGCGCTATGCCGAGGCGCGCAAGGTCGTGCGGACGGTGCCCTCGCATGGGCTGTCCGCGGTAGCTGATGCGGCCCCGGTCGGCCTGGACGAAGCCGCAGATCACGTTGAAGAGCGTCGTCTTGCCGGCGCCGTTCGGGCCGATCACGCCGACGATGCGATTCGGCTCGACCGCCAGGGACACCGAGTCGAGTGCTGTCAGGCCACCGAAGTTGACCGTCACCTCCTCGACGACAAGGCCGTACGCGGGATCGGGACGACCGTCTCGAAAATCGGCCACATTTTCCCCCAACGTGCTTCTTCCCCGACGGCTCCTGCGAGCGGCGACGACAATAGCGGGCCCTGGACCGATCCGGAAATCCGTGCCGCCGCCGCGGCGGGCGAGCGCCGACGGTAGCGTGGCGCGGTGAGCGACGGGTCAGGAGCAGTAGGGCCACGAAGTGGTGCGGGCGGCGCCGGCAGAAGACCGCTCGCCCTCACCGTGCACACGCTGAAGGTGACCCTGCTCGACCTGTCGACGCCGGCGTGGCGGCTGCTCAGGGTTCCCAGCGCGATCACCCTTTCCGCTCTGCACGCCGTCATCCAGGTGGCAATGGGCTGGGAGAACCGCCACCTCCACCAGTGGCGCGTCGGCGACATCGTCTACGCCCCCGCCGGCGAAGAGGACTGGGGCGACCACGTTGCCGACGAGGCCGTGGCGGTGCTCGGCGAGCTCGCCGGCGTCGACTCCGTGTTCCGTTACGACTACGACCTGGGGGACGGCTGGGAGCACCTGGTGGAGGTGGTCGCGGTCGAACCCTACGACGGGTCGGTCCCGCCCGTCGCGGTGCTCGGCGGGGCTCGCTCGGCGCCACCCGAGGACTCCGGCGGCCCATCGGGCTACGAGCACCTCCTCGACGCGCTCGAGGACCCCGACGACCCCGAACACGACGAACTGCAAGCCTGGGTCGGCGACGGTTTCGACCCCGACTTCTTCGACCCAGGCCGGGTGAACCGCCAGATGCAGGCCCTCTGGCGTACCTGACCCCGAGCCCGTTCCTGGATGGTTGCGTCACAGCAAAGCTCAAGAGTCGCTGACGATGCGTCGACAGCACCAAGGTCGGATGTGCCACTGGCACCGAGTACAGAGACTCTCGAGGAGACCCGTGCGTCGTCTTCGCCTGGTCATGGTCGGTCTTGTCGCCGTGTCGTTGGTGGTCTGCGCGCAGACGGGAGCGTCTGCCTCGGCATCGAAGCAGCCGGGAGGCAAGAACCACTCCACGAGCACAACCAACACGCTGAGCCTCTCGTCGGAGGTGGCCCAGTTGAACCCGAATGCTCCGCCGTGGTGTCTGACCGAGGATGACTACGACCAGCGGGTCTTCTCCGGTTCGCTGAGCGGCAGTTCTACCGCCAGCTATCGACTGTGCGATGCTTCAGTGGATTATTACAACAATGTCTGGTGGGACGCCGGTGGGATCGGACTGGAATCGGACGTCTATGTTGTCGGTCAGCTCAGCGATCTCACCCTCAGCAGCCCGGATGGCACTTCGCATCGCGCCGTTCTGATGGGGCAGACAACATCCAAAGGGGTTACGACCTATCACTACGCGGTCTGCTACGTGCCGCCCTACTCGCTCCTGAACGACATTGCCGGCACGTCCTTGTCCGGGGGTACCTGGCAGGTGGCGCTGGCTGGACAGATCAGCAGCGCCCGTTGGGCGGTCAACGCTTTGATGACCGACGTCAGCTATCAGCAGACCTACTGCCCGCCCACGGAGCAGGATCTCGTCTCCTCCTGAACGGAGCAAGGCCGTGAATGCCGGCCCTGCTCCGTTCCAGGTTGAGAGCCTTGTCAGTTGTTGATGGTGAGGCTGGTCGACTCGCAGTGGCTCTGTCCGGTCACATTCGGGTCAGAGCTGGTGAAGTGGATAAGCCAGGAGGCACTGGCCGTGGCCGACACCCGGTAGGTGGTGTTGTTCGTGGTGACGGTGGCCGACTTGGCGCTGGTCACCGTGGTGGTGTACAGCTGGCCGGATACGGCGGATCCACCGCTGCTACCACAGGTGGCGTCTGTGTACAGTTGCGCCGCCAAGGTCCCGTTCAAGGTCGCGTCGTGTGTCCCGGTGACCGTTCCTGAATCGTTCGGAAGCCAGGTTTGACCGGACTTGATGCCGGTGGTGTCGGTGACGATGAAGCACTCGTCGACGCTCTGGTCGGCGGATCCGTTGTAGACGGTGCTTCCGCTGTAGCCACCGCCAAAGCAGTACCGTCCAACGTCGGGGGGGCTGAAGCCGGCGGATGTGGCGGTGGAGGTGAGGTTGTCCCCGGACGCCACCAGGGTTACCCCGGTGCTTCCCAGCGGGGAGCCGGTGTGGGCGGCGGTGCTGCCATCACAGGTCCCGGTGGCGATCTCCGAGCAGATGGAGAAGGTCACGCTGCCGGTGGGCGACCCACCAGCGGTTGTGCCCGTCACCACGGCGGTGTCGTGGATCGTGGAGCCCAGGGTGATGGTGCTCTCCGCCCCGGCCACGCCGCTACCGTCGTTGGGGGTGGTGACGGTGCTGGTGTTCGCCTTGGCCACGGTGAAGCACTCGGCGTCCCCGGTGGCCCCGTACTCGGTGAGCGTCCCCGGGTAGTTGGTATCTCCCGGCCATACCGCGCGAAGGCAGTACCGTCCGGCGGTGAGGATGCTGGTCGGGGTGTTCACATCCGGGGAGTCGGCGCTGGCGATGGCGCCGCTACCGCTCAGCGTTCCGGTTCCGATCGAGGTCCCGGCGTTGGTGATCCCGTCGCAGAGGGAGGTCGATCCGGTGGCGAAGGCGCACAGGTAGAAGCTGACCGTCCCGCTCGGTGTCTGCGAGGTCTGGTTCCCGGTCACGGTCGCCGTGTCATGCACCGCCGCGCCTGGCAGCACCGGCCCGGCGTCGGAGACCTGAGTGGACAGGGCGGCAATGTTCTGCTGGTTGACGTAGGTGCAGGTGACCACCCCGTTGGGCTGCAGCGTGATCGACGCCGTCTCGGCCGAGGTGGACGAGCTTGGCACCACCGACGAGCCCGAAGTGCCATCCGCCGAGCAGGTCAGGCTCTCGAAGGTGAACCCGGACGGCTCCGCGCTCTCGCTCACCGTGTAGCTGCCCTGCGGGACGGCCTTCTCGTCCACCGTGTTCCCACCTGTGATCCCGTCGTTGAGGCAGAGGCTGCCGTCCGCCTGCACCCCGGCAGTGGTGGGACAAGCCACCCCACCGGCCGTGGAGAGCTGGGGCAGGTTGGATTTGTAGCTGAACACCTGGCTGACGCCCCGTGGATCGGTCTGCTTGGTGATCTTGATCTCACCGCAATTCTGGATCTGAGCGTTCTCGAACTCGATGTCCTCGGGGTTGGAAGTGAAGCTAGACCCCGAGGAGCGGGTCTCCCACACCAGCTGCGGGAAGGCGAAGCACTTGCCCCCCAGGCCGAGCGCCTGCGTCAGGTTGACACCGAACTCGGCGAACTGCTCGGGCGCCAAATCGCTGTTGCTGATCCCGTTGTCGGCCGCGGTTATGGCCTGCTGGTTGGTCTGGCCCTCGAACAGGCTGCTGTCGGGGATGAGCACCTTGGCCCCCCAGCACGGAGGGCTGTCGGTCTTGACGTAGCAGCCGGTGACTCCACCGGTGTTGTTGCCGCCGGAGGCGTCGGTCCGGGAGGTGATCCAGGTCAGCACGTGGAACGAGAGGCTGGTACCACCGTTGAGGAAATCGTACGCCATGAGCTTGTCATTGGAGGTGCGGGAGCCGGCTGAGGTGATCTGGTCCCCCGCGCTCTGGTTGAACTCGACATCTCCGCTGGAGTTACCGTTCGCCACGGCACGGATCGTCGCCCCATAGAAGTAGGTGTCCAGGGTGGACTGGTTCACCTCGCTGAATGAAGCCACGTTGGTGAAATCATCCTTATTGGGAACGCTCCCCGTCTCCAGTCTCGGGGTGTTGGTGTCGAACTTCTGCCCGTTGACCCAGGTGATCTCGCCACTGGCATCGGCCGTCACCTGCTTCGCCCCAGCGGTCTTGTAGCAACCCGACGGAGTCGCCGCATTACCTGCGAAGCCAGACGAGTTGACGAAACAGTTCCAATCCGTCTTCCCGGAGTTATCGAGGGTCATGTTCCCGTCATTGGACTCAACACCGCTGGGACTACCGCCAACGATCGCCCCCGACATGCCCTGCAAGAACACGGTAACAAGCGACAGGGCCACAACGGCCGCCAGCCACGACCACCGGCGCGAAGCACGCCGGCGAAGAAGTCTCAGAACCGACATTCCCGGCTCCCCCTCCCCGAGCGGGCAGCATCTCCCGCTTCACCCAACGGCCTGCCTGAACCCATGATGGCCCCTTTCGTCAATGCACGCTGCCCGCGTGCGTCGTTGCACTCGACGTCGGTTTCGCCATTCGCTCCCCGGGAGGCAGGCGACCACATTCGCCTCCCGGATCCGCGCTCCGTCCTCTCACCGCTCATTCAAGGCGGGCAGTGTGCAGACTGCGTGGAGGAGCTGTGGAGGCAGTGTGGAGTTCCGGTGGAAGGAGAAAACCCGGTCCGGCGGGCGCTGTGGCCGGCGCATGAAGAAGGCGAGGAATTTCAGAACAAGGTGGGCGCGGCTCCGGACGCAGGGGCGTTGCGATCCGGATACCGCGCCCACCGGCGAGGGAAGCCGCGGCGCTGGAGAGGACGCGGCGACTACTGCGTCCGTCCTGTGTCCTCATTCAAAAATGGCCATGTGGAGATTCTGCGGAGTCCATGTGGAGGGAGTGCGGATTTTTGATGGAGAAGTGGAAGGGACGCCACCCAGCTGGCAGTGTGATCGGTACGGCAGCGAAATAGTCATATGAGACCAAGGACTTCGGCAGCGTCCCAACAGCTGTCCGCGGGAGTTGCTGATGTCATGCGGGGGCGGAAGAGATTCCGCTCATCACCAAAGGGGCCATCATGGTTACGTTCCGCTTCAGGATTGCAGGCCTGGTCGCCTTCACCCCGCTGATGCTGGGTCTGGGCGTGGTCGGGGCACCGGCTTCCGCTTCGGCTGATGGAGGGACGTCGTGCAGCGACGCGGGCGCGACGGGCCTGACCGCGGCGCTGGTCGCATCCCCGGGGCAGCGGATCGGCCCGGACACCATCGACGCCGCCGGGTGCGACATCGGCATCTACATCGGCCCCGGGGTGACGGGCGTAAGGGTGAACGGGGTGACGGTGACCGGCGCCAACGATCACGGGATCTTCGCCCAGGACACGTCGAACCTCGTCATCGAGAACAGCACCGTCGAGGGCAACGGAGTCGCCCCCCATGCCGTGCGTTCGGACAAGGCCGTCCAGTTGGCGGGCACCAGCAACTCGATCGTCCGCGACAACGTGGTGAAAGGCAACTTCTCGGGTGGGATAGACATCACCGATGACGGTGCGATCGACCCCGGGGCCCTGAACCCCGGTACGCTCATGGCGGCTCGGAACGACCTGATCATGGGCAACCAGATCAGCGGCAACTTCGGGGAATGCGGTCTGGTCGTCTCCGCCTACAACAAGGGCGCCGGCGTGAGCGACAACACCCTGATCCGCAACACCGTCACCGGCAGAACGGGAGTCTTTTCGGCCCAGGGACCGGTCATCGGGGCCATCGTGGTCGCCGCCGACACTCCGTGGACGTCCGCCCTGGACAACTCGGTCGTGGGCAACACCGTCACCGGCTCGTTCCTCGCGGGGATCATCGTGCACAGCAACGCCCCCGGCGACCTGGTGTCGGGAACGGTCGTGAGCAGCAACGTGGTCTCGAGCAACGGCTGGGGCAAGACCGACGGTCCGCCTGTGAGGGTGGGCGTCATCCTGGCCACCCGGGCGGCCACAGCGGCGCTCACCCATTCGACCGTGGCCGCCAACCGGATCACCGACGAGGACTACGGGATCTGGATCTCCGCCGCCGCCGACACCGCCCTCGGAGGGCTGCCCCTCGACCGAGCCGACACCCCGGTAGTGCGCGCACCGTGATGCCGCGGCCCTGGGAGCGTGCCGCAGCGATCATGGCGCCTGCCGGCGGGTCCCGCGACATGCGTGGGGACCGGACGGCGGCGGCGAGAGCGGCTCCGTGCGGGTGCGAGGGCGTGCTTTCCGGCCCGGCGAGGAGTAGGAGGGCCTGAGCAACCTCGCGCGCCTTCGAGCGAGTGCCCAGTACGGTGATGGCCGTGTCTACGGGGACAGGTCCTCCTGCCATGCCCTCCGGCGAGCCCGGGTCGGCAGCGGTCGTGCCGGCGTCGTCGGGGTCGTTTGCCTCGCACCGGGTGGGCGTGCTCGTGGGGCTCATCCTCACGATGGGTCTCGCCGCCATGGATTCGACGATCGTCGGCACGGCGATCCCGTCGATCGTGCGAGACCTCGGCGGATTCTCCCTGTTTCCCTGGGTGTTCTCGATCTACTTGTTGCTGCAGGCCATCACCATCCCGATCTATGGCAAGCTCGCCGACCTCTACGGGCGAAAGCCGGTGCTCTCGGTGGGGGTGGGGGTGTTCCTCGCCGGATCCGCCCTGTGCGGGCTGGCGTTCAACATGCTGTCTCTGGTCGTGTTTCGGGGCGTGCAGGCCTTGGGCGCGGGGGCCGTCATGTCCATCACGGCGACGATCGTGGGGGACCTCTACAGCGTGGAGGAGCGCGCCCGCATCCAGGGGTACCTCTCCAGCGTGTGGGGGATCGCCTCGGTGCTCGGTCCCACGCTCGGAGGAGTGTTCGTCGAGTACGCCTCGTGGCGGTTGATCTTCTACGTGAACCTTCCCATCGGCGGGCTGGCGCTGATCCTCATCGGCGCTTTCTTGCACGAGCACGTCGTGCGCCGGCCGCACCGGGTGGACTGGCTCGAGGCGGTGCTGCTCCTCGGCGGGATGGCCGGTCTGGTGCTCGGGTTGCTCGAGAGCGGCACGGTGTGGCCCTGGGGAGGGGCCCGGAGCACGGTCGCGCTGGTCGCCGGCGTCGTGCTTCTCGCCGCGTTCGTGGCCCGAGAGTGGCGGCTACCCGAGGGGGTGCTGCCACCCTGGAACGTCACCCGTCCGACCTTGCTGGGGGCGCACCTCGGGGCGTTCGGCGGCGGGGTGCTCCTCATCGGCCTCGTCACATACCTTCCCACCTTTGCCCAGGGGGTCATGGGTGTGAGCGCCCTGGTGGCGGGCTTCGTGCTCGCAGCCATGTCGGTGGGATGGCCGCTCGCGTCGAGCGTCTCGGGGCGGCTGTACCTCCGCATCGGCTTCCGGGACACCGCGCTCCTCGGGGGCGTCACCGCCATCGCCGCCACGGTGTGGTTCGCCACGATCCGGATCAACACCGGCCCGGGGGTGGCAGCCGCCGCAAGCTTCGTGCTCGGGGTGGGCCTCGGCTTCGCCACCACCTCCCTCCTCGTCGGCGTCCAATCCGCGGTGGGCTGGGAGCAACGCGGGGTCGTGACCGGGGCGAACATGTTCATGCGGTATGTGGGCAGCGCCCTGGGCGCGGCGGTTTTCGGCTCGATCGTCAACTCCAGCCTGTCCACGTGGCTACGGCATCCCCCGAGCGGGGTGTCCTCCCACCTGCCGCACTCCCTCAACGCCACCACCCTGGTTCTGGGCGGCAACCCCCGGGTGGGGACCGCCGCAGCGGCGTTCCTGCGACACGGCCTGTACCTGGCCGTCCACAGGGTGTTCGTGGCGTCGATCGTCGCCGCCGTCGCCACCACGTTGCTCGTGCTGGTCATGCCCCGCCAGCGGCCCAACCGGACTCACCGCCCCGCCGGGGCTACCGCAGGGCCCGCCGGCGGGGGCGAGGGGTAGACCGGCAAGCCGGATCGCGGGGGAGACGCCCGGGCTAAACGCCCGCAGGGTAATAATCTCGACCTCGCAGATCTCTTTTCGTCTATCTGAGTCCCTGCAGGGGGAGGCACCGGGATGCATCATCGAATCGTCATCGTGGGCGGGGGCACCGCAGGCATCAGCGTCGCGGCACGTCTGCGCCGGGCGGGACAGGAGGACGTGGCGCTCATCGAGCCCTCCGCCCTGCACTACTACCAGCCGCTGTGGACCCTGGTGGGAGCCGGCGTGGTCCCGGTTGGGCGCACCCGCCGGCTGGAATCGGCGTTGGTGCCCCGCGGGGTGCGCTGGATCCAGGACGCGGCGGCGAACCTGGACCCGGATCGCCGGGTGGTGGAGACCGCAGGCGGGGCGCGCGTCGGCTACGACATCCTGGTGTGCTGCCCTGGGCTGGAGCTCGCCTGGGACATGGTGCCGGGTCTGGCCGAGGCGATGGCGGGCCCTTCGGGGTCCTCGAACTATGCCCCCGAGCTCGCTCCGAAGACCGCCGAGCTGGTCGGCCGCTTCCGGGGCGGGGAGGTTCTGGTCTGCGCCCCGGGTTCGCCGATCAAGTGTCCAGGGGCGCCCCAAAAGTCCGCCTACCTGGCCTGCGACATATGGCGGCGGCGCGGAATTCTCGACGACGTGAGGGTCACGTACGCAACCGGTGCGGGGGGGATCTTCGGGGTGCCCGAATTCGCCCGAGTGCTCGAAGGCGTCGTCGAGCGCTACGGAATCAACACTCGCTTCTCCACAGAGCTGGTGGAGGTCGACCCCGAGGGGAGCAAGGCGACCTTCGAGACCACCGGGCCCGAAGGCACGGCCCGCGAAACACTCGCCTACGACCTGCTCCTGGCCACGCCGCCCCAGCGAGCCCCCGCCTTCGTGAGGGACAGCCCGCTGGGCGGCGAGGGCCCCTTCGGCTGGGTACCGGTCGACCGTCACCACCTCCGCCACGTCACCTATCCCGACGTCTACGCCCTGGGCGATGTGTGCGACGCACCGACGTCGAAGACCGGAGCTGCCATCCGACGTGAGGCTCCGGTCGTGGTCGCCAACATCCTGGCCGGGCTGTCGGGGCGGGAGCCGAGCGCCCGATACGACGGTTACGCCGCCTGCCCCTTCACCACCGCCCTAGGAAAAATGCTCCTCGCCGAGTTCGACTACAGCCTCGCCCCGCACCCGACGATTCCGCTGCTCGACACACAGCGGGAGCGGTACGACATGTGGCTCCTCAAGCGCTACGGGCTGCCGTTCTTCTACTGGAATGTGATGCTGCGCGGACTCGGCTGACGGTCCGCAGAGACTGCGTCGTACCCCGCCTCGCGCGGAGGTGCGTCTACAACATCCAGGGGCATGACGCACCCTCCCGGCGCCCGGATCCGGCGCAATCCACAGGAAAGTTCAGATGTCTGGACATCTGGGCGCGCCACGACGACCCGAGTTGGTGCAGCCCGCGTCACGCGGCGTCGACAAGGTCCTTTCGGGTGACGCGAAATTCGTCGGGGAACTCGATTTCAGCCAAAACGAGTGCACCAACAATTTTCATAAGGCAAATGTCCTGGTCAGGACTTCGATGTCCAGACATCTGAAGTTACACTCCCCCCTATGGGACAGCCGATCGTTTCCTGGGTCGCGCACCACGCCGCTCGCAGCCCCGACAAGGTCGCGCTGGTGGACCTTCACCGCGGCCGGGAGCTGGCTTACGGAGAGTTGGCCCGGCGGATCCGCGCCCTGGCGGCCTCGCTCGCGGAGCGGTACGGCGTCGGACCCGGCGACCGTGTGGCCCTGCTGTCGCGCAACGACGCCCGGTCCTTCGAGGTTCTCTACGCCTGCGCCCTTCTCGGCGCCATCACCGTCCCGCTCAACTGGCGTCTCACGGGAGCGGAGCTGACGGCCGTCAGCCGGGACGCCGAACCGGCGGTCATGGTGCACGAGAGCTGGATCGCCACCGTGGCGGCCGAGGTCGCCCGCGGCGCGGGCGTCGGGGCGACGATCGTGTGGGCGAGCGAGGACGGGGACCCTGATACCTACGAGGAGCTGGCCTCCGCGTCCATCCCGGCGGGGTGGACGCCTGCCGATGTCGACGAGGATTCCGTCTGGACCATCATCTACACGTCGGGCACGACCGGCCTCCCCAAGGGGGTCCAAGCCACCCACCGTGGAATGGTCTCGAGCATGCTCGGCATTCTGGTGGCGCACGGCGTGAGTTGCGATTCCCGTTGCTTGACGGTGCTGCCGCTGTTCCACGTCGCGGGGCTCAACCTCTTCGCCAACCCGGTGTTGTACGCCGGAGGCACGGTGATGGTGGCGCGGACGTTCGACGCGGCGCAGACCCTGACCCTCCTCACCGAGGCGTCGGCCCCGGTGAGCCACTTCTGCGGGGTACCGGCCAACTACCAGTTCATGGAGCAGCTACCCGAGTTCGGCGACGCCCCCCTGCGGGCGTTCGTGGCCGCTGTCGGCGGCTCGCCGGTACCTGCCGCGCTGGTGGAGTCCTGGGCGCGCCGCGGCGTCGCGCTCACCACCGTGTACGGGATCACCGAGGCGGGCGCTTGCGTGACCGCCATGCCACCCGGCCAGGAGCTCGCCCACACCGGCAGCGTCGGGTTGCCGCTGCTGTACTCGCGGTGCCGGATCCGGACCATGGACGGCCGGCCGTGCGAACCCGGAGAGAACGGCGAGCTGCAGCTAGCCGGTCCGCTCGTCACTCCGGGTTACTGGCGTAACCCCGCGGCAACCGCAACGGCGTTCACGTCGGATGGCTGGCTGCACACCGGCGACGTCGCGACGATGACGTCCGACGGTCACGTCCTGCTGGTGGACCGTTCGAAGGACATGTACATCTCGGGCGGCGAGAACGTGTACCCGGCCGAGGTGGAGAACGCTCTGCACGCCCATCCGGCGGTGAGCCAGGCCGCGGTCGTCGGGGCTCCCCATCCGCGGTGGGGAGAGGCAGGGATAGCCTTTGTCGTCCTCGCCCGCGGTGCAGGCGCGACGTCGGAGGAGCTGCGGGCGTGGTGCCGCAGCCGGCTGGCCGCCTACAAGGTGCCGGTCCGGGTCGAGTTGGTGGGCGAACTGCCGCGGAACGCGACGGGGAAGATCCTCAAGGACCCGCTGCGCGAGTCCGTGCGTAACTCTGCGTGACGCCGCGGACGGCGCGCCTCACGCGCCGGTCACACCTACCAGGTGCGCGTACGCGTCGCGGTACTCCTCGGAGAGGATCGATCGCAGGACCGAGGCGAGCTCCAGGGAAATGTACTGCTCCAGCGTGAAGTGCGACCTGAGGTACCAGTGCTTGAGGGCCCAGGTGTGAGCGAGCATCGTCAGGTTCAAGGCCATGAGGTCGGGTTCGGAA
>JAJYLA010000076.1 GCA_021788115.1 Actinomycetes bacterium | reverse complement strand
CCGCGGCGCGCGAGCGCCCGCAGGGCCGCGCCGAGCAGGCCGGGGCCGCCCGGCCGTCGCCATCGGGAGGGGGCCCCCGGCAGCGACAGGCCGGCGACCCCCGGCAGCGACAGGCCGGCGACCGCAGCGATTCGCGGCGGCCGCCCGCCCCGGACGTGCACGGAGAGGCCGACCGCCACCGGGCCCGCCGGCTCAACCCCGGCCACCTGCACCGCAACGCCGTTGTTGCATCGCTGCCGCCCGAGCAGCAGCCCATCGCGGAGCAGGTCCTCCGCGGCGGCATCCCCGCGGTGCGCACAGCGCTGCACCTCGAGCGGGAGAAGGCGATGGCCGAGGGGCGGCCCGCCCCCAACACCGACCAGCTCGTCGCTCTCGCCGAGGAGCTGCTTCCCCGTTTGAAGGCGGCCGAGTGGCGCGACCGCGCCGAGGCCGCTGCCAAGGACACCGAGGGGATCTCGCTGCGCGATCTGCGGTCCGCTGTCGCCGGCGGCGACCTGGCGCGCGACGACGAGACCCGCACGCTGGCGTCTACCCTGCGCGAGGCCCTCGAGCAGCGCCTGGCGGCCATGAACGCCCAGTGGTCGGCGGAGGTCGCCAAGCACCTCGACGAGAACCGCATCGTCCGCGCCCTGCGCCTCTCCGCCCGCCCGCCCGAGCCTCTCGCCCGCCTCGACGCCGCCCTGAGCCAGCGGTTGGCTGAGCTCACCG
The DNA here is from genome assembly GCA_021788115.1 of Actinomycetes bacterium. Classification (GTDB taxonomy): domain Bacteria; phylum Actinomycetota; class Acidimicrobiia; order Acidimicrobiales; family Palsa-688; genus JAJYLA01. The sequence goes on along the minus strand of JAJYLA010000076.1, from coordinate 14,729 downwards.
GCCACGCCATGGCCCCAGACACCCCGAGCGACCGGTGGTTGGCGCTGCTCGACGCCGCCGCCGACTCCCCTGTCCGCCGAAGCGTCCGACCCGCCGGCCTGCCGGCCGACCCCAGCCCCGACCTGCGCCGGGCGGCGCACCAGCAGTCGGCACGGGTGCCGGCGCTGGCCTCGATGCTCGGCATCGCCATTCCCCCGCCGCCGATCCCCGCCACCCGCCGCCAGCCCGCCCGATCCCCGGTGCCCGGCGGCGGTCCCGGACGGCCGCGGGACTCCGGGCAGTCGCGGGCTTCCCGACCGGAGCCGGCTTCCCGACCGGCGCCGGCTTCCCGGCACCAGGGCGCCGGCGGTTCGGCACCCGCCGCGCAGGACGCCCCGGCCCCTGAGCCCGCCGGGTCTGGCGCCGCGGGTCCGGCGGTGGAGTCCCCCGCCGCCGGCCAGCCTGCTGAGGATCCCCCCGCCGGCGACGGCGCGTCGCCCTCCTGACTGCTCCACGCACCGACGCGTCGGCGGACGAAGGACGCGATCCGACGCCCGGGCGATCAGCTGAAGGTTCGCAGGATCCCGTTGTCGTGGAGGAACTCCGCGAGCCCTTCCACCAGCGAGAGCTCCGCCACGTCGACGAGGGGGACCCAGGCGGCCTCGGCTGCGTCGTCGCCGGCGACAGGTTCCGGGGAACCGAGGATGGTCACCCAGAAGTCGAGGATGACGAAGTGATGGCCGTCTCCGATCCGTTCGACCCATCCGACGAACTGTCCGCACACGCCGACCAGGCCGGTCTCCTCGCGGAGCTCCCGCACGACGGCCTCGGCCAGGGTCTCGCCGAACTCGACCCGGCCGCCCGGGACTGACCAGCACCCGGCCGCGGGTCCCCTGCCGCGCCGGATCAGCAGGATCTGCTCCTCGTCGACGGCTACCGCCCCGACGGCGACCTCGGCGCGAAGCGACGCCGGACGGTCGCCCGTCACGGGCGGTCCCCCCGGATGCGATGGTGCATGACGAGCAAGCGGGCGACGAACCCGTTGTCCTCGAAGAAGGCCTTCGCCTGGCGGGCTCCGGGAAGGGTCGGGGCGTCGACGCCTTCGCAGCCCCGCGCGCCGCACCAGCGGAGCGTCTCGTCGACGAGCGCCTCGCCGACGCCCACCTTACGGGCGGCCGGTTCGACGTAGAGCGCCTCGATGACACCGACCGTCTGCCCTGCGAAGCGGTCGCAGCGAACGGCGGCGAAGCCGACGGGAACCTCGCCGAGGCGGCCGACCAGCAGGAGGCGATCCGGGTCGTCGAGCGTCCGCTGCAGCGCCGCCTCCGGGCCGGCCGGGCCGGCCAGCGCTGCTGTGAGCAGATCGCCGCCCCGCATCCCGGAGAGCTCCGCGCGGGCGGCGGCTGCCAGAATGGTCAGGGCAGCCAGGTCCTCGCTTGTGGCTGCGTGCGCGTTCTCCGCCGTGTCCACAGCCGCACCGGTTCCTGTCCGGCCGTGTCAGCTACGGCCCTGGAGCTGGCGCGCCCTCGTCAGTATGGTGCGACGCCCCCTGTGGGCCGCTTCGTAGGCCGCCACGGCCACCAGTTCGTCGGGGGCGAGGCCCGCCAGGCGCTGCACCACCTGCGACGCCGACAGCGAGTCGTAGCCCGGGATGGCGAGCCCCCCCGGAGACGCGGGGTGCTCGCTGCCCGCCGGGCCGGCCGCCCTGGCTCTCTGCGTCTCCCCCACTGCCCGTGCCCGCCTGTGGGTGTCGCTGCCGGCCACCCCGCCGGCGCTCACCCCTCCCTCGCCGCCCATGCCGGCGCCGCCCACGCCGCCGCCGCTCTCCCCCGCCGGCGGGCGCTCGGTCTGGGCCCGGCCGTTGTCGGGCGCGGCCGTGTAGCCGAGCCGCCGGTTGAGCTCCTTGCGGCCCTGGGCGACGGCAAACCGACCCACCATTCGGGCCATCGCGATCTGGCTCGCCAGGCGTGAGCGGCCCTTGGCGGCCAGCTTCGGCAGCTCCTCGGCCGCCGTGACAGCCATACCGACCGGGGCGTACAGCACGAGGTCGAGGGCAGAGTCCAGGGGGGACTTGCGTTCGTCGGTCACGGCGCGATCCTGCCCCCGCGGAAGGGGGTTCGCCAAGTTCACACGCAATCCCGGCAGAGGTTGCGCTTCGCGTCGGCCAGCTGGCTCGGATGCTTGACGAGGAAGCACGACTGGCAGACGAACTCGCCGGGCTGCTTGGGCAGCACCCGCAGCGGGCCGTCACCCCGCTCGTCTGAGTCGGGAAGGTCGTCGTCGTCCTCGTCGTCGCTGTCGTCGGCGACGACGAGGCGCTCCTTCAGGATGACGTCGAGGCTCGCCTCCACGTCGTCGCCGTCCTCCTCGTCGTCGTCGTCGTCCTCTTCCTCGTCTCGCCCGACCTTGAGGCTGCCGTCCTCGTCCTCCTCGTCTTCCTCTTCGTCTAGATCCGCGTCGGTGTCGTCGACGTCGTCTTCGTCCTCGCCGGCCTCACCGTCGTCCTCGAGGTCCTCGAGGTCCTCCTCGTCGAGGTCCTCGGGCAGCTCGGGACCGTCATCGAGCAGTTCGTCGTCGAGATCGTCCTTGGGCATCTGTGGCGTCCCTCATAAAGCGTGGCCGGCTGTTCATCGTTGGCCGCCCCGTGTGGTGTCGGCGCCGGATACTAGACCGGGCTGGGTGTCTTGGGAGACCGGTCAACAGAACGGTGAGCATATCTATTCCACCGTGCTCTCCCGCACGAGCAGGCGGCCCGAGGGCGGCCGCGGGACGGCCTCGCTGCCCGCCGGCGGGGCCGGCAGGGGGCAGGGTGGGAAAAAGACCGTTGGTGCCGTCCCGCGTGACTCTTCCGGGCCGGCACGACCGGCCATCTCCGGAGGACGTTGTCTACTGAGCCCTTTCAGTACCACCCTGCCCCTCGCGCAACCCGCCACAGGGTAGCGCGACTCGGGCACAGATTGCCGCGTCGGGCGCGTCGAGTCAAACGTCGACCTGGCCGCCTGACCTGCGGCGACGCGCGTCGGCGCTGGTCAGGACGATAAGAAAAAAATATGGCGACCGGCTACTCGAAGCGCGGGATCAGCGCCTCCACGCTCGCCACGTAGGCCTGCGTCTCGGGGAACACCCCGTAGAGGGCCAGGTTCCTCGGGCCCTCGTAGTAGGCCGCGATCGTGGCGCAGCGGTTGTTGCCCTCGATCCCGGCGACGTAGGCGACGAACGCCGCCGCCATCCGGATGTTGTCCGACGCCGAGTCGATGTCGAGGGGGAAGCCGACGAGCTCGCTCGAGATGAACCGCGCGGTCCCCGGCATGATCTGTCCCACGCCGACCGCGCCCGCCGGCGAGACCACCCCCTGCTGCCAGCCGGACTCCTGCCAGGCCACCGCCTCGAGCAGAGGGAGGGACAGGTCGTAGTGGTAGGCCCACTCCTCGAAGAGAGGCCGGAGGGCCAGTCGCCCCGGGGATTCGGCAAGCAGCGCGGGGATGACGCCGACGGGACCGGCGCTCGGGCGGAACGTCGAGCAGAAGGACCAGGCGTCGACCGTGGTCGCCCCCACTCCGGCTGCGGACACCGCTCCGGAGTCGGTGTCGCCCGAGCCGGCCGAGCGGACCGCCGGGTGCGCGGAGGGAATCGTGAGGCGCCGGCCGATGAGCAGGATGTCATTGATGTGCATGTGGTTGGCGGAGGCCAGTTGCGCCATGGTGATCCCGTTGGCGCGAGAGATCGCCCAGAGGCTGTCGCCGGGGCGCACGACGTAGACGCGTCCCCAGCCCGAGGAGAAGCCGGCCGACCCTGCCGCGACGAGAAGTCCGAGGGTGGCAACAGCGAGAAGCACGCGGAGATGACGGCGCATAGGTACAAGGCTCCGTTCCCTCCGCCGCGCCTCTAACTTACAACATCAACATCAGCCTCATCAACTCTTTTTTTCCACATCAGCAACAGGATGAGGGTCAAGCTCTAGTTTAGGTTTAGGGGGAGCGGCGCAGAGCCGCCCGGCGCTCCCCGGCGAGGCGCTCGAGGGACTCCTGCTCGTAGTCCGCGTGGTCGACGTGGATCATCAGGCCGGCGATGGCCCGATGCCCGGCCTGCTCGGCGATCAGGCGGTGCATCTTCTGGCACACCTTCCGGTACTCGGGGTGGCCCTGGGGGCCGGTGCGGAGCTCGAGCAGGTGCATCGCTTCCCGCGCATTGAACTGCATCACGTAGCGCACCCGGAACGCGAGCGCGACGGCGTAGGCGGCCTGCGTGGGCCCGAAGCGCTCCAGCAGCGCTGCGTGCAGGGCCGCCGAGCGCTCCATCGCCGCCGCGTAGGCGTCCCCCGCGCCCGCGTCGGCGACAGCCGCCGGCATCGTGTAGCCGTGCGCGGTGGTGAGATCCTGCCACTCGATGGTGAGCATTCGATGGCGCTGGAGGTCCCGGAAGGCGCCGTAGTCCGACACCACGTCGAAGCGGTACCCGGCCCGTTCGAGGGCCCGCCCGGGTCGGTGGCGGCGGTTGGAGCGCTCGCCGGAGTACGCCCGCACCACCTCGGCGCGCTCGGTCGGGGACATGGCCGCGACCCGCCGCTCGACGACCTCCTCCGCCAGGGACGTGTAGGGGTAGAGCATGGCGGCGACGACCTTGACCTCGGCGTCGGGGTCCCAGTCGACGAGGCGCACTTCGGGATCTCCTGCGAAGCGGGCTCCCGGTGGCTCCTCACCGGAGCCGAAGAGGCCGCCGGCGAGGTCACGCATGGCGTCGTGGGTCTCCTGCAGGTAGCGCGAGTGGGCGGCGCCCCGGTCGGTCGCGTCGACCCGCTTGACCCACGAGGGGATCACCTTGCGCAGTTCCCCGAGCATGAGGTCCCCGTACGCCCGCGCCTCGGGCAACGGATGGGACCGCATGCGGATAAGCAGCGCCTCGTACGCCTGACCGCTGGCGTAGATCCCGAGGTTGGCGGTGGCGGCCGCCGGCAGCAGCCCGCGGAGGGCGTCGAAAGCCTTGGCCTGCACCGACCGGCGCCACACGAAGTCGGAGTCCTCCGGGGCTTTGGGATGGCGGGCGGCGAACCATGCCTGCAGCACCGGCAACAGCTCGCCGTAGGCGTCGAAGAGGCGGTCCATGTCGCCCACGTAGCGGGCACCGAGGGGCGAGTCGAGGATCTCGGGGGCGCGGTAGTAGCGGTACCGGCCGTTCGGAAGGCGGCTGTCGTAGGCGACGTAGCGGGTCGACTTCTCCATGTAGGACATGAGCCGGCCGCGCTCGAGGACCTTGGTGAGCAGGTTGGAGGCCTGCTCGCAGGCGAGGTGCACCCCCCCGAGCTGGGCCACGGAGTCGTCGCCGTACTCGTAGAACACCCGGTCGTAGAGCTGCTCGGCCCGCGAGAGCCCGACGGTCGCATCCACCCCGTGGTCGCCGCTGATGTCGAGGTCGCCGACGAACTCGTCGAGGAAGAGCCGTCGCAGGCTCTTGGCAGAGCGGGAGTAGCGGGCGAACAGCGCCCCCTTGACGACCTCGGGCAGGTTGACCAGGGCGAAGACCGGGCCGTCGAGGTTCGTGAAATAGCGCCGGAGGATCTCTGCCTCCGTGTCGGTCCACTCTTCGACCGCGTAGACGCCCGTATCGAAGTTCCCCATGGCGGTGCCACAGCCTACGGTCGTGGGGGGTGCAGGATGGGGGACCCTCCACGCCCCCCCGTGCGGCCCCGCCGACCCGGCGCTCCGGGGTCAGTCGCTCAACACCGACGAGGCGGCGACGACACCCCTGAGCAGCCGCTCGGCCGCCAGGCGCGCGGTCCGGGCGGTCCCCGGCGCCTCGGCGACGTCGCCGACCTGGCGGAGCAGGTCGATGAGCTGCTTCACGTTGCGGACGAAATCACCCCCCGACATCTCCTCGTCCTCGATCACCTCGGCCAGGTCGTCGCCGCTCGCCCAGGCGTGGGCGAGGGCGGCGAAACCCGGGTCGGGGCGCCGGGTGAGCGGCAGGCCGGCCTCGTCCTCGGCGAGGTTGAGATCCGCCGCGGCCCGGTCCACCTCGGCCCACAGCCGCCGCAGCCGGGCCGTGGGCCACCACGACGCCGGCTGCACCGGGCCCCGCGGCTCGTAGGTGAACACCGACACCAGCCCGGCCATCTCCGGGGCGTCGAGGCCGTCGAGCAGTCCGGCGCGCAGGCACTCGGCGATGAGCAGGTCCTCCTCGTGGTAGAGGCGGGCGAGGCGCTGCCCGGGGTCCGTCAACGACCAGCCGTCGACGTACCCCCACGCCTCCAGCACCCGGAGCACCCTGTCGAACTGCCGGGCCAGGGACTCCACCCGCCCCTTGACCCGTCTCCCGAGCCGCTCGACGTCGCGGGCGAGGCGGTCGGCTCTCTCGAGCGCCCGCAGGTGCGCCCGCTCCTCGGGGCAGGAGGCGACCGGGTGGCTCGCGGCGGCCGCCGCCTGCGACAGGGCGACCTCGCCGCGCCAGCGGCGCCGGGCCCCCGGGACGCCGGGGGCCGCCACGGCGGCGTCGGCGTCGATGCGCGCGGCGATCAGCGCGGAGGCGACCTGGCGCTGGAAGCCGGCGTTGTGGGGTGCGTAGGGGGACGGCAGCCCCACCTGGGCGACCGGCCGAGGGGGTGCGGGGAAGTCACGGGGGCCGAGCGACACCAGCCGGCGGTCCGGTGTCACCGCACGCAGGCGGATGTCGCCCCCCCTGCGGCGGGCCGTCGACAGCACAGCCACGCGCCCGCGTGTCTTGGCACCCGGGACGACCAGGACGTCGCCGGGGCGGACCCGTTCGAGGGCGGCCACTATCTCGGCCGTCATCGACGGGCGCTGGCGGCCCGCCTCCTCGCTGGCGCGCAGCAGCCGGCGGTAGGCCTCGACGTCGCCCCGCTCGCACACCGACGCGGCCCGGGCCTCGCCGAGGGCGGCCGACGCCCGCTCGAGCTGTGCCTCGAGCCGCACCACGTCGCTGTCCGCGCGGTACTGGGCGAACGACAGGTTGAGCAGGTGGTGGGCGACGTCGGGCGGATACCGGCGCACGAGGTTGGCGGCCATGTTGTACGTCGGCCGGAAGCTGCTCGTCAGGGTGTAGCTGCGCGCCCCCGCCAGCCCGGCGACCTGGTCGAAAGGCACGAACGGCGACCACAGCACGACGGCGAAGCCCACCTCGTCGATGCCCCGCCGGCCCGCCCGGCCGGTCAGCTGCGTGTACTCCCCCGGCGTCAGGAACTCGTGGCGCTCCCCGCTGAACTTGGTCAGCTTCTCGATCACCACCGAGCGGGCGGGCATGTTGATGCCGAGGGACAGGGTCTCGGTGGCGAACACCGCCTTCACGAGCCCGGCTGCGAAGCAGGACTCGACCGCTTCGCGGAAAGGGGGCACCATGCCGGCGTGGTGGGCGGCGTAGCCCGCCTCCAGGCCGGTCAGCCAACCGCCGTAGTCGAGAACTCGCAGGTCCTCGTCGGTGAGCGACTCGACGTGCTGCTCGGCGATCGCCCGGATCTGGCGGCGCTCCTCGGAGGTGGTGAGCCGCTGGCCCTCGCGCACCGCCTGACCGACGGCGTCGTCGCAGGCGGCGCGGCTGAAGATGAAGTAGATCGCCGGGAGCATCGCCTGGTCGGCGAGGAGCTCGAGGACTTCCACCCGCCGCGGCGTGAAGAGCCGGCCCCGGGGTCGGCCGCGCATGCCCGGGTGGCGCAGCGTCTTGGAGTCCAGGGCGGCGGCCTCCGGGTTCGGCCGGCCGCCGACGAGGGTCGGCAGGAGGAGCAGGGCGTCGGAGCTCTTGTCGCCGAGCAGGTACAGGTCGTGCAGCTCGACCGGACGGCGGTCCTCGATGATCGCGGAGGTCTCGCCGCGCACCGTGCGGATCCAGTCGGCGAGCTCCTCCGCGTTGGACACCGTCGCGGAGAGGCACACGAGATCCACCTCCGGGGGGGAGTGGATGATCACCTCCTCCCACACCGGCCCCCTGTAGGCGTTCTGCAGGTAGTGCACCTCGTCGAGGACGACGTAGCGCAGCCCGCCCAGCGTCGGCGACGAGGCGTAGATCATGTTGCGCAGCACCTCGGTGGTCATGACGACGACCGGGGCCGTGCCGTTGATCGAGTTGTCGCCGGTCAGCAGCCCGACGCTGGCGGCGCCGTGCCTCTGCACCAGCTCCCAGTACTTCTGATTGGACAGCGCCTTGAGCGGAGTGGTGTAGAACGCCTTGCCCCCCGCCTCGAGCGCCCGGCCGACCGCGTACTGGGCCACGATCGTCTTGCCCGACCCGGTCGGCGCCGCGACGACGACGCTGCGGCCGTGGTCGAGGGCGTCGAGGGCCCGCCGCTGGAAGTCGTCCAGCTCGAACTCCAGCCCGGCGACGAAGCGCTCCCGGAAGGTCACGGGCCGCGGGCTACTTGTGCAGCAGCCGGCCGACGACGATCGACAGCTCGTAGAAAACGAGCATCGGCACCGCCATTCCCAGGAACGAGAAGGGGTCGCTGCTCGGCGTGATCACCGCCGCCACGAGGGCCAGCACCACGATCGCGGGCCGGCGCCACCGCCGCCACGTGGAGCTCGGCACCACCCCGACTATCTCGAGGAACACCACGATGAGCGGGTACATGAACACCGCCCCGAACACGAGGCACATGGTGACGTAGAGGGTGAAGTACTTGCTCGGGGAGAAGAGGGGCGCGACGCCGCTTCCGCTCACATCGATCAGCCAGGTCAGCGCCTTCGGGAAGAGCAACACCGCCGTCGCCACCCCCATAGAGAACAGCGCCACGGCCGCCGCGACGAACGGGAAGATGTAGCGCTTCTCGCTCTTGTGGAGCGCCGGTGTGATGAAGCGTCCCAGCTCCCAGAACAGCACCGGCGAGGACAGGGCGATCCCCGCGTACACGCTCACCTTGAGGCGGGTCGTAAAGCCCTCGAGGGGACCCGAGGTGAACAGGGTGCCGTCGTTCTTCAACATGCACTTGGAGTGATGATGCCTGCAGAACTCGGTGTAGGGATGCAGCATGAAGTGGAGCAGCGAGTCGTAGAGGAACCAGGCGCCCACGCTGGCCACGGCCACCACGACGATCGACACGAGCAGGCGGGTGCGCAGCTCCGCCAGATGCTCGTAGACGGTCATTCTCGCCAGGCCGTCGTCTTTGGGCTCGCTGCCGGGCCCCCGGTGCTCGTCGGTGAGGGCCACGGGCCGCTAGTTCAAAGAGGGGTCGTCCGGCACCGGCATGCCCGAGGCGCTGGGTCGGGCAGGCGGCGGTGCGGCGACGTCCGGGGAGGAGGCCACGCCGCCGCCGCCGACGGACGACGCCGTGGGACGGGTGGGCGTGGGACGGGCGGGCGGACCGGTGAGCATCGAGGCGACGGCACCGCGGACAGCGGCGCGCGGGCTGGGGGGCACCTTCCACTCTCCGAGCGCGGAGTCGATCGCCTTCCGCGGCTCGTCCAGAGCCCCGCGCATCTCCTCCTGGAAGCTCGAGGACATGGCGCGCAGCTTCGACAGCCAGTGGCCGAGCATGCGGGCGACCTCGGGCAGGCGGTTCGGACCGAGAACGACCAGTGCGACCATCCCCAGAACGAACAGCTTCTCGGGACTGAGATCCAGCACGACTGGAGTCTACTAGCAGCGCCGCCGGCGGTGCCGGGCTCCCGGCTACGGGCGGCGCCCGGTCTGGCGGGGGGCGTCGCCCCGCTTGGCGGTCCGCAGCGGCATCATCGCCCGCCGCAGAGCGGCCACTTCGCGCGCCACTCCGCGGGCGACCAGGGCCACCGCTGCGGCGCCCCCGGCTCCCGCCGCCAGCGGCGCCCACCACAGGGGGCTCATCGGGCGGGCCCCCCGGGCTGGTTCGGGTGCGCACCGGACAGCTCCCCGACCCAGTCGCCCTCTTCGAGCGCCAGGTGGAAGGCCAGCAGGTCGTCGTGGGTGATCGGCGGCCCGAGCTTCGGCTCAGCGAGCTCCGCCGGCATCGACCACACGGTCGTGGTCGCCCCCGCCTCCGACAGAGCCCGGAGGACCCGGTCGTTGGCGCCCTTGCTGACGATGAGGAGGCACTCCGGGCACACGAAGGAATAGGACGCCGTCGACGTCGTCACGCACACCTGGAGGCCCACGTCTGCTATCGCCACCTCCACGTCGCCGCACGTCGGGCACGTGGCTCGCACCGTCACCACCGGGCCGCTCCTTCTCTGCCTTCGCGCTCTCATCCTCTCCGTCTCATCGGCATCGCGGGTCAAACCTTGAGTCCCTGGCGGTGAAGCTAGCCTGCCGGCGCGCTCCGGGGCAGGATGGTCGCGTGCACCCCCGCCCGCCCCGCTCGGGACCGCCGATCGGCTTCGCCCACCGCGGCGGCCGTGCCGGCGGCCGCGAGAACACGCTGGTGGCCTTCGCCCGTGCCCTCGAGATCGGCGCCACCGGGCTGGAGAGCGACGCATGGCTCACCGCGGACGGGCAGGTCGTCCTGGACCACGACGGGACCACGGGCTGCTTGTGGAGGCGCCGGCGCTTCAACGCGCTGCGCCGCGCCGCCCTCCCCCCTCACGTGCCGACCCTCGACGAGCTGTACAGGGCGTGCGGCGCGGACTTCGAGCTGTCCCTCGACATCAAGGACCCCGCCGCCCTGCCCGGCGTCCTCGGAGCCGCAGGCGCCGCAGGCGCCGCCGGGCGGCTGTGGCTGTGCCACCACGACGTCGGCCTTCTCGCCCGGTGGCGCGCACAGCTGGGAGACGCCGGCGGGCCCCTCCTCGTCAACTCCATGCGACTGCGCCACGTACGCGAGGGGCTCGGCGCGCGGCTGGCAGCGCTGGCCGACGCGCGCATAGACGCGCTCAACCTGCACCGCTCCGACTGGACGCCCGAGAGGGTCGCGCAGGTGCGGGCGGCCGGTTTGTGGTCCTTCGCCTGGGACGTGCAGTCCGGTTCGGACATCGCCCGCCTGCTCGCCGCGGGCGTCGACGGGGTCTACTCGGACCACGTCGGGCGGCTCATGAGCGCCATCGCCCAGCGCACCGGCTAGACGCCCTCGAGCGGTCCGGTACGGAGCCGCCGGCCTTACAGGAACCCGATCCTCGAGAGCGGCCAGACGCGCAGGAAGGCCCGGCCGACGATGAGGTGACCGGGTATCGGGCCGATCATGCGCGAGTCCTCGGAGTCGTTGCGGTGGTCGCCCATCACGAAGTACTCGCCACGGGGGACAATGCAGGAGCTCGGGGGTGAGGACGGGAGGCACCCCGGCACGTGGGTTGGAAACGTGGTGATGCCCCGGTACTGCTCGGGGAGCCAGTTCTCCTGGAGGCGGGTGCCGTTGATGTAGACCCAGCCGCCGTGCGCCGTGATGGTCTCGCCGGGCAGGCCTATGACCCGCTTGATCAGGTCGTTGATACCCGGGAGGACGTCGTGGGGCGGCTTGGAGAAGACGATGATGTCTCCCCGGTGGACGCTGTGGAAGTCGTAGCTGAGCCTGTTGACGAGGACCCGGTCGCCCACGTCGAGGGTCGTCTCCATCGACCCCGAAGGGATGAAGAAGGGCTCCACCACAAAGGCCCGCAGCAGCAGCGCGGCGAGGACGGCGACGGCCAGTATGACGATCCACTCGATGACCGCGCGGGACCTCGTGTGGCGCTGCACCGGTGAAGCGGTCGCTCGTTCGTGCGGGTCCGGCGACGCCGGCTCATCTGGTACGGGCACGGACACGACGTCAGACGATATCGGACGGGTCGCCTGCGGATGCACCGGGGAGCGTCCGCAGGCGCTCGGGAGCCACCGCGAAGATGCGCCCCGCCCGCCTGGCAGCCGGAGGGGACGGCCCCGTCGCGCTCAGCGTGTGTAGCGGGCGAGGAGCCGGGCGGCCGCCGCCCGCCCCGCGGACGCGTCGCCCTCGACGACGCGCGCGTGGGGTCCCGCGCGGAGGAGCAGGCGTTCCAGCCAGGCCCGCTGCGAGCTTCGCAGCCGGACCCGCAGCACCGCGCCTCCGTCCAGCGCCTCGACGCCCTCGTTGGGGTACTGGTGGGCGATCCAGTGCGCCGGCGGATCCAGGTCCAGCACCAGTTCGGGGTCCGTCTCCGCCGGGTGGTAGGTCGCCGTGGCGCCCGGACCGTCGCGCCGTGCCGGCACGAACGTGCTGTCCAGCACGTCGGCACGGGTGATGCGGTCCACCCGGAACAGGCGCTCCGCCGCGGCCGTCTCGCACCAGCCCGCCAGGTACCAGTGCCCCGCCGCGTTGAACACCCGCCACGGCCGCACGACCCGGGTGGTGTGGTCGTCGCGGCCGAAGGAGTAGTAGTCGATGCGGACCTTGTGGACGGTCTCGGAGGCGCGTCGCACCGCCTCCAGGATGCCCGGGGCCGCCGGTCCCAACTCCACATCGATGGAGTCGCCGGCGCCGACGCCCAGCACCGTCTCGAGCTTGGCGAGGGCGGTGGCGAGCGCCCCGTCGGGGTCGGCGCCGGGCACGGCCAGGAGGGCGGAGCCGGCGGACACGAGGGCCAGGCCCTCTTGCGGGCTCAGGCGAAGGGGGCGCCGGAAGTAGTCCGCCATACGGATCCATACCCGCCCGTCCGCGAAGTCGACGTCTATCAGGACGTCGGGTGTGAAGGGGTAGACGCCGCAGAGGAACAGCAGGTTCAGATCCTCGACGAGAGCCTTCTCCTCGACACCGAAACGCCGGCAGACCTCGGCGACCGGCGGCCCGTCGTGGGCGGCCACCCATGGCACGATGGCGAGGAGGCGCCCCAGGCGATCCTCCGCCGAGGCTCTAGCCATCGCCGGCCACCCCCCGGCTCAGCGCGGACAGCCATCCCGCAATGTCCGCGCGCAGGCTGGGCGGCCCGACGATCTCGGCGTGGTCGAGGAAGCCGAGCACGAACGAGCGGAACCCCGCCCGGTTGGTCACCGGCACCGAGAACACCATCGACCCGTCGTCTCCGCGCCGGCTCACCGCCCCGGCCCCGAGGGCCTCGAGGGCCCAGGGCGCCTGCTCCGCGTCGACGAGGAGTTCGGCCACGACCTCCTCCTCGTCGCCGAGCCTCCACGCGGGCGCCGGCTCGGCCGCCCGGTTGGCCGTCCGCTCGAAGGCGCCCGCGGGACCCTCCGGCGCGACGGGGCCCTCGACGCGGTCGAGGCGGAACAGCCGCTCCTCCCCGCGCCCGTGGTCCAGGCCCGCGAGGTACCACTGGCCGCGCACGAGCGACAGCCGCCAGGGGTCCACCAGCCTCTCCTCGCCCCGGTACACGAAGCGCAGCCGGCGCCGCTCCCCCACCGCCGCGAAGGCGGCGGCCACTGCGTCGCCGCCGGGCAGCTCCGCGAGCCCGCGGAAGGCGCCGGTCTCGCCGCGATCCCCGCCGCCAGGCCGCCCGCCGCCAACGGCGACGGCCCCGCCCAGCTTGCGCAGCGCCCGGGTGGTGGCCTCCCTCCCCCAGGCGCCCTCCACCTGCACCGCCGAGGCGGCCAGGCGCAAGGCCGCGAGCTCCGCCTCGTCGAGGCCGGGGTCGGGCAGCTCGTACTGCTCGCGGGGGATGCGGTACCCGAGCTCGTCGGGGTGGCTCGGGTCGAGGGCGACGGTCGCCAGGGGAAGGCCCATCTGCCGGAGCAGCTCCTTGTCCCGCTCGAAGTTTCGACGGAACGCCGCCGGGTCCTCCGCGTAGCCCTCGATGCGGTCGTGGATCTGCTGGCGGGTGAGGGGGCGGTCGGTGTCGAGCAGCGCCGCCACCAGGTTCACGAGGCGCTCGAGGCGGTCGACGGCCACGTCGGCTAGAGGGACGCGATGAGCTTCTCGACCCGCTCGTCGCGGGACTTGAACGGGTCCTTGCACAGGACCGTGCGCTGCGCCTGGTCGTTGAGCTTGAGGTGGACCCAGTCGACCGTGAAGTCCCGCCGGCGGTCCTTGGCCCGGCGGATGAACTCCCCGCGCAGCCGGGCCCGGGTGGTCTGGGGCGGCTCGTCCATGGCCCGGTCGATCTCCTCGTCGGTGCAGGTCCTCTCCACGAGCCCCCGCCGCTGCATCTTGTAGAAGAGGCCGCGGTCCCTGCTGACGTCGTGGTACTGCAGGTCCATGAGGGCGACCCGCGGATGGGTGAGCGGCACCCCTTCACGCTCGCGGTAGTGCTCGATCAGCCGGTGCTTGATCACCCAGTCGCACTCGCGGTCGAGCGACCACGGGTCACTGTCGAGGCCGGTGAGGCAGTGTTCCCACATGTCGAGCGCCTTGTCCTCGAGGGGTGAGAGGCCCTTGGTCTCCTGGTAGCGCCTCGCCCGGTTGAAGTACTCGCTCTGGATGTCGAGGGCGCTGGCCTCCCTGCCGTTGGCGAGCCGGACCCGCCGGCGCAGCGTCGTGTCGTGGCTGATCTCGCGGATCGCCCGGATCGGGTTCTCGAGGGTCATGTCGCGCAGCACCACGGCCGGATCCTCGAGCATCCGCAGGAGGATGCTCGTCGCCCCGACCTTCAGGAACGTGGCGTACTCGCTCATGTTCGAGTCTCCGACGATCACATGGAGCCGGCGGAAACGCTCGGCGTCGGCGTGGGGTTCGTCGCGGGTGTTGATGATCGGCCGGCTCCGGGTGGTGGCCGAGGACACCCCCTCCCAGATGTGCTCGGCGCGCTGGCTGATGCAGTACATGGCGCCCCGGGCGGTCTGGAGCACCTTGCCCGAGCCCGCGTAGATCTGCCGGGACACGAGGAAGGGGATGAGGACCTCGGCGTAGTGGCCGAAGTCGTCACGCCGGCTGGTCAGGTAGTTCTCGTGGCAGCCGTAGGAGTTGCCGGCGGAGTCGGTGTTGTTCTTGAAGAGAAAGACCACCC
>JAJYLA010000215.1 GCA_021788115.1 Actinomycetes bacterium | reverse complement strand
CGCCCGGTCATAAACCCCCCGGCCCTCCGGGCCGCAACCGAGCCGGACAAAAACCCGTCCGGCGCTCTTGACACCAGGCGCTCCTTCAGAGATGACAACCCGATCCTCAATTCGCCATATACCGAACCGGGCAGCCACTGCTGCCGGGGAGATCCCCGACGGTCAAGACCGGGCCTTGCGCGATTTGCGAGAGGTCGGGAAGCGGTCGGTGACTCAGCCGACGGCCATCATCCCGTCGAGCATGGCTTGGCGGGGTCCGAGGGTGGCCAGCTCGGCCGCCACGCGGCCGGCGCGCCATCCATCTTCGTTGGTGACCGACGGCCCGTGTATCCGGCGTAGGTGGGGAAAGGCGGCGGCCACGGCGTCGTCGATCTCACTGTCGCGGGCGGCGAGGACAGGGACCAGGCTGCGGTGCAGGTCCGACTCGGCGTGGCGGCGGGCGTCGAGGGCGGCCATCTCAAGGCGCTCACCGATGCGCGACGCGTAGGCCACGAGGAAGGACTGGCGGAACGATCGGGTCCTAGAGCGGCCCCGATGGTCAATGACCGAGCCCTTCTCCAGCATTGCTTTGTCGGCTTGAATGAGCAGCGAGGTGAAGAGCAACTCGATGGCGTCGAGGTCGGAACGAAAGCCGATCACTGCCATCATCGCGAATCCCTGGTACCAGACGCTGCGGGCCCCATTGGCGGCCACGACGGCGTGGAGCAGCAGCGACTTGGCTTCGGCGTACGGGTTGTCGACGGCCAGTCTCCTTGTGGCCGGGGCGTCGCGGACCGACCCGGCGGCGCGGGCGAGCGCGTCGTCTATGGAGTGGCGGGCCATCAGCTCCTGGGCCTTGGCCGTGAGCGCTTCGGCCTCGGCCGCGAAAGTGGTGGACTCCGCCTTGGCCAAAAGAGCCCGGACCTTGGCCAGGACGGGATCGTCGGCGTCGGCCCAGATTCCCAACCGGACGGCATCGTGCCATTGCGACGGGCGGGGCTGGAGTACTTCGATCTCCGGTAGGTGCATGAGCTCACCCATGACCTCCATCACGGTTCGCAACCCGTCGGGCAGGGGGGTCTGATCCGCGGCCCAGAAGCGGGCGAGCCAGTTGCCACAGCTGTCGCGCTCTGAAGCCACGCCCAGCCCGTCGAGCTGCGCCGACCAGGTGGTGGGCATGGCCGCCCCGCTGGCCTCCGCCCAGCAGCCGGCCGAGCCCATGGCCGCCACGACCACGCCGACATGGGCGTCGCGCTGGCAGCGGCGAAGCTGACGGGCCACTTCGGTCGCTTGCCAGCCTCCCTCGAAGACGGCGGCCAGCAACGAGTCGACCAACCGGCCAAGGGTCGCGGTGACGGTCTCCAGGCCAGCCGAGCCGGCCAAGCGCATCAACAAACCTACTGCCTCCTCGAGATGGCCGCTGTCTTGGTGGGCGGCCGCCTCTCCGCCCTCGATGGCAATCATCTCGCTGGCGTAGGCGGCCACCGCATCGCCGACCCCGCCCAAGTTGGTCTGGGAGCGTTTGTGCTGGCGCCGGCCGGACCTCCGCTTCTTGTCGGCTCGACGTTGCTGGTTGTTCCTGCCCATCGGGTCACCCTCCTGGATGAAGGTCCTCTGTCCCGATTCTTCCTGCCTCTGCCCGCTGAGCGGTGGATGGCGCGGCGTCGGTCGTTCCCCGCCCACCATCGGACGTGCTTGTGGGTCTCCTTGGCTGGACGCGCCCGCCTTGGGCGCCGCCAGGCGACCCTCGTCAGCGATTGGATCCTCGAAGTCGATCCTGGGTACGACAACCGGGCTCGACGTCGCTGCCGCAACATATCTGCATTAGTTCAGATATGATGTGGGCAATGAGTACCAAGGTCTTTTCGTACTCGGCATTCCTACGTGGGCCGAGCGATGTCCTGCCCTCGCTGGAGGAAGGCGATGTTCTCCTGGAACGACGCGACGACCAGGGTCTCGTCGTTACGCCCCAGGATCGCTACGAGGCCCGGCAGTTCGGCATGGGAGTGGCGAGCCGGGTCCTCGTCCACCTGGTGAAGGACGACCGGGACTGTGCTGCCCGGCTGGTGAGCGACGAGTTGCCGTGGCTTCACTGGCTTCCGGCGAGCGAACGAGAGTCGTGCGTTGAGGAGCTCATGTTGAATCTGGCTGCCGGCGCCGAGACAGGCACGTTCGAACCCTTTGCCCGAGCCGTGAAAGAGTGGCGGGACACCGCTGAGGTTTGGGCGGATCCGAAGCTGGCCGAACGCTTCACGGCCGGCTTTCCCGGCGACGGGCCGGAGTTGCGTCAGCCTCTCGGGGCGTGACCCGCCGGGGAGATGAGATCGCGCGACCGAATCCATGGCCGGTTCGAGCTGTCGATCGTACGGCCGGGGTCGGCTGGGACCAGCTTGTAGCCAACGAGCCCGAAGCGGCGGACCGAGCCTGGGTGGCCATGACGTCCAATCCCCGGCGGGTGGACGACCGCCAACACCAGCTCAAGGGTTCGTTGGCGCAGACGACTGTCGGCGGTCGCACTCTCGATCACTGGCAGGTCGAGGCGACGAGCGCCGGCCGGGTCTGGTACGCGATCGACGACGAGGCTCGAACTCTGTGGGTCACCCAGGCCGGAACCGGGCACCCCAAGCAGACCGACCGGCCGCGCCGACAAAAGCGCTAGAAAGCCCGACCAACGATGCGGCCGGACACGGCTCGGTCCCCGATTCTGACCGGGGCACCGTCAAATAGGTGGTTGCCACCTGCGTATCAATCGGACCCGGCCACGTCGCCCGCTTTCGGCACAAGGCAGGGTTGCACAATCGATCCAATGGGGTCGCTTGGACCGGGCGGATGACTACTCAATCCCAGACCGGTCAGTACCGCCCGCGACCCCTCGCGCCCGCCCGAGACCGATTTCGAAGGGGCACGCGGGGGGCACGAAACCCAATTTCGGGGTCTCTGAGAGGAGCAAACTCCCTGGTCAGAGGCATAGTCGGCAAAGTGACCTCTGCCTTCACACGGCTGAGGTCGGAGGTTCGAGTCCTCTAGCGCCCACTCGTAAGGAGACCTTCTGGCGCTATTCGAACTGCCTTGGACGGTCATGGTGTCGGGATCGTCTCGAAGCGTTGTCGCCCCCGGAAGCGGTAGA
>JAJYLA010000214.1 GCA_021788115.1 Actinomycetes bacterium | reverse complement strand
GACCGCGGTGTTCGACCGTGTCGAGCTGTGGGGCCCCTTCGTGACCGGGCTGCGGCCTCGGCCTGCCTTCGCCGCCCTCATCGCGGCCGGTGCCTACCAGGCGGCCGAGCCGGCGATGGCACGGATCGAGATCAGGCTCGGCGACCAGCTGTGAGGGGTCCATGGCGGTGGCGGCGCGGGCGGCCGGTCGGTTCCCTTGGCCGTCGTGTTGCACGGCGACACCACATTGTCGCGCCGACCACCTTGACGGTTGGCGGGCGCCGACGACTCTCTCTCGTCGCCCGCGAGACGGGTGACCCGGTCGCCGACAAGGCGACGAATCAACGGAGGCGCCAGAAGATGGGCCGAGCAGCTCGGAGCATGCGCCAACGCCGTCAGTCTCGCACCTGGATCACCCGCAATCCGTGGACCGGTCAGCGCAAGTCGTTCTCGATCTGTGTCAGCGACGCCGCAATGCGTGAGTGGGAGACGGACCGCGTCCGGCTGGCCAGCGCAGGCTGCCCGGACCGACCGTCGGAGTTCGGCCGCCGCCGACACAGGTTGGATCGTGCTGCACCTGGTCATCCAGGAGGGTGCCAGCGGCACGCATCGTGTCTTCCGGGCGAACGATCTTGCGGACGCCGCGGGTTCATCGACGAGATGCCGGAAGCTTCTCCCGGCGCTCTGAGGCTGCGCCTCGCGGTCCGCGAGGTCCTCCACCGCCGGCAAGCCGCCGGCCGCAAGGCCTTGCATCCTCGAGCTCCTCGTGCGTGCCGAGCTGCGCCGCTGCCTGATCCGGTCACCCCGATCAGGCAGCGGCGTCAATGTCCGAAGCGGTCGTCTCTCGGTCCAGGCCGGCGCGGCTGCGCAGCAGCAGTCGGACTCAGGTGCCCGTGGCGGTGCCCCGAGCGAGCAGCCGAACCGACCCGCCGGGCATGGTCGGCCAGAGGCGACGTGGACACAGGCGAATGCTCAGCAAGGTGGTGCCGAAGGTCGATTACGTGGCTATGAATGTGCGGGATCCCGGCAGCCGTGCACGCATCGCCAAGGAGTTGAGTCAGACGGGTGGTGACCTGAAGGTGCTTCCACTTGGGGTCGACGATGATGTCCACGATGAACGCGTAGAGGACCCCGTCCGAAACGACCCGACCAACGCCTATGAGTTGCCCGTCCGCGTATGCCGCGCCGATGCACCACGACCCCTCAATCGCGCGCTGCAGCGCTTGGGCACCCTCGAGGCCGTCGCGTCCACCGCTGATGGCGAGCAAGGCCCCCCAGTCCTCTGAGGGTGGGGGACCGAGTCGCGTCTCGACGATTCGAGCGGTCGGTCGTCGCCGGCGCGCGGGAACTGACATGGGGATCACCAGCCAGACGCGTCGATGAGCCGTTCTATGGGTGCGCGATGCGGGAAGCGGGGCAACAGGCCTGTGGCTCGCCCCTCACTCGGACGCAACCGACGGGGTCCTAATCCCCGAACAAGTCGTTCGGGAGAAACGCAGAGACAACGAAGTTCGGGTGGTCGACGATCTCGCTGATCTTGAGATCGAGTGCCACCGAACACAGTTCGTATGCTTCGACTGGCTCAAGCCCTCGAGTCCTCACGAGGCGGGCAATCATGGCGCGAACCGCGGCCTTCGAGTTCTCGACCAGATCGGGGCCGATACCGGTCGTGACGTAGTACCCCGCTGCGGCGCTGGAGGCGCGTTCGAGGGGGCGGCGGACCTCGTACTCCGGGAACGTGAGGGTCATGTCGTGGCGCACGGTCAGGCGGGCAACAACATCCATCGATGCCTCGATCCCTGAGCCGCCAACCTCGCCGTCCCCCTGGGCAGCATGCGGATCGCCGATCCCGAGGAGGGCCCCTTCGACCTCGACTGGGAGGTAGACGGTGCTGCCGGGCCCGACGTGCTTGACATCCATGTTGCCGCCAGTGCGACGGGGTGGAATCGACCCGTGGACTCCCGGCTCAGAAGGGGTGCAGCCGACGATGCCGAGCATCGGCTCGATGGGCACGGACGCCCCTCCGACGAAAGGTGCACGCGACCCCGTGAGGTCCCACACGTACAGCCACGCCTCTGCGAAGTCCTCGGGCAGGAGGCCTTCGCCGGGGTAGTTGGCGGACCAGCCGTACGGCCCGAGCTTCATGTCGAGCAGATCCACCTGGAGCACGTCGCCCGCATGCGCCCCCTCGACGAAGACGGGCCCGGTGATGGGGTCGACCCGAGCGAAATCGATCGTGCGAATGGCTTCCGCGGTAGACCCGGGCACGATCTGGCCGTTCGAGCACTCACCCACCTCCACATGGATCTCGGCCCCCGAGGGCACGACAAGCACGGGTTCGCGTGCGTTGCTCCAGCCGAACTGGACGGCTTGGAGGGGAAGGTGGTAAGAGGTGAGTGCCATTGGCCCGCTTCCTTTCTCGTCAGCTCGCGATCCGGACGTCGAGGCCGCGTTCACGGAGCGCAGATACGGCCGCGCCGTCAGCCGACTGACCGGTGATGAGGATGTCGACGTCAGAGACCGGGAAGAGGTGAACGAGGCTGACCTGGCCGACCTTGCCGCCGTCTGCGAGCACCACCCGCATGCGCGCCGAGTTGAGGATGGCCCGCTTGATCTCGGCCTCGGCGACGCTCACATGCGTCGCTCCGGCCTGAGCATCGATCCCCTGACACCCGAGGAAGGCGATGTGGCCATGGATCTGGTCGAGGATGGCCATGCCCATCGGGTTCACCAGGGAGTGCTGTTGCCGGCGCAGGGTCCCGCCCGTCAACAGCACGGTGAACTGCGGGACAGCGGCCTCAAGCTCAAGCGCGACCCGCAGCCCATTGGTGAACACCGTCACGTCGTGCAGATCCGAGCGCGCCGCCAGGGCTCGTGCCATGGTCGCCACCGTGCTGCTCGCATCGAGGAGAACGGTCTGCCCGCTCTCCACTAACTCGACTGCCGCGGCGGCGATCGCCCGCTTCTCGTCGGGCGACGTGTCCTGGTCCTGTTCGAAAGGCGCCTCAAGACTTGCCGTGGCTCGGTGAACGGCTCCCCCCCGAACCCGCTGAATTTGACCCTCCTCCGCGAGCACGTCGAGGTCACTCCGGATGGTGACCTCGGAGACGCCGAACTGCGAACTCAGGTCGGCGACCGACGCAAACCGAGACCT
>JAJYLA010000075.1 GCA_021788115.1 Actinomycetes bacterium | reverse complement strand
GACGGCCAGGTGCTCGTGTTCCACGACGTGCTCGGTATCGAGGACGGGGTGGCGCCGAAGTTCGTCCGCCGTTACGCCAGCGTGAAGGCGGACGCCGTGAGCGCCCTCAGCGCGTGGGCGGAGGACGTCCGGCGCGGGCGCTTCCCCTCCGACGCCGAGACCTACCACCTGGCCCCCGGCCCGGCGGCCGACCTGGAGGCACCCCAGCGCGGATCGTCGGGCCCGCCGGCCCGGCCGGCTCTCGCCGCCCGCTGACCGCCTGACGGCGTCCGCAGCGGCCGGCTGCCCCGGCGTCTCGGGCGGTCGCCGTCACACCCTCGCGCGAGGCTGGCCTGGCCGTACCGAATCGCCCGCCGAACCCCGCGTGGAGGCGGGCCCGAAGGAGCACGTCGCCGAGGTCGAGTAGGATGCCCTGTCTTCAATCGAGACCCTGCTCCAGAGATCCCGGAGCCCCGAGCCTGCGGGCCGGGTCCACAGGGAGGTGGTGAGCCGCCCATGCGGCACTACGAACTCATGGTCATCATCGACTCCGGCCTGGAGGACGACGTCATCCAGTCGATCGTCGAACGGACCACCAAGCAGATCACCGGCGCCGGCGGCACCGTCTCCAAGGTCGACCGGTGGGGGAAGCGGCGCTTGGCCTACGAGGTGCACCACCGCAGCGAGGGCTACTACGTGCTCATCGACATGAGGGCGGAGCCCGTCGCTGTGGCGGCGGTGGACCGGATGCTCGGACTCGCAGATGAAGTCGTCCGCCACAAGGTGATCCGCCTCCCGGACAGAGAGATCGTGACCGTTTCACGTAGATCCGCGCCCGAGAGCGCACCGGTGGAAGCCAACGCGAACGGAGAGACCTGAGATGTCCAATGGCAACAACGTGAGCATCGTCGGCAACCTGACCCGCGACCCGGAGCTGCGGTTCACGCCGTCGGGGCAAGCCACCGCCGGCTTCGGCGTCGCCGTGAACCGGCGCTGGCAGAACCGCCAGACCCACGAGTGGGAGGAGGCGACGTCGTTCTTCGACGTCGTGTGCTGGGGCCAGCTGGCGGAGAACGCGGCGCAGTCCCTGACCAAGGGCGCCCGTGTCATGGTGAGCGGCCGGCTCGACCAGCGCAGCTGGGAGACCGCCGAGCGCGAACGCCGGTCGAAGATCGAGATCATCGCCGACGAGCTCGGACCGAGCCTGCGCTGGGCGACCGTCACCATCACCAAGAACGAGCGCCGCGCCCCCGACGGTTCCACCGGCGCGCCGGCTTCGCAGGGTTCCTACGGGGGCCAGCCCCGGACCGCCCAAAGCGAGCCGCCGGCGGAGTACCAGTACGAAGAGGAGCCTTTCTGACCCATGGCACGCAGCAACGATCGCGGTACCAAGCGCACCGTCAAGGACACCCGGCCGCGCGGGAAGAAGAAGGTGTGCATCTTTTGCAAGGAGCACGTCAACTGGGTCGACTACAAGGACGTCACCCTGCTGCGCCGCTTCATGAGCGACCGGGGCAAGATCCGGGCCCGGCGGGTCACCGGCAACTGCGCCCAGCACCAGCGCGACGTCCAGGTGGCGATCAAGACCGCCCGCGAGCTGGCTCTGCTGCCCTACACGCAGCGCACGGTGTCCGAGCGCGGCCCCGGCCGCGCCCCCCGCGCCCGGCGCGAGGAAGGACAGCCGGGGGCGGAGAACCGATACGAGGCTGAGGGCGAGGAGGAGCCGGAAGGCTCCGAGGACGCCGACGAGGTCGAGGAGGCCGTCTAGATGCGCATCGTTCTTCGCAACGACCTGGCGCAGCTGGGCAAGCGCGGCGACATCGTGGAGGTGGCCGACGGGTACGCCCGCAACTTCCTGCTGCCGAAGGGTCACGCCATCGCCGCCACCAGCGGGGTGAGCGCACAGGCCGGCGCCATGCGCCGGGCCCGGGACCTCAAGGACGCCCGCGACCGCGAGGCCTCCGAGACGGTCGCCCGGACCCTCGTCCCGCTCGTCATCCGCATCGCGGCCCGTTCGGGCCCCGGGGGCCGGCTGTTCGGGTCGATCACCGCCGCCGACGTGGTGGAGGCCGTGCAGGCTCAGGCCGGCATCACCCTCGACCGCCGCCGCCTGCGCCTCGAGGAGCCGATCCGGTCGCTCGGGATGCACGAGGTGCCGGTCAAGCTGCACTCCGACGTCGAGTTCCGCGTCACGGTGGAGGTCGCCGCCGCCGGCTGAACCGCTGCCCCATTCGCCCGGGCGAGGGCCCGACCCGCGCGACGGGTCGGGCCCTCGGCGCGCCCGAGGTCCGCGCTGCGCCGGGGTCGGCAGCGGGGTGGGCGGGACGCGGCGGTCCCGCCGGCGGTGAGCGGTCACACCCCTTCCGTATCGTCTTCGTTGTGACATTACGGACGCGGTCGCGGCGTGCTCCCCAGCCTTGCGGCCGGATCCGACACGAGATCCACAGCTGTCCACAGGTAAAGAACCCTGGATACCCACAGGCCGGAGCGAGTTAGGTAATCAGCCGATGGTGCAGGCGATCGAGGACGCAAGACGGCGGGCGCGCCCGGTTACGGGTCGCATACCCCCCCATAACCTCGACGCGGAGCAGTCGCTCCTCGGCGCCATGCTCCTCTCCCGGGACGCCATCGCCGCGGCGGTCGAGACGTGCTCCGCCGACGACTTCTACAAGCCCGCCCACGCGCACATCTTCGACGCCGTCACGACCCTCTACAGCCGGGGCGAGCCAGCGGACCCGGTCACCGTCGCCGACGAGCTCAGCCGCGCCGGGCTCCTCGACGCCGCCGGCGGCCTCACGTCGCTGACCACCCTGCAGGCCGAGACCCCCGCGACCGCCAACGCCGCCCGCTACGCCCGCATCGTCGAGGAGCACGCCCTGCTGCGCCGGCTCATCAGCGTCGCCGGCGAGATCGCGGAGCTCGGGTACTCGGTCCCCGAGGACGTCACCGCGGCGGTCGACCACGCGGAGGCGATGGTCTTCGACGTCGCCGAGCGCCGCGTCACCGACAGCCTGAAGCCTCTGCAGGCGCTTCTCGTCGAGAGCCTCGACCGCCTGGAGCGACTCTTCGACCGGGGCGAGACGATCACGGGGGTGCCGACGGGCTACCTCGACCTCGACGAGCGGCTCTACGGGT
This sequence comes from Actinomycetes bacterium, assembly GCA_021788115.1. GTDB lineage: Bacteria > Actinomycetota > Acidimicrobiia > Acidimicrobiales > Palsa-688 > JAJYLA01. The sequence goes on along the minus strand of JAJYLA010000075.1, from coordinate 12,473 downwards.
TGCAGCCCTCGACGCTCGTGATCGTCGGCGCCCGGCCGGCGATGGGCAAGACCGCGTTCGCGCTCGGCATGGCGGCCCACGCCGCGATGGAGGCGCGCGTCCCCACCCTCGTGTTCTCCCTCGAGATGAGCCACGAGGAGCTCACCCAGCGCCTCCTGGTCGCCGAGGCGCGCGTCGACGCAGGGCGGATCCGCAACGGGCGCCTGGCCGAGTCCGACTGGCCGAAGATCAGCCACGCCATCGCCCGCCTCGGCGACGCGCCGCTGTTCATCGACGACAACCCGAACCTCACGGTCATGGAGATACGGGCCAAGGCCCGGCGGCTCAAGGCGCGCGAGGGCGGCCTCGGCCTGATCGTCGTCGACTACCTGCAGCTGATGTCGGGACGTCAGAGCGCGGAGAACCGCCAGATAGAGGTGTCCAGCATCAGCCGCGGCCTCAAGATCCTCGCACGCGAGCTCGAGGTTCCCGTCGTCGCCCTGTCCCAGCTGTCGCGCAACCTGGAGATGCGGGCGGACAAACGCCCGGTGCTGGCGGACCTGCGCGAGTCGGGCTCCCTCGAGCAGGACGCCGACGTGGTCCTGTTCCTCTACCGCGACGAGATGTACAACGCCGACTCCGCCGACCGGGGCACCGCGGAGGTGATCGTCGCCAAGCACCGCAACGGGCCGACCGGCAAGCTGCAGCTGGCCTTCCTCGACCACTACACCCGCTTCGCCAACATGGCGCGGGTGTGAGGCGGCGGACGGGACGGGGCGTCTCGGGGCTCCGCTAGGGTCGCCGCGATGGCCGACATCGCCACCCTGCCGCCCGGGCAGGAGCAGTTCGCGGAGCTGCTGGCCTGGATGGGGCGGGCGCACCCCGGGCCCGTGTCGGTGCTCGACGTCGGCGGCGGCGGCGGCTTCTACGACTTTCCTGCGTCGCTGAGGCCCCGGGCCACCCGCATGGTGGGCGTCGACCCCGACGCGGGGGTTCTCAGCCGGCCGTGGTTCGACGAGGCTCACCGGGAGACGGTCGAAAGCTACGCCATGCACACCGGCGAGACGTTCGACGTGGCCCTGTGCGTCTACGTGCTCGAGCACGTCGAGACGCCGGCGGCGTTCCTGCGCAGCATCCGGGGACTTCTCCGCCCGGGCGGCTCGTGCTTCGGCGTCACGCCGAACCTGCTGCACTACTTCGGCCTGCTGAGCGCCGCCGCCGGCCGTCTCGGGGTCGAGGACTGGCTGCTGCACCGCGTCCGGCCGCACGAGCTCATCGAGGCCTACCACTCGCCCGTGCGCTACCGGCTCAACACTGTCCGCGCGCTCCGCTCCGCGGCGGCGGGCGCCGGCTTCCGCCGCGTCGAGATCCGGGCGCTCGAGCAGGCCGGGATGTTCGAGACGTACTTCCCCCCGCGGCTGCGATGGTGGCCGAGGGCCTACTCGCGGATCGTCAACCGCCTGGGCCGCCCCGTCCTGTTCGGCACGCTCCTCTTCCGTCTGCAAACCTGAGCGCGAATGGGGCCACATGGGGCATCGGCGCGATGGGAGCAACGTATCGGGGGGCAGCCCGGCGGTGCTAGGTTCTACGGACCGCGTCACGCCACGGCGCGACGCCGGAGACCGGCTTCTTCCCCGGTGACAGCAGACCCGTCCATCACGGGGATGCCGCCACCCGCCGAGTTCTCCACACCCTGTGGATCACCTGTGGAAGACCTCGAGGTCGGAGGGCCGGAGCACGTGTCTGACGTAGTAGACCTGTGGACAACCTGCTCGGCCCTCCTGCGCGGCGAGGTCTCCGAGTCGATCTGGCGGACCTGGTTCGACGCCCTAGAGCCCGTCGACCTCGACGACGTCACCCTCGTCGTGTCGGCTCCGAGCGCGCTGGTGCGTGACCGGCTCGAGGACCGCTACCTGCCCCAGCTCGAGAAGGCCGCGGAGAGCGCCACCGGGGGCCCCCTGGCCGTGCGCATCGTGGTACGGCCGACCCCCGGCGACGACCCCGGCGACGACCCCGGCGACGACCCCTACCCGAGCCGGGACCCGGAGCCGCTCGAGGCTGCCGCCGGCCTCGGGCCGTCCCCCGCGCCCGGGCCGCCGGCCGCCTACACGCCGGCGGCGCCGAAGCCCCGGGGTGGGACCGCGCCCGGCGGGGGCGGCGCCCACCGGATGGAGCCCCCGCCCCTCAACCCGCGCTACACCTTCGAGGCGTTCGTGATCGGCGCGTCCAACCGCTTCGCGCACGCCGCCGCGCAGCGCGTCGCCGAAACCCCCGCCGCGAGCTACAACCCCCTTTTCATCTACGGGGACTCCGGGCTCGGCAAGACGCATCTCCTGCATGCCATCGGCCACTACGTCGTCGAGAACTTCTCGACGATGCGGGTGCGCTACGTCTCCACCGAGACGCTGATGAACGACTTCGTCGACGCGATCCGCAACAAGAGCCAGATGACCTTCAAGCGCCGCTACCGCGAGTGCGACGTGCTGCTCGTCGACGACATCCAGTTCATGGAGGGCAAGGAAGGCCTGCAGGAGGAGTTCTTCCACACGTTCAACTGGCTCTACGAGGGCGCCAAGCAGATCGTGCTGTCCTCGGACCGCCACCCCCGGTCCATCGCGACCCTCGAGGACCGGCTCCGGAGCCGGTTCGAGTGGGGCCTCACCACCGACGTCCAGCCCCCCGAGCTCGAGACCCGGCTGGCGATCCTGCGGAAAAAGGCCGACGGGGAGCGGATCCCGATCCCCGGTGACGTGCTGGAGCTGATCGCCACGCACGTGCGCGACAACATCCGCGAGCTCGAAGGCGCCCTGATCCGGGTGTCCGCCTACGCGAGCCTCAACGGCGAAGCGCCGAGCCTCCCGATGGCGGAGCACGTCCTCTCCGACATCCTCGACGCCGACCGCCCCCGCCAGATCACGCCACGGGTGATCCTCGATGCAACGGCGAGCGCGTTCGGCTACAGCATCGAGGACCTGTGCGGCACCAGCCGGCGCCGGCCCCTCGTCAACGCCCGCCAGATCGGCATGTACGTCTTCCGGGAGCTCACCGATTTCAGCTATCCCGCCATCGCCCGCGAGTTCGGCGGCCGCGACCACACGACGGTCATCCACGCCGTCGAGAAGGTCTCCGGTCTGATGAAGGAGCGACGCCAGATCTACGAGCAGGTCACCGACCTCATCCACGGCATCAAGGGGGGGAGCTGACCCGTGGCCCAGCGGGATCGGGAGGGCGCGGCGCACAACGTGTGTCGGGACCATGTGATTCGGGGGATCGGGGCCCGGTCGCCCACAGGGCATCCCGTATCCCGTCACATCGCTGTGGGATCCTGGGGACGACTGCCCCGTGGAGGGCAGACCCTCTGGCCAGCACCGGAGCGGGGTTGTCCACAATTCACAGGACCTACTACCACCACCGAAAGAATTCTCATTACTGAAGACGAAGCAGGGAAGGCACTCCAGTGAAGTTCCGTTGCGAACGTGACGTCTTCCTCGAAGCGCTCAGTGCCGCCGGACGGGCGGTCGCCAGCAGGAGCGGTGCTCTGCCTGTCCTCGGCGGGGTACGGCTCGCGCTCAGCGGAGACACGCTCAAGGCGACGGGCACGGATCTCGACGTGACGATCACGGTCGAGGCGGCGGTGAGCGGCGGGGCCGACGGGGTCTCGGTGGCGCCGGCCCGGCTGCTCACCGACATCGTCCGGGCCGTCGAGCCCGGCGCCGTGGTCCTGGAGGCCGAAGCCGACGAGCTGCGCATCGCCTCGGGCAGGTCGCACTTCACCGTGAGGACGCATCCGAGCGGGGACTTTCCCCGCCTGCCGGTGCCCTCCGGCGACACGCTGTCCCTGCCGGCTGCCGAGCTGTTCGAGGCGCTCCGCCAGGTCACGCGCGCCGCGTCCAGCGAGGATTCCCGGCCGATCCTGACCGGCGTCCTGATGGCCGCCGAGGCCGGCGGGCTGAGGCTGGTGGCCACCGACTCGTACCGGCTGGCGGTCCGCGACCTGCCGGGGGTCGGCGTCCTGGCCGCGGGGCAGAGCGTGCTCGTCCCGTCGCGGGCGCTCAGCGAGCTCACCCGGCTGCCGGCCAGCGCGGACGTCGTGCTGCGCCTCGGTGCGCACGACGCGACGTTCGAGGCGGGCCCGGTGTCCTTGACCACGCGCCTGATCGAGGGGGAGTTCCCCAACTACCGCCAGCTGATCCCCTCGGGGTACCCCAACCGCCTGATCGTCGGGCGCGAGCCGCTGCTCGACGCGGTGCGCCGCGTGAAGCTCCTCGCCCGGGACGCCACCACGCCGGTGCGGATCGCCATGAGGCCCACCGGGATCGACCTGACCGTCGTGACCACCGACTGGGGGACCGCGACCGAGGACGTGGACGCCAAGTACGAGGGGGCGGAGATGACCGTCGCGTTCAACCCCGCCTACCTCATCGACGGGGTCGAGGCCATCGCGAGCGACGAGATCACCCTCGACACCCTCGACGCCCTCAAGCCGGCCACCCTGCGGCCCACCGAGGGCGACGACCTGCTGTACCTGCTGATGCCCGTCCGCGTGTCGTGAATGCCGCACGGGGTCCCGGTCTGTCCTCCCGGACCGAGACGTCCTGGTGGCACGCCCCCTGAGGCACGAGAGGCCGCCTCCGTGCACCTCGAACGGCTGTGGCTCACCGACTTCCGCAGCTACCGGCACGCCGAGTTCGCGCCGGCCCCGCAGGGCATCACCGTCGTCACCGGGGCCAACGGGGAGGGCAAGACCAACCTCCTCGAGGCGATCGGGTACCTGGCGACGCTGCGGTCGCTGCGGGGCAACCCGAGCGAGTCTCTGATCCGCACCGGCGACGGGGCCGAGCGGGCCGTCGTGCGCATGGAGGGGCGGCGCGAGGCGCGGCGCATCGTGGTCGAGGCGGAGATCTCCGCGACGGGCCGCAGCCGCGCGCAGGTCAACGGTCAGGCCCTGCGGCGGGTCCGCGACCTGCTCGGGGCGCTCCAGGTGACCGTGTTCACCCCCGAGGACCTGGCCCTCGTCAAAGGGGGTCCCCAGGGCCGGCGCCAGTACCTCGACGACCTCCTGGTCGCCCTGCACCCTCGCCACGACGCGACGATCGCCGAGGTAGAGCGGGTCCTCAAACAGCGGACCGCCCTCCTCAAGTCGGCCGGGTGGCAGGCCGCTGCCGGGCGGGGTCTCGCCCCCGACGTGGAGAGCACACTCGAGGTGTGGGACGCCAAGCTCGCCGCGGCGGGGGACGCCCTCGCCCGGGCCCGCGCCGGGTTGGCCGAGGCTCTCGGGCTGCGGGCCGCCGACGCGTACCGGCGTGTCGCCTCGGGCGTCGCGCACCGCGGGCGCGACGTGGTCTCCCTGCACTACGAGACCAGCTGGCAGGGCAGCCTCGCCGAGGCGCTGCGCGCGGCGCGCGGCGAGGACCTCCGCCGGGGTGTGTCGACGGTCGGCCCGCACCGCGACGACCTGCGGCTGCAGATCGGCTCCACGCCGGCGCGCACCCACGCCTCGCAGGGCGAGCAGCGCTCCCTTGCCCTCGCGCTGCGCCTGGCGGGCCACCACCTGGTGGCCGAGCGCATCGGCAGCGAACCCGTCCTGCTCCTCGACGACATCTTCTCGGAACTCGACGCGTCCCGCGCGGAGGCGCTCCTGGCGTGCCTGCCCTCGGGGCAGGCGATCATCACCACCGCGGGTCACCTGCCGGTCGAGGCCGTCGTGGCCGCCTGGGCCCGCATCGAGGACGGGAAGCTGCTGGCATGAGCGGCGCCGCGCACCCCCCCGAGCGCCGCCGGGGTACGAGCTCCTGGAAGCCGAGCCGGCCCTCCCCCGCCCAGAGAGACCCGCGGCCGCTGTCGGACTCCCTCGAGAGGGTCACGCGGGCGCTCGGGGGGCCGCGCCCGTCGGTCCTGACCGCCGTGTTCGCCCGCTGGGAGGCCGTCGTCGGCCCCGACATCGCCGCGCACGCCCGTCCGGTGTCGCTGCGCTCGGGCGTGCTGCGCATCGACGTCGACCAGCCGGCGTGGGCCGCAGAGCTGCGGTTTCTGGCCGCCGACATGCTCGAGCGGCTACGGGAGACCAGCGGCTCGACGGACCTGACCGAGGTGCAGATCCGCGTCCGGCCCTAAAGGGCTCCGCGGGCGCCGGCAGGCCGTTTCCGGCGCACCCCTCTGGTAAAATGACAGCATCGCGTTTCGGCCTGCTGACCAGCATCTTCCCCCGGGTGGCTGGGCCTGAGATGCCCCGGTACCCCTCTGTGTGAAAGGTCGCGTCCATGGCGATGCAAGCGAGGCTGGACGAAGTCGAAAGGGTGGCCCGCACGGGCAGCTACAGCGCCCGGGACATGGCCGTCCTCGAAGGCCTCGACCCGGTCCGCAAGCGGCCCGGCATGTACATCGGCTCCACCGGCCTGTCGGGCCTGCATCACCTGGTGTGGGAGGTCGTGGACAACTCCGTGGACGAAGCGATGGCGGGGTTCTGCACCCGCATCGACGTCACCGTCACCGCCGACGGCGCCTGCCGCGTGACCGACAACGGGCGGGGCATCCCCACCGACGTCAACCCCCAGCAGAAGCTCACCGGCGTGGAGATCGCGCTCACCAAGCTGCACGGCGGCGGCAAGTTCGGCGGGAGCGGCTACAAGGTGTCTGGCGGCCTGCACGGCGTCGGCGTGTCGGTCGTCAACGCCCTGTCGCGCCGGCTGGTCGTCGACGTGGACCGCGACGGCAAGCGCCACCGCATGGAGTTCGCCGACGGCGGCAAGCCGCAGGGAAAGCTGGAGGTGACCGGTCCCGCGCCCCGGGGGCGGACCGGCACCACGGTGGAGTTCTGGCCCGACGCCCGCATCTTCGACGACACCGAGTTCCGGGCGACGACCATCCTCGAGCGCCTCCAGATCTACGCCTTCTTGAACGCCGGCCTCGAGATCCGCTTCCGCGACGAGCGCCCCGGTCACGACCACGAGCCCGTCGTCTACCGCTACACCGGCGGGATCATCGACTTCTGCCGGCACCTCAACGCTTCCAAGGACGCCCTGTTCAAGAAGGTGGCGTACTTCAAGGTCGCCGAGGACGACGGCGAGGTGGAGGTCGCCCTCCAGTACAACACCGGCTACTACGAGGGGCTGCACGGTTTCGCCAACGGCATCTCCACCATCGAGGGCGGCACCCACGTGGAAGGGTTCCGCAAGGCGCTGACCTCGGTCATCAACAAGTACGCCCGCGCCGCGAACGTCCTCAAGGAGAAGGAGGAGAACCTCCTCGGCGAGGACATCCGCGAGGGTCTGACGGCGATCGTGTCGGTCAAGCTGCGGGATCCGCAGTTCGAGGGGCAGACCAAGGCGAAGCTCGGCAACGTCCCGATCCGCTCGCTCGTCGAGCGGGCGACCAACGAGAAGCTCGCCGAGTGGCTGGAGGAGCAGCCCACCGAGGCCCGCCAGATCGTCAACAAGGCCATCCAGGCGGCCCGCGCCCGCGTCGCTGCCCGCCAGGCCCGCGACGCCACCCGGCGCAAGTCGGCCCTCGAGGGGGCCGGCCTGCCCGGCAAGCTGACGGACTGCGCGACGAAGAACGCGCGCGACGCCGAGCTCTTCATCGTCGAGGGCGACTCCGCCGGCGGCTCGGCGGTGCGCGCCCGCAACCCGCGCACCCAGGCGATCCTGCCCATCCGCGGCAAGATCCTCAACGTCGAACGGGCCCGCATAGACAAGATGCTCAAGAACAACGAGGTGCAGGCGCTCATCGCGGCGATCGGCGCCGGCGTCGGCGACGACTTCGACGTGTCCAAGGCCCGCTACGGCAAGGTGATCATCCTCGCCGACGCGGACGTCGACGGAAGCCACATCCGCACCCTGCTGCTCACGTTCTTCTTCCGCCAGATGCGCCCCCTCGTCGAGGAGGGCCACGTCTTCTGCGCGCAGCCGCCGCTGTTCTCCACGGTGGTCGGCAAGGAGAAGGTCTACTTGAAGGACGAGGCGTCCCGGCAGCGCTTCTTGGGGGAGAGGCCGAACCACAAGGCGGAGTTCAACCGCCTGAAGGGCCTCGGCGAGATGGACTGGAACGAGCTCGGCGCGACGACCATGGACCCGCTGCGACGCACGCTGCTCCGCGTCGACGTGGAGCAGGCGGCGCTCGCCGACGAGGTGTTCTCGATCCTGATGGGCGACGACGTCGAGCTGCGCAAGCACTTCATCACCACCAACGCGGGCGACGTCCGCTTCCTCGACATATAAGGGAGATCCCGCCGAGCGATGTCTGACACGATTCCTCCCCAGACCCCGAGCGCCGGCGGCGGCGACGACGGCGACGGAGGCACCACCGTCGTGGCGATCGAGCCCATCGAGATCCAGGAGGAGATGGAGCGCTCCTATCTGGACTACGCCATGTCCGTCATCGTGTCGCGGGCGCTTCCGGACGTGAGGGACGGGCTGAAGCCGGTGCACCGGAGGATCCTCTACGACATGCACCTCCAGGGGTACCGGCCGGACCGGCCCCACGTGAAGTGCGCCAAGGTCACCGGCGACACGATGAGCCGGTTCCACCCGCACGGCAACCAGGCCATCTACGACGCCCTGGCACGCCTGGCCCAGCCGTTCAGCCTCCGCCACCCGCTGATCGACTTCCACGGCAACTACGGCTCCCCGGACTTCCCGCCGGCGGCGGAGCGCTACACCGAGTGCCGGCTCTCCCCCCTCGCCATGCACATGATCGACGGCCTCGAAGAGGACACCGTCGACATGGGGCGCAACTACACCAACGAGGAGGACGAGCCGAGCGTCCTGCCGGCGCGTTTCCCGAACCTGCTGGTCAACGGCAGCCAGGGAATCGCCGTCGGGATGGCCACCAACATCCCGCCCCACAACCTCGGCGAGGTGATCGACGCGACGATCCACCTCATCGACCACCCGCAGGCGACCGTCGAGGAGCTCATGGGCTTCGTCAAGGGGCCGGACTTCCCGACGGGCGCCCTCATCCTCGGCCGCCAGGGGATCATCGACGCCTACCGGACCGGCCGCGGCTCGATCCGCATGCGGGCGCGGGCGGAGATCGTCGAAGGCCGCACCAGCGACGAGATCGTCGTCACCGAGCTGCCCTACCAGGCCAGCCCGAAGGTCATCGAGCAGAAGATCGCCGAGCTCGTCAACGCCCGCGAGATCGACGGGATCCGCGACATCCGGGACCTCTCGGCGGGCGACGACACCCGCCTGGTCGTGTACCTGAAGCGCGACGCCACCGCCAACGTGGTGCTCAACAACCTCTACAAGCACACCCCGCTGCAGACCAGCTTCGGGGTCAACATGGTCGCCCTCGTCGACGGCGTCCCCCGCACCCTCAACCTGCTGCGCGCCCTCCAGGCCTACGTCGACCACCAGGTCGAGGTCATCCGGCGCCGCTCGGAGTACCGGCTGAAGCGGGCCCGCGACCGGGCCCACATCGTCGAGGGGCTCCTCAAGGCGCTCGACCTGATCGACGCGATCATCGCGGCGATCCGCGCCTCCGAGGACCGGGCGGCCGCCCGCGCCGCCCTCATGGCCGTCCCGTTCGAGTTCTCCGATGTGCAGGCCAACCACATCCTCGACATGCAGCTCGCCCGCCTGACCCGGCTGGGCCGGGCCGACCTCGAGTCGGAGCTGGCGCAGCTGCGCCAGACCATCGCCGGGCTCGAGGCGATCCTCGCCGACGAGGGGGTCCTGCGGGGGGTCATCAAGTCGGAGCTGAGCGCCATCCGGGCCGAGTTCGCCACGCCCCGCCGGGCCGAGATCACCTTCGACCCGGGCGACATGGACGCCGAGGACCTCATCACCGACGAGGATCTGGTGATAACCATGACGAAGGCGGGGTACGTGAAGGCGGTGCCGGCGTCACAGTTCCGTACCCAGGGCCGGGGCGGGCGCGGGGTCCAGGGCACCCGCCTCAAGGAGGAGGATCTGGTCATCCAGATCATCCACACCAGCGCCCACGCCTACCTGCTGTTCTTCTCGAACCGGGGCAAGGTGTACCGGCTGCGCGCCTACGAGATCCCCGTCAAGGAGCGCACGGCGCGGGGGACCGCGATCGTCAACCTGCTGCCCCTCGAAGCCGACGAGCGGATCCAGGGCCTGATCGACACCCGGGAGTTCCCCGCCGACCGCTACCTCCTGTTCGCCACCCGGGCGGGGCAGGTCAAGAAGACCACGTTCTCCGAGTACGACAAGTCGCGCCGGGAGGGCTTCATCGCGATCAACCTGCGCGAGGGCGACGAGCTGGTGGGGGTGATCACCACCGGCGGCTCCGACGACATCTTCATGGTGTCGCGCCTGGGCATGACCATCCGCTTCTCCGAGGCCGAGGTGCGGCCGATGGGACGCGACGCCACCGGCGTGCGCGGCATGCACCTGCGCTCGGGCGACGAGGTCGTCTCGGTGGATCCGGCCCGCGACGAGACGAGCATCCTCATCGTCACCGACCGCGGCTTCGGCAAGCGCACCCAACTGCACCACTTCAACCGCCAGGCCCGCGGCGGCATCGGCGTCCGGGGTATCCGCCTGACCGCCCAGAGGGGCCGGGTCGTGTCGGCCTTCATGGTCGGCCTCGACGACGAGATCCTGGTCATCTCCTCCTCGGGGGTGATGGTCCGCATGCCGGTGCGGGAGATCTCCAGCCAGGGGCGCGACGCCACCGGCGTGCGGGTCGCGACGCTCGACGACGGCCAGCAGGTCGCCTCCGTCGCCCCCGTCCTCGCGGTGGAGGAGACCGGCTGATGGCCGACGACCCCGCCCGCAGCGGCGCCGACCCCCCGGGGGAGGATCTGGCTACCGCCGAGGCGGGCTGGGGCTCGCCGATGCCCGCCGAGTACGGCTCCCTCGACTCGTTCCCGCCCCCCGAGAACGCTGAGGCGCCCAGGAGGCGCTCCGGGGGGCGTGGCCGCCCCTCGGACCTCGCGGCGGGGGGGCGCGGCTCCAGGGCACGGACAGGGGGCTCTCGCCGGCGGCAGGAGACGCAGTCAGCGGGTGGGGGAGCGGGTGGCGCCGGGGCCGAGGCAGGTGGCGCCGTGGCGAGTGGCGCCGTGGCGGGGGCGGCCGGGGCGAGTGGCGCCGAGGCGGTCGTGAGCGATCCGCCGGACGGCCGGGCCGGGGCGGGAGATCCCGCCGGCGCCGCCGGAGCGCCTCGGGTCGGGCCGGTGGAGGCCGGCGCTGCTCGCGCGGCCGGCGCGGCGGGCGCTGGTGGTGCGGCGGGCGCTGGTGGTGCGGCGGGCGCGGTGGGTGCTGGTGGTGCGGCGGGCGCTGGTGGTGCGGTGGGTGCTGGTGGTGCGGTGGGTGCGGCCCGCGGGACCGTCGTGCCGGGGCCCACTCGCCCCCAGGCGAGGACACAGGCGGCCGTACGCCCCATGGGAGGCGAGGCGACCGCCGCCTACTCGGCCACCGCTGCGGGGCGGCAGGGTCCCGTCCGGGTGGTGACCGGGCCGGCGCACAGCACCGAACCCCGCTTCGCCCGAGCGTCGCGCCGCCAGTGGGTCCAATCCCGCCGGTTGGTCCGCCGAGTCCACGTGTGGTCCGTGGTGAAGGTGTCCGTGCTGTTCTACCTCCTCGTCTTCGTCAGCTTCCTGGTGGCGTCCGTCGTGCTGTGGTACGTGGCCAACGCGGTCGGCGCGGTCCACTCGATCGACAAGTCCGTCCGGATCCTGTTCGACCTGAAGACCTTCACCCTCCACCCCCGCACCGTGGCCACCTACGCGGCCCTCGCCGGCGGCCTCCTCGTGGTCGTCGGCACCATCGTCAACATCCTCGCCGCCCTCGCGTACAACCTGATCAGCGACGTGATCGGCGGCGTCGAGGTCGACATCGTGACCGACGCTGAGTAGCCCGTCCCACGGCTGCAACCGCCCCCCGGCGTCGTGTACGCTCGTCCCCCCGGTGCCTCGGGGCTATAGCTCAGCCGGTTAGAGCGCAGCACTGATAATGCTGAGGTCGGTGGTTCGATTCCACCTAGCCCCACTATCCTGACCAGGACTTTTATGTCGGAGGCGGTCGGCGGGTCGGGCCCTGCACCACATCTGCACCACAAGAGCTTTCGGGGGGCGTTCCGGGCCGTGGTTTATCGGCTTCCGGAGGCCGTGGCCCTCAGGCTGAGCCAGCTTGTTCCTGCGGATCGGAGTGCTCCGGCCAAGCGTCCCTGACGCCGGTCGCCGTTCTCCTCCTCTCCCGGAGGTCGCTGGTCGGCTTGAAGATCTTCCCAAGCACATCCGCGGCGGCCCGGTCGGCCGGGCTCGAGCCCTGCGCGTAGATCCGCAGCGTCGTGACGGGGCTGGCGTGACCCAGTCGGATCTGGACCGTCTTGACGTCGACTCCGGCGGCGACCATGGCCGTTCCCGCGGTGTGTCTAAGGTCGTGATTATCCCGACATCGGGATAACCACGATTGGGGGTATCCACTTAACCGGACTGGCTCAGCGGTAGGTTCGGACGGCGTGATCGCTAAGGCGGTGGCCGGGAAGCACTATCCGCGCTCGGTGGGCGAGCTTCGCTCGTGGTT
>JAJYLA010000005.1 GCA_021788115.1 Actinomycetes bacterium | reverse complement strand
GCTCTTGCCCCTTCCCGGGCGGTGCGCCCATGATGGCGGCGCATGGCCGACCCTCAGGAGCTGTTCTCCCTCCGCCAACGCGTGGCGATCGTCACCGGCGCGTCCAGCGGTCTCGGCGCGCGGTTCGCCCGCGTCCTGGCCGACGCCGGGGCTCGGGTCGTGCTCGCGGCACGGCGCCGCGAGCCCCTGGAGCGGCTCGCGGCCGAGCTCCCCGGCTGCATGGCCGTCCCCTGCGACGTCACCGTGGACGAGGACCTCGCGCGCCTGGTCGACGTCACGGTCGAGCGATACGCCCGAATCGACGTCCTGGTCAACAACGCCGGCACCACCGACCCCGGACGCGCCGAGGACATCCCGCCGGCGACGTTCCGGAGCACCGTAGAGGTCAACCTCACCGCCGCCTTCGTCCTCAGCCAGCTGGTCGCCCGCCCCATGCTCGCTGCCGGGCAGGGCAGCATCGTGAACGTCGCTTCCGTCCACGGCCTGGTCGCGTCCGCCCCCAACCGCCAGACCGCGTACGCAGCAAGCAAGGGCGGCCTGGTGAACCTCACGCGGGAGCTCGCCGTCCAGTGGGCCCGCAACGGCGTCCGGGTCAACGCCCTCGCTCCGGGATACTTTCCGAGCGAGCTGACCTCCGCCATGCTCGAGGACCAGCGCTCGCTCGACTGGATCGTCCGCAACACCCCGATGGGCCGGCCGGGACGGCATTACGAGCTCGACGGAGCCCTGCTCTATCTGGCGAGCGACGCCAGCACCTACGTGACGGGCACGATCCTGCCCGTCGACGGCGGCTGGACGGCCCGATGACCGGGAGCTGAGCGGGCCAAACAGGACCAGGGTCTCGCCGCGACGGGCGGCCGCTTCAAACGGGCGGCCTGTTGCCGGGCAGCCGCCGGTGCGCTACCGTGGCCGCGGGCAACGCCGGGGGGGTCACGTGAGGGGTGAATCGAGCAAACTGGGCGGGTACCGGTCTGCGCTTCGCTCCCGCGACCTGCGACGCCTGCTGATCGGCCAGGTGATCTCCTCGACCGGGTCCTGGGCCTACAACGTCGCGCTCGCAATCTACTTGTTCGAGCGCACGCATTCCACGGCGTGGGTCGCCGCCGGGAGCCTGGGCCGCTTCGTGCCGGCTCTCGTCTTCAGCGCATACGGAGGCGTCATCGCGGAGCGGTTCGAGCGGATCCGGCTGATGGTGCGCATCAACGTGATCTGCTTCGCGGCGCAACTGGCGCTCGCCGTGGCGACCTGGCGTCACGGCCCGGCTGCGGTCGTGCTCGTGTTTGCGGCGCTGACCTCCGTCGTCTTGATCTCCTACAACCCGGCGGTCGCGGCGGTCATCCCCCAGGTCGCCCCCGAGGACGATCTCGCGGCGGCCAACGCCCTGAGCGGCACCGTCGACAACCTCGTGGTTGTCCTCGGCCCCGCGATCGGAGCCGGTCTCGTCCTCCTCGGCGGACCCGCGCTGGCGGTGCTCGTCAACGCCGTCAGCTTCGCCGTGGCCGCGGTCGTCGTGGCGTCCCTGCGGGTGCGGAGCCAGCCGAGCGACGTCACCGAGGGCAGGAGCGCCGGCCCCTTGCGCCAGGTGGCGGTCGGCTTCCGTGCGGTGGCGTCATCGTCGACGGTGATGACGTTCGTGGCGTTCAGCGTGATCGCCAGCTTCGTCTACGGGACCGACACGGTCCTCTTCGTGCCGATATCGAGGATCCAGCTGCACGCGGGCTCCTCCGGCTACGGCTACCTGCTCGCGGGCCTCGGCATCGGCGGTGTCGCCGGCGCGACCGTCGTCAACAGGCTGGCGTCGAGGCCGCGGCTGGCCGCGGCGATCCTGGGCGGGATGGCGGCCTACTGCCTGCCGACCGCGCTCCTGGTGACGGTGCACGCGGCGGCACTCGGCGTGGTGCTGCAGGTCGTGCGCGGGGCCGGGACGCTGGTGGTGGACACCCTGGCCATCACCGCCCTGCAGCGTTCGGTGCCCAAGGAGATGGTCGCCCGGGTGTTCGGCGTGTTCTTCGCGCTCGTGCTCGGCGCCATCAGCCTCGGGGCGCTCGTCACCCCCTTGCTGCTGCACGCCGGACTGCACGTCGCGATGCTCACCTACGGCTTCGGGATTCCGGCGCTGTGCCTGCTCGCCCTGCCGCGCCTTCTGGCCATGGACCGGGTGGCCGCCGCGCGAGCGGCGAGCCTGGCGCCGAGGGTGGCGATTCTGAAGCGGCTAGAGATCTTCACGGCCGCGTCGCAGAGCAGCCTGGAGGCGCTGGCCGGCGCAGCGTCGGAGATGGCCGTGCCGCAGGAGACCCCCGTCGTCGTCGAGGGCGACCCCGCGGACGCCTTCTACGCCGTTGTCAGCGGAGACCTCGAAGTGTCGGCTGTCGGGGAGTCGGGCAACAAGCCGGTCCACCTGCGCTCGCTCGGGCCCGGCACCTACTTCGGGGAGATCGGCCTCCTCGGGGCGATACCCCGCACGGCCACGGTGACGGCGAGCACCGCCTGCACGCTGCTCCGCGTCGAGGGCCGCGACTTCCTCGACGCCCTCACCAACCTGAGCGCCTCCCCGTCGCTCCTCGAGGGCGCCCAGACCCGTCTCAGCCTCACACACCCCTCGAGCAGGGCCTTGCGCGAGCGTCTCGAGGCGCCGCCGAGCACGCCCGCTGCGGCCGGCTGAACCGCTACGGCTCCCGGCCGGCTACCGGCCGGCCGGCCGCGCGCACGTCGGCGACGACCACAGGAACGACGCACTCCTCGAGCGATGTGCCCCCGTGGGTGTAGCGGCCCTCCGGTCCCCTCCCCCACGCCGGGTTCTCCCGGAACCCGTGGTCCGCCATCAGCACAATCGGCACCGAGGGTGGGAGGGCCGAGAGCGAGGCGAGCGCCCGCCCGGAGACGGCACGCACTGCGTCGTCGATCAGGCCGGCCAGCTCGGTGGAAGTGCGGTGCAGCCGCTCGTCGAGAGCCGATGCCACCGCCACCATGATCGGGGCGCCCGATTCCCACAGGGCGCGCAGATCCGCCGCCCGGTGATCCCTGTCGGCGTGGATGAGGACCTCGACCTCGCGGCCGAGGTGCGTGAAGGGGGCCAGCGGAGCCTCGCCCGAGGCGGACGATCGCCCGGTCGGCGGCGCGGCGGACCCTGCCGGTACGGGCCGGCCCAACGCGAGGGCGGCGACCGATTCCGCGGTGCGGGTGGGCGCCGGCACCACAGCCCAGCGCCATCTCACCTCCCGGTCGGGGGACAGCCGGCGAAGCTCCGCGACGACGTGGCGGGCGACGTCGGCGCGCATGGCGTCCACCAGGAGCACCGCGACCCTCCCGTACGCGCCGAGGAGAGGCTCGAGCACGACCCTGCCGACATCGGAGATGGCCAGGCAACCGGGGAAGCCGGCGCCGGCGTGCGACGCGAAGGCGTCGTCCGCCGTGGCGAGGACCCTGCGAGCCCGGGCGCGGAGGAAATCAACGGCGTCGGGCCCGACCACCGACGGGCCCGCGCTCGCCAGCTCCGCCCGGCTCACCAGCTCCGCGACCGCGGAAGCGTGGTCCGGGTAGATCTCCTCGGCTAGCTCCGCCGCGGAGGCCCCCGGCACCCTCCGTTCGATCTCGGCCACGTGGCGCGCGGCCTCGAGCAGGTGGTCGAGCGCGACCACCTCGCCGGGTGCGAGAAGGGCGTGGCGAGAGGCCACCTCCCGGACGTCGATCGGCCCCATGCGCCCGACCCCCTGCCAGTCGCCGGCGAGGCGACGGACGAGCTGGTCGGCGGCCGCGCGCACGGGCCGGCGCAACAGCCGTTCGCCCCTGAGGGCGGCCACCACGCCCGCCAGGTCCGCGGAGTCCAGCGACAGGGCGGCCGCGACCTGGCCACCCAGCACCGTGGCCGGCTCCGTACGACGGTCGAGGTCGGCCAGCTCCTCGAGCGCTTCGGGGTCGGAGAGCGCGGCCTCGGCTGCGACCAGGAGCCGCTCGTCGTCGAGGAGCCCCGGAGGTATCCACGACGGAGGACCGGGCCGCCCGTGCCACCACGCGGCCAGCCAGAAGGCGTCGGCCGCCTGCTGGGCGGGCAGCACCCCGGCCAGCGCGGGATAGCGGGCGCCGAGGAACGACGCCGTGGCGGACGACCCCGCCGGGGGACCGGCGCGCCCGGGGAGGGCGCCAGGGTGGCCGGCGGCGAGCCCGGGGCCGCCACGCCGCTGCGCATCGGTGCTGTCGCGAACCTCGACGAACGCGGTCGGCGGGAGCGCGCCGTCGGGGTCGACCCAGGAGGCGAGGAGCTCGAGCAGCCGGCGCTTGGGGTAGCGCCGGCCGATGAGGTCCTCTCTCAGAGCGCCCAGGTCTCGGCCGACGATCAGCTGGCCGCCACCGAGGACGTCGCGGAGCAGGGACTGCACCCCGGGGGTCAACAGACCTGTCAGCGCGGTCAGCACAGCCTCGCCCGCGACGGGCCCTTCGCGATTGCCGGCCGCCAGCTCTGCCACCCGTCGCAGGTCGGCGGCGATCTCGGCGCGTCCCAGGGCGTCGAGGTCGGCTGCGGCGTCGGCAAGGCGGGCAGCGTGCTCGGGGGCCGACAGCTCGGCGAGATACTCGCCGACACCGCGCTCGACGACGGCGAGAACGGCGGCCGGATCGAACGTCGGGGCCGGATCGCCGAGTCCAAAACCACAGATGCAGCGCGGCCGGTACATGAGCTCCAGTTCCACGCGGCGCGTGCACGGAGCCGGCGCGGCAGCCGCCAGCATTCGGTCCACCTTGACGCGATCATCCGGGACCGCCACGGCGCCCATGCCCGCCAGCGCGGCGAGAGCCCCGTACGCGGGGGCGGAGCGGACGGCATCGAGCTCGCGGGAGCCGACGGCGGAGTAGAAGCGGTCGTGCGCCTTCTGGTAGGAAGCGCCGTAGGCGCTGCGCAGCTCGCGGATCGCCCCGGTCATGTCCGCGAGCCTGTCCCCGGCCGCCAGTCGCAGCACCTGGGGGAGCAGGGCGAGGGCCGCGGTGTGCAGCATCCGGAGCCGCTCGTCCTCCTCGGGGATCGTGAGCTCGGGGCTGGTGAGGTAGCCGGCCGCCTCGGCGATGCGACGGAGATCGTCACGGAAGAAGCGGGCCAGGGCGCCGACACGCCGTCCGGCGGCGAGCAGCTCGGCGGGGTCCAGCCCGGTCGCCACGGCGGCGACCCTCCGCAAGCCCTCGGCTGCCGGCGCCTGCTCCGGGCAGCCCTCGACGACCCCCTCCACGAGGACGACATCGGCCAGGGCGTCGGCGTTGTCGGCGCCGGCAAGGGCGGGGATGTCCTCGAGGGCGACCAGACCGGCCCGTACCTGCGCCACGTTCTCGCGCTGCGCTTCGAGCCAAACGCGCGCGTAGTCCCACGCCGTGCGCTGCGTGTGGGATGTCCACGGATCGAAGGGGCCAGGACCGGTCACCGCAGGCGAAAGCGCCGCGATCGACTCACGCAGCGCCGGCTCGACCAGCTCGCCGGCGACCAGGGTGTCCGCGCTGGTCAGCGCCAGGAACGGCTCCGCCAGCCGCCGCGGCCCCCGCCACACTTCGAGGAGGCCCGCCTGCGCGCACGCGTTGAGAACCAGCAGCGACTCAGGATCGGTGAGGCCGAAAGGGCCGTCCGCGAGCGCGGCGACCACGGACGGCCCCGGAACCGGGTCCCCCTCGCCGACGAGCCGAAGAGCCTCTGCGACGGCCGGGCTCCGTGCGGGATCCGGTGCCACGACCGCGCCCTCCCGGCGGGTCCGGGCCAGGCCCAGGGGGGCGAGATAGCCGTCGACCAGCGGACGGAGCCTTTGACGCTCGAGCGCAGCAGCCCCGAGCCGGCCCGCGGCGATGACGTCCGTCACGATCTGGCGGACCAGACGGTCGCCCACCAGCTCGCCGCGCGGCGCCACCTCACCGTGGCGCGGGTGCAAGCGCGACAGAAGGACGTCGGCGAGGGCGGGAAGCTGCCGCTCGAAGGCGACACCTGCAAGGGAGGGCAGGTCGGGGGCGGCGGCCACCGGTGCTTCGCCCGTGCCGCGAGCGACGAGCGAGCCGGAAAAGTAGAGCCGGCGGAGGATCTCGCGCGCTCGCGCCACTTCGGTGTCGGAGCCGCGATCGAGCAGGTCGACCAGGTCGTCGCGCCCTTCCGAGCGCGCCGCCTCAGCGACCCGCCGGCGGGCGTGGAGCTCGACCAGTGCGTCGCGTTCGTCCGCCGTGAGCGCATCGGGCACCCAGACCGCGACCCGCTGCTGGCCTCCGGCGAGGGCGCGGGCCTGGGGTACCGAATCCTCCTCGTCCGACAGTTCGACCTCGGCGACGAGCAGCACCCCCTCCGCCCCGGAGCCGCGCGCGTGGCCGACGAGCTGCTCGGCCTCCGCCGCGGAGACCTCGGCCAGGCGTGCCATGCCGACGAGCACGGAGCGGGGCGTGTTCTGCCACAGCAGGTCGCGCCGGGCGAACCCGACTTGGGCCATGAACGCGAGCGGCAAGCTGGGCGTCGAGCCGAGCTCCACGAGCGTCGTGACCAGGCGACGATCGGCGTCGTGGATCTCGGCGCGCGCCTGGGAAAGACGGGCTCGGAGCACGATCGCGGCGTCCGCCTCCACCGCCACCTCGTAGGTCCGGGGCGGTCCGGCGTCGGCGACGACGTAGGCGCCGCGCGCTGCCAACGGCTCGAGGACGACCGACTCGAGGTACGCGGTGTTGGCGGCCGGCTCGACGTCGCTCACCTTGGCGAGCAGCATGCCGGCGAGCTCGGAGGCGGTCCGAGGCCGTTCGAGCGGGGAGGCGGCCAGCAGGCACAGCAGCTTCACCGCCCGCAGGGCGAGCTCCCGGTCGCCCGGGTCGAACATCTCGTCCGCCGCGCGCTCGTAGTGGGGCACCACCGCGTCGGCCAGGCGCGCGGATTCGCGCCGCTCGCGAAGGCGGTCCCGGAAGTGGTCGAAGACGCGCTCGGGGGTGATGAGGTGCGTGTAGGGCCGGTCGAGGTCCGCCCTCACCTGACGACACACGAAGTCGACGACGCCGCGCTGCTGCGACAGCAGGAAGCGGAGCCCTTCGAGCACCTCGAGCGTGGCGGGGTGCAGCGGGTAGCACCGGGCGAGACGCTGCCGGTCGAGGGGGGCGCCCGGGAAGGCGGCGCTCAGCTCGGCGTGCACCTTGTCGATCCACTCGCCGGCGCCGGGGGCGAGGCGCACGAGTCGTCCCCTCACCAGGTCCTCGACGTGGCGCATCGACAGGGTCAGGCTCGGGCGGTACCGGTCCCGGATGCGCGACAGCTCGCGCTCGCTGACGTTGGCGACCTCGTCGATGCTCTCCTGGAGGGCTGCGAGCACGACGACCGGGCGCTCCCCGGCCCACTCCCCGAGAAACTGCAAGAAGCGGAGATCCTCGGTGAGCGCCGCGCCGCGCTTGGCGCGCAGGAACTCGCTGAGCTCGTCGAGCAGCAGCACCAGCCCGTCGTGGCCGCCTCTCCTCGCGGAGTCGAGGACGCGGTCCCAGTGGGCCGCCCGATCCGTCCCCGAGTCCGGCGCGCCGAGGCCGAGCGCACGCGAGGCGCGCTCCGTGGCCACGTCCTCGAGGGCTGCCGCCGCTCGGTACTCGACCAGCGGGACGCGCACCGCCAGGGAACGCCGGGCGGGGCGGGCGGCCTCTCGCAGGGAGGTCTCCCAGCCGGCGATCCTGCTGGCGCCGTCCGGGTCCCCGAGCAGCTCGCCGACCGCCGCGAGGAAGTGCGACTTGCCCGAGCCGAACGGCCCGACGACGAAGAACCCGGCACCGGTCGGGCCCCGCGCAGCCGCGAGGACCTCCGACAGGCCGGCGGTCACGTCGCCGGTCAGGACCAGTTCCGGGAGGAGGCCGCCGGGCCCGTCGAGTCGGACGACCGTGTCCACCTCGGCGACGGTCAGCAGGTCCCCGAGGACCGGCTCGGCCGCCCGGCCGGCCGGGACTCCGCCGCCCTGCGCCGCGCCGCGGGACGCCCGGGTCACGGCACCGCCGCCCTCACCGGGGACGTGACCCGGATTCGGTGTCCGGGGCGCGGGGTGCGGGGAGCTTGCGCAGCTCGCCGTAGTAAGCGCCGCGGCGGGCGCCGGCTCGCGGCAGGATCGCTTCGAGGGTGCGGCGCAGCTCCTCGAAGGCGCCGCGGTCGCGCTGCACCGCGATGTAGGCCCGAAACACCGGGATATTGTGCGGCTCGTCGGCGAGGCAGCGCCCGAGCACCGCCGCGGCCTCGTCGAGGCGACCCGCCTTGCGGAGAGAGAAGCCGTGCATGCGGCGCGAGTAGGGGTCGCCGTGCTCGGCTGCGGTGTGCCCCCACGCCTCCGCGGCGGCCCCTGTGTCGCCCTGGGCGCTGCGCATCCGGGCCAGCACGGCTTCGAGGTGCCGGTTGCCCCGGCCGGTGGTCTTCAAGAGGACCTCCACCTCTCTCGAGCGCGCCTCCGGCGGCAGCCGCAGCAGGCGAGCCTCGACCAGCTTCGCGTACGCGAACCCGTCGCCCGGTGCCGCATCGTGCGCACGGCTGTACATATCCTCGGCGACCGCGAAGCGCTGCTCCCGCGCGGCGACGTCACCGAGCACCAGCCAGCCCGCCGCCTGGGAGGGCTCCCGCTCGACGGCGCGCAGCGCGGCGCCGCGCGCCCCCTCGAGGTCGCGCAGGCGCAGCCGGCAGCGGGCCAGCTGGACGAGATGCCAGGCGCCCTTCTCGCCCAGGGCGTCGGCGACTTCGTAGGCGCGCGCCGCGTCGCGGAAGCGCCCCGCCCTGTAGTGCAGGTCGCCGCGCAGCCGTGACGTGAACGTCGTGGTCCCCGCCGCCTCCTCGGCACGGTCGAGCGCCGCGGTCGCCTCGTCGATCCTCCCCCGCCGGATCTGCACGTCCGCCAGGTGCGCCAGCGCCAGAGGGTGCGCCGGCCGGCGGCCGAGCAGCGCCTCCAGGGCGAGCACCGCCGCGTCGAGGTCCCCGGTCCGCTTGGGGTGAAGGGCCTGGTCGAGCTCGTCACGGGCGCCCACGGCCCCATCGTAGAGGCGCCGCCGCGGTGCGCCGCCACCGGCGTGTCACCACGAGCGCCGCCCGCATCGCCTATCCTGGGGGTCGCAGGTAAGGGCCAGCGTCGTCCCTTCGAGCGAGGACCCCCACGTTCCCCCCCGGAAGGACGCTGATGGCTTCATGCCCCACGACGCCTGGTCTGTACCGCCCCGAGTTCGAGCACGACGCGTGCGGGGTGGCCTTCGTCGTGGACATGCACGGCCGGCGCAGCCACGAGATGGTGCAGCGCGCGCTCGACAGCCTCTGCCACCTCGAGCACCGGGGCGCCTCGGGGGCTGAGGTCAACACCGGCGACGGCGCGGGCATCCTCCTGCAGGTGCCCGACCGCTTCTACCGGGCGGTGGCGGGTATCGAGCTGCCCCCGCCCGGCGCGTACGCCACCGGGGTGGCGTTCCTGCCGGCGGATCCCGAGGGCGCCCGCGGCGCCCGGCGGGCCGTCGAGAAGCTCGCCGGTTCCGAAGGCCTCGTCGTGCTCGGCTGGCGTGAGGTGCCCGTCGACGACTCCCCGATCGGCAGCATCGCCCGGTGCGTCATGCCGTCCTTCCACCAGGTGTTCGTCGCCGACGTTCCCGCCGGCTCCGCCGGCGTGCCCGCCTCGGGGATGGACCTGGAGCGGCGCGCCTTCGTCCTGCGCAAGCGGATCGAGCACGAGATCGAGGGGGTGTACTTCCCGTCGCTGTCCACGCGGACGGTGATCTACAAGGGGATGCTGACCGCCCCGCAGGTGCCGCTCTTCTTCTTGGATCTCACCGACGAGCGCGTCGACACGGCCCTCGCCCTGGTGCACTCCCGTTTCAGCACCAACACCTTCCCGAGCTGGCCGCTCGCCCACCCCTACCGCTACCTGGCGCACAACGGCGAGATCAACACCCTCCAGGGCAACCGCAACTGGATGCGCGCGCGGGAGGCGCTGCTCGCGAGCGACCTGGTGCCCGGCGACATCGAGCGGATCTTCCCGGTCGTCACGCCCGGCGCCAGCGACTCGGCGAGCTTCGACGAGGTGCTGGAGCTGCTGCACATGGGCGGCCGCTCGTTGCCGCACGCCGTGCTCATGATGATCCCGGAGGCGTGGGAGAACCACCGGACGATGGACCCCGCCCGGCGGGCCTTCTACCAGTTCCACGCCTCGATCATGGAGCCCTGGGACGGGCCGGCGTCGATCGCGTTCACCGACGGGACGGTCATCGGCGCGGTCCTCGACCGAAACGGTCTGCGCCCCTCCCGCTACTGGGTCACCTCCGACGGCCTCGTCGTGATGGCCTCCGAGGTGGGGGTGCTCGACATCGACCCGTCGACGATCGTGCGGCGGGGCCGGCTGCAGCCCGGGCGGATGTTCCTCGTGGACACGTCGCAGGGGAGGATCGTCTCCGACGATGAGATCAAGGCGGGGCTGGCAGCCCAGCACCCGTACGCCGACTGGCTGGCCGCCAGGCAGATCCACTTCGACGACCTCGCCCCCCGCTTCACGCTGACCCCGCAGCACTCGTCGGTCGTCACCCACCAGCGCCTTTTCGGCTACACGCTCGAGGACCTCAAGGTGCTGCTCGGTCCCATGGCGGAGACCGGCTACGAGCCGATCGGCTCCATGGGCACCGACACCCCCCTCGCGGTGCTCTCCGACCGGCCGCGGATGCTCTACGACTACTTCCACCAGCTGTTCGCGCAGGTCACCAACCCGCCGCTCGACGCCATCCGCGAGGAGCTCGTCACGTCGCTCGCGGGGACGATCGGCCCGGAGCGCAACCTCCTGGCTGCGGAGGCGGCGAGCTGCAACCAGATCGTCATGCCCCAGCCCGTCATCACCAACGAGGAGCTGGCGAAGCTGCTGTACATCAACGAGGACGGGACCCAGCCGGGGTGGAGGTCCTTCGCGGTCGACGGTCTCTTCCCGGCGGACGCCGCCGACCCCGGCGCGGCGCTGGGGGACGCGCTGGCGGACGTGTGCCGGCGGGTCAGCGAGGCCATCGACGACGGCGCCAAGGTCATCATCCTCTCCGACCGGCACACCTCGGCCGGGTTGGCGCCGATCCCCGCACTCCTCCTGGTCAGCGCGGTCCACCACCATTTGATCCAGGAAAAGACGCGCACCCGCGTGGGTCTCGTCGTCGAAACGGGCGAGGCCCGCGAGGTGCACCACATGGCCCTCCTGCTCGGGTACGGGGCAGCGGCCATCAACCCGTACCTGGCGTTCGATTCGATCACCGACCTCATCTCCGACGGGGCCCTCACGGGTGTGACGCCGCGGCGCGCCGCGCACAACTACATCAGGGCCTGCGGCAAGGGGATCCTCAAGATCATGTCGAAGATGGGGATCTCGACGGTGGCCTCCTACACCGGGGCGCAGGTCTTCGAGGCCATCGGGCTGTCCTCCGGTGTGGTCGACGCGTACTTCACCGGCACCGTGAGCCGCATCGGCGGAATCGGACTCGACGAGATCGCCCGCGAGGTTCTCGCCCGGCACCGCACGGCCTGGCCGGACCGGCCCGCCGAGCTGGCGCACCGCGACCTCGACGTGGGCGGCGAGTACCAGTGGCGGCGCGAGGGCGAGCACCACCTGTTCAACCCCACCACCGTGCACAAGCTGCAGCACTCGACGCGCACGCAGCGCTACGACATCTTCAAGCAGTACACGCAGGCGGTCAACGAGCAGGCGCGCCAGCTGGCCACCCTGCGCGGTCTTTTCCGGCTGCGAAGCGCGGCGGAGGGCGGTCGCGCGCCGGTGCCGATAGACGAGGTGGAGCCGGTCTCGGAGATCGTCAAGCGGTTCAGCACGGGCGCGATGTCCTACGGGTCCATCTCGGCGGAGGCGCACGAGACCCTCGCCATCGCCATGAACAGGATCGGGGCACGGTCGAACACGGGCGAGGGGGGCGAGGACCCCGACCGCTTCGTCCCCGACCCCAACGGGGACCTGCGCCGCAGCGCCGTGAAGCAGGTGGCCTCCGGCCGTTTCGGGGTCACCAGCGAGTACCTCGTCAACGCCGACGACCTCCAGATCAAGATGGCGCAGGGGGCCAAGCCGGGCGAGGGAGGCCAGCTGCCCGGCCACAAGGTGTACCCCTGGATCGCCAGGACCCGCTACTCGACGCCGGGCGTGGGGCTCATCTCCCCTCCCCCCCACCACGACATCTACTCGATCGAGGACCTGGCGCAGCTGATCTACGACCTGAAGAACGCCAACGACCGGGCCCGCGTCCACGTCAAGCTCGTCGCCGAGGTGGGGGTCGGCACCGTCGCCGCCGGCGTCTCCAAGGCGCACGCCGACGTGGTGCTCATCTCCGGCCACGACGGTGGCACGGGGGCGTCGCCCCTCAACTCCATCAAGCACGCCGGCGCCCCCTGGGAGCTCGGACTCGCCGAGACGCAGCAGACGCTGCTCATGAACCGCCTGCGGGACCGGATCGTCGTGCAGGTCGACGGGCAGCTCAAGACCGGCCGCGACGTGCTCGTCGCCGCGCTCCTCGGCGCCGAGGAGTACGGCTTCGCCACCGCACCGCTCGTGGTCAGCGGCTGCGTGATGATGCGTGTCTGCCACCTCGACACCTGCCCGGTGGGCATCGCCACCCAGAACCCGGAGCTGCGCAAGCGCTTCAGCGGGCGGCCCGAGTTCGTGGTCACCTTCTTCGAGTACATCGCGCAGGAGGTCCGCGAGCTTCTGGCCGAGCTCGGCTTCCGCACCCTCGACGAGGTGATCGGCCACCCGGAGCTCATCGACGTGTCGGGCGCCGTCGGCCACTGGAAGGCGCGCGGCCTCGACCTCTCCCCCATCCTCGCCGTCCCCGAGGTGGAGGAGGGTGCGGCCCGCCGCTGCGTGAAGGCCCAGGACCACGGGCTCGACCGGGCGCTGGACCGGCGGCTGATCGAGCTGTGCACGCCGGCGCTCGACGACGCCATGCCCGTCCGGCACTCCCTGCCGATCCGCAACGTCCACCGCACCGTGGGCACGTTGCTCGGCGCGGAGGTCACCCGCCGCTACGGGGCGGCGGGGCTGCCGGACGGCACCATCGACCTGTCCTTCTGCGGCTCCGCGGGGCAGAGCTTCGGCGCCTTCGTGCCGCGGGGGATCACCCTGCGCCTCGAGGGCGACGCCAACGACTACCTCGGCAAGGGCCTCTCCGGCGGCCGCATCGTGGTGCGCCCGTCCCGCCAGGCGCCCGCATCGTCCGTCGCCGAGGAGCAGATCATCGCCGGCAACGTGATCCTCTACGGCGCGACCGCCGGCGAGGTGCTCATCCGCGGCGTCGTCGGCGAGCGGTTCGCGGTGCGCAACTCGGGGGCGGTGGCCGTTGTCGAGGGCGTCGGCGACCACGGCTGCGAGTACATGACCGGCGGCCGCGTCGTCGTGCTCGGCCCCACCGGGCGCAACTTCGGGGCGGGCATGTCCGGGGGCGTCGCGTACGTGTGGGACCCCGCCGGGACCTTCGGCGCCCAGGTCAACGGGGAGATGGTCGACCTGGAGGACGTCGACGGCGCCGAGGAGGAGGAGGTGGCGTGGCTCGGGGAGCTGCTGGGCCGCCATGCCGCCGAGACGGGGTCGCCGGTCGCAGCCCGCCTGCTCGGCGGCTGGCCCCGCGCCGTCCGCCAGTTCGTGCGGGTCATGCCCCGCGACTACAAGCGGGTGCTCGACGCGGTTCGCCGGGCCGAGGCTGACGGCATCCCCCTCGAGGACGCGGTCATGGCGGCGGCGCATGGGTAAGCCGACGGGATTCCTCGAGTTCGGGCGGGAGACCGCCGGCCGGCGGCCGGTGCCGGTGCGGCTCCGGGACTGGAAGGAGGTCTACGAGCCCTATCCCCGCACCCGGCTGCAGGTGCAGGCGAGCCGCTGCATGGACTGCGGGATCCCGTTCTGCAGCAGCGGCTGCCCGCTCGGCAACCTCGTCCCCGACTGGAACGACCTGGTCTACCGCGACCACTGGCGGGCGGCCATCGAGCGCCTGCACGCCACCAACAACTTCCCCGAGTTCACCGGCCGGCTGTGCCCCGCGCCCTGCGAGGCCGCGTGCGTCCTCGGGATCAACTCCGACCCCGTCACGATCAAGGCCGTCGAGCAGAGCATCGTCGACCGGGCGTGGGAAGAGGGCTGGGTCGAGCCGCTCCCCCCGGACACGCTCACGGGCAAGAAGGTGGCGGTCGTCGGCAGCGGCCCAGCGGGCCTCGCCGCGGCTCAGCAGCTGACGCGGGCCGGCCACGCCGTCACCGTCTACGAGCGGGCGGACGCCGCCGGAGGGCTGCTGCGTTACGGGATCCCCGAGTTCAAGCTGGAGAAGCACCACCTCGACCGCCGCCTCGCCCAGCTGGAAGCCGAGGGCACCGTGTTCCTCACCGGCGTACAGGTCGGGGTGCAGGACGGGAAGGGGTCCGTCTCCGCCGCGTCGGTGCGCGCCGCCCACGACGCCGTCGTACTCGCAGTGGGGGCCACGGTGCCTAGGGACCTCGAGATCCCCGGCCGGCAGCTCGGGGGCATCCACCAGGCGATGGAGTACCTGCCGCCCGCCAACCGGGCGGTCGACGCGCCGGAGCCGGCCGCGGCGACTCCAATCACCGCAGCCGGCAAGCGGGTCGTGATCATCGGCGGCGGGGACACGGGCGCCGACTGCCTCGGAACGGCTCTCCGCCAGGGTGCGGCGTCGGTCCACCAGCTCGAGATCATGCCCCGGCCCCCCGACGAGCGGGATCCCTCCACACCGTGGCCCACCTGGCCGCTCGTCTTGCGCACCTCCTCGGCGCACGAGGAGGGCGGCGAGCGGATGTTCGCGGTGAGCACCGTGGAGTTCCTCGGCGACGGCGCCGGCCGGGTCCGGGGGCTGCGCGCCACGGAGGTCTCCATGACCGTGGTCGACGGCCGGTTCCGCTTCGACCCGCTGGAGGGCAGCGACCTGTTCCTGCCCTGCGAGCTGGTCTTGCTCGCGCTCGGCTTCTCCGGCCCCGAGCCCGCCCTGGCGGAGGCGTTCGGCGTGACGCTCGGCCCGCGGGGCACCGTGACCCGGAGCGCCTCCTACGAGACGGACGCCCCTGGCGTGTTCGTCTGCGGTGACGCCGGGCGGGGCCAGAGCCTCATCGTGTGGGCGATCGCGGAGGGTCGCAGCGCCGCCGCCTCCGTGGACCGCTGGCTCACCGGGGGGACCATGCTGCCCAGCCCGCTGCCGCCGGCCTGATCAGCGGGCTCCTGCGGCCGGGCCGGCGGGCAGCGTGCGGTACGGTGGAGGCGTGGACGACGGGCCCGGGGACGACTACCTCGACGACGAGTGGCCCGACGCGCCCGGCGACCGGCCGCACGACGCGGACGCGGCCGAGGCCGAGCCGCTGCACACCGCCCTGCCGCCCAAGGTCGAAGCCTGGCGGCGGCGCAGCGCCACGGGCGCGATCCTGACCGGTTTCGCGCTCGGCCTCCAGCAGGTGTTCGAGCCCAAGCGCGACGAGCCCGCCATCGTCATGCAGACATCGGGCGAGCCGCCACGCGACCTGCCGGTGGAAGCGCAGGTCGAGCAGGGCAGGCCCCGCCAAAGCGTCGTGAGCATCCGCCCCTGGCTGCTCCGGGAGCCGGATGAGCCGGGCGAGAACGACTGAGTTGGCCGAGGAGCGTCACGGGGACAAGGCGCCGGCGGCAAAGCCCTCGCGCATGCAGGGCAACGAGGCCCTGTACGGCTACGTCGTCGCAGCCGAGCTGATCGTCGTCGCGGTCCTCAACCTCGCCGACACCCACGGCCCCGGCGCCCCGGCGCACCCCCAGACCGTCCTGTCGCTGATCGGCCTCGCGACGTCGCTCCTCCTGGCCGCGGTGGTGCAGACCCGCAGCCGGTTCATCGTCCCCTTCGCGGCGATCCTCGCGGCGTTCTTCGTGACCCTTCCCCGGGTTCCGACATCCCTGTCGCTCGCCCACATCCTGGCCCTGATCATCCCCGTCATCTACGCGTTCGTGCTCACCCAGCGGCAGCGCAAGGCCGCCACGGCGCAGATCCGGGCCGCCCGCGAGGCGGGCGCCCGCACCCAGGCCCGCAAGAAGGACGCCACGTCACGTCCCGCGCGCACCGGTCCCGGCGGAGGCATCTTCGGGCGCTGGCGCAAGACCAAGGACGTCCCCACCGGCCCGCAGAAGAACCGGCGCTACACCCCGCCCAAGTCCAAGCGCCCCAAGCGCTGACGGCCGCGGGCGGCGGCGTAGGCTGCCCGGCATGCGCGTCGCGATCCTCGACGACTACCAGGGCGTCGCGCTGGCGATGGCGGACTGGGCCGCCGGCCTCCCCGGCGCGGAGGTGGTGGCCTTCGCGGACCACGTCGACGGCGAGGAGGAGCTGGTGGGCCGGCTCGCGGGCTTCGACGTCGTGGTGGCGATGCGGGAGCGCACCGCCTTCCCGCGCCCGGTCCTCGAGCGGCTGGCCGACCTGCGGTTGCTGGTGACGACGGGGATGCGCAACGCGTCGATCGACCTCGACGCCGCCTCGGCGGCCGGCATCGTCGTGTGCGGCACGGGCGGCTCGTCCAGCGCGGCCGCCGAGCTCACCTGGGGTCTCCTGCTCGCCCTCGCCCGGCGGATACCGGCCGAGGATGCGCGGGTGCGCGCCGGCGGGTGGCAGGCGAGCGTCGGGGCGGACCTCGCCGGCACGACCCTCGGCCTGGTGGGCCTCGGCCGCCTGGGGTCGCGGGTGGCCCGTTACGGGCTCGCCTTCGGGATGGACGTCGCCGCGTGGAGCCCGCACCTCACCGCCGCGCGGGCCGAGGCGGCAGGCGCGCGCCTGGTCGCCAAGGAGCAGCTGTTCGCCTCCTCGGATGTGGTGTCGATCCATCTGGTGCTCGCCCCGGCCACCCGGGGGCTCGTCGGAGAGGCCGAGCTGCGCTCGATGCGCCCGACCGCCTACCTGATCAACACGTCCCGCGGCCCGATCGTCGAGGAGGCCGCCCTGCTGCGGGCGCTGCACGAAGGGTGGATCGCCGGCGCCGGCCTCGACGTGTTCGACGTGGAGCCGCTCCCCCCCGACCACCCCTGGCGCCGGGCTCCCCGCTGCATCCTCACGCCGCACCTCGGATACGTGACCGACGCGGCCTACCGGACGTACTTCGCGGACGCGCTCGAGGACATCCAGGCCTACACCGCCGGTGCCCCCCTCCGGGTGCTCGCGGCCCCGCGATAGGGGCCGACGGACTACCCTTCACCTCCCACCGGGCCCGCGTTCGGTGTGAATCGGGTTCTGCTCGGTGAGAATCACCCCGTTCTCTCCGTGCCGTCGCCGTCGCGGGGATGCATTCGCACCAGTGTGGTCGACCCTATGGCGTAGGCCCGGCTCCCGAGAGAATGGACCGATGAGCGATCAACGGTGGTTCATCCGAGAGTTGGAGGACGCGGGCGAGTTGGTCCGGATCGGAGCGGAGGTCGACTGGGACCTCGAGATCGGACACATCGCCAAGCTGAACGAGGAGCGTGCCGGGCCCGCCCTGCTCTTCGAGAACGTCCGGGGGTACCGGATGCCGCTGCTCACCAGCATGCTCACCACCAGTCGCAGGATGGCCATTGCCCTGAGGGCACCCGCCGGCTCGACGCTGTGCCAGTTGGCCCGCATATGGGTGGACCGCGTCGGCCAACCTGTTCCCCCGCGGATGGTGAGCGTTGCGGAAGCTCCCGTCTATGCCAACTCGCTCTCCGGGGACGAGATCGACCTGCTGTCGCTCATCCCGGTGCCCCGGCTGTACCCCGGCGACGGAGGCCGCTACATCGGCACGGCCGTCAGCGTGGTTACCAAGGATCCGGCGAGCGAGTGGATCAACGTCGGGACTTACCGCGGACAGGTGTTCGACGGGAGGACACTCGGCCTCCAGCCGATCAAGGGAAAGGACGCAGACCTTCACATCCAGGCCGCGCGGGCTCGGGGGGTGGATCGGATGCCCGTCGCGCTCGTGTTCGGCTACGACCCGTTGCTGTTCCTCTGCTCGAGCACCCTGTTTGGGCGGGGGATCAACGAGTACGAGATGGTGGGCGCTCTCCGGAACGAGCCGGTGACTCTCGTGGAGGGCAAGTACTCGGGTCTTCCTGTCCCGGCTGGCGCCGAGTTGGTGGTCGAAGGTGACCTGGTGCTCAACGACCTCCGGACGGAAGGACCCTTCGGCGAGTACACCGGCTACTACTCGGGACAGCCCACGCCGAAGGTGTGGATCGACGTGAAGCACGTTTCGCATCGCGACGACGCGGTGTTCCCCATGACGTCGGTCGGCAGGCCCGTGACCGACACCCACATCATCCAGGCCCTCAACCGCACGGCGACGCTGTGGAAGGACCTCGAGGACATGCGGCTGCCCGGCATCAAGTCGGTGTACTTCCTGCCCGAGAGTGGAGGCCGTTTCATCGTGGTCATCTCCGTGGACCAGAAGTATCCGGGTCACGCGGAGCAGGTGGGCATGGCCGCTCTCGGCACCAGCACCGGTCACTATGGAGTGAAATACGTCATCCTCGTCGACGGGGACATCCAGGCCGACGACCTCCCGCGGGTGTGGTGGGCGATAGCCATGCGATCGCAGCCCGACAGGTGCGAAGTCATCCACCGCGGACGCTCGACGCCCCTCGATCCCTCCCTGCCGATCGACCGGCGCGAGATCACTTCGAAGATGATCCTGAACGCCTGCCTCCCCTACGAGTGGGCGGAGAAGCCCGAGCTCATCGACCTCGATGAGGCGATGGTGAGCAGGGTGCGCCAGCGCTGGTCGGAGCTCGGGCTGTCCGACGTGGTCCCCCTCTAGGCAATGCTCCCTCCCCGCATTCGGAACTTCATCTTCGACATCGATGGATGCGTCGCCGTGGGTGGCTCGCCGGTGGACCAGGCAACCGAGGCGCTCGGCCTCCTGGCCGAGCGCGGCTCGGACTTCGTCTTCCTCACCAACGACAGCTTGCAGTCCTCCGAGCACACCCGCCAGCGCCTGATCGGGATGGGCTTTGGACCCGCCGGCCTACGGGTGATCACCGCGGGCGACGTGATGGCCCAGCTCGTAGCCGACCGGGTCCCTGGCGGTACGGTCCTCCTCATCGGCACCGAAGCTGTCGCAGCAGAGCTGTCGCGGCGTGGCGTGCGCGTGACCCGGGCTGGCGAGGAGGCAGAGGTGGACGCCGTCGTGCTGGCACGGGACCCGGACCTGACGTACGCCGACCTCAACGCGGCCTTTCGCGCCCTGCGCGGCGGGGCGCGGTTCTTCACTGCGAGCATGGGGCGCTCGATCCCCTCGCGGGGAGGCCCTGTCCTCGGGACCGGGGCGCTGACCCAGGCTTTGGCTTTCGCGGCCCGACGCAGGCCGGTTGTCGCGGGAAAGCCGGGGTTCTGGGCGGCCGCGCTGTCGCTGCAACTCGCAGGCTTCCGGGCCGAGGAGACGGCTTTTGTGGGGGACGACCCCGAGCTCGACATCCTCACCGCCAAGCGTGCGGGGGCGTTCTCCATCCTGGTGCTCACGGGCGTGACGGCGGCCGAGAAGGTGTCTTCCCTTCCGACGAAACTCCGTCCCGACCTGGTTCTCACAAGCGTCGCGGAGCTCCCCCGCCTCTACGGCACATCCCTGGAGGCGGCCGCGCTGTAGGAGTCGCATCAGATCAGATCAGACGGTCCACCGGGGCGACACGTCACGTCGGTTCGGTCGTTATGTCGGCACCTTCGACCGCGAGTCGCTCCGGGCCGTCCGCCTGGAGCGACTCGGGATCTTTGATTCGCGAGTCGGCGCCGCCGCGCCTCTCCTCGCTTCGCGCGCCATTCCCGGAATGCCGGGCCGGTGTCGGTCCGGAGGAGGAAAATGGAAAGCGCTACTATCCAACGGGTCGTGGAAGTGGTCGCCACTCGCCACCTCGTCGCGGGGCGGCAAGTTCTTCGGTGGAGCGGATCGGCTCTACCCGAGCCTGCAGGGGTCCGCCACCGCGGGTGAGAACATACCAGCGCGTTCATACCTTGAGGCGGCGTGGCGTGGGGCGGAGTATGTCGTGGGACAAAGGGGGTGCTCGTGGGGGTGCCCGACGAGGAGGTCTTGGAGATGGCCGCTATCCAAACCAGCGAGCGAAGGTTCCCGAGCCCCTTCGACGTGGCGACACCCCTCGGAGCCGAAGGGTGGGAGCACATGTATCCGTACTACTTGCTGTTCTCGGAAGATAACAGGGAGTGGGAGGAGCAGGCACTGTGGTTCCAGGACGGGATTCATCATCCTGAGGTGCTATTGCCGTTCGACACGATCACACACGAGGCTTGGCGCACGGCGCTCGGGCAGTTCAACACCCGGATCTTCGCTGTGCCGCCCGCGTACGGGATCGAGCAGCGGATCCTGAACGGCTACCTCTACATCACACCGGTTCCGGTCTCGAGCGAGGAGCGGATAGCCGAACGCCTTCCCATCTTCATGCGGCGCGCCGGCCACTACTACCAGAACTGGGACCGACTGTTCGACAACTGGAAGCGGAAGATGACGGAGTTGATCACCGATCTCGAGGCGGTCTCCGTTCCGACGCTCGACGATTTCGACGACGAGGAGGTGGTCACGGAAGGTCGCGGCGTGAGCCGCGGGTGGAGGCTGGTGGAGGCTTACGACCGCTCGATCGAGAACATGTTCATGGCTTGGCAGTACCACATGGAGATGCTCAACATCGGGTACGCCGCCTACCTCAATCTATTCCAGTTCTGTAAGCAAGCCTTTCCCGGGATAAGGGACGACCTCGTCGCGCAGATGGTCGCAGCGGGCACTGATTTGCTCTTCTTCCGTCCCGACGACGAACTGAAGAAGCTCGCAACTCTGGCGCTCGATCTCGGGATAGCCGGCGCCATCCGCCAGGATGCGAAACCGGAGGACATTGTCGCCACGCTTCGCACGGACCCTAAGGCCAAGCCGTGGACGGACGCCCTCGACGAGGTCTGGCACCCATGGTTCTACTTTTCCAACGGCTCGGGCTTCTACCATCACCATCGCTCCTGGGTCGACGACCTCACGGTGCCGTGGAGCGCTCTCAACGGCTACATCGACCGGCTCGAGAAGGGCGAGTCTCTGGCCCGGCCCAGCGGGGAGGTCATCGCCCGGCGGGACCGGCTCGTCGCCGAGTACCGCGGGCTGCTGCCCACCGCGGAGGACCGGCAGACCTTCGACCAGAACATTGCCCTTGCCCGGACGGTGGCTCCCTACATCGAGGACCACAACTTCTACGTCGAGCACTGGCACCACACCGTGTTCTGGAACAAGATCCGCGAGTTCGGAGACCGCCTGGTGGAGGCCGGCTTTCTCGGCGACCGGGAGGAGATGTTCTACCTCAACCGATGGGAGCTGGGGCAGGCGATAGCCGATGCGGTGGCGAGCTGGGCCACCGGCGGACCGACCCGGGGAGGCCCCTACTGGCGGCGCGAAGTGGCGGCGCGGAAACAGATCATCGACTCTCTGCGTCAGTGGTCGCCCCAGCCGGCCCTCGGTCCGGTTCCTGACGAGATCTCCGAACCGTTCACCGTCATGCTCTGGGGCATCACCACCGATCGGGTGCAGACCTGGCTCGCTTCGGACGCGGTCGATGCCGCACAGGATCAGATCAGCGGGGTGGCCGCCTCACCGGGCGTGGCGGAGGGCACGGCCAGGGTCATCCTGGCGCCCTCGGACCTGGCCGAGGTCCAGCAGGGCGAGATCCTGGTCTGCCCGATCACGGCGCCGTCGTGGTGCCCGGTATTCGGCAAGATCCGCGCCGCCGTGTCCGACATCGGCGGGATGATGTCCCACGCGGCGATCGTGTCCCGCGAGTACGGCCTCCCGGCGGTGGTTGGAACCGGCAACGCCACCAAGCGCATAAAGACAGGTGACCGCCTGCGGGTGGACGGCGATACCGGCCTGGTGACAATCCTGTCGCTGGAAGCCTGATAGAGGCGCGCGGATGAAATACGTGGTGCACCTCGAGGAGTGCGACTCCCAGCTGGCAGAGGTGGTGGGAGGCAAGGCCATCGGGCTCGGCAGACTTTTGCAGCACGGGCTGCGGGTCCCGCCCGGCTTCGCCGTCACGGTCCATGCCTACCGGGAGTTCGTTGCCGCCACCGGGATCGACCGCGAGATCCGCCGGCTGCTGTCGGGCTCGGCGACGGTGGAGGCTCAAAGTGAGGCCTCGACTCTCATCCGCCGGCTTTTCACGATGCAACCCTCTCACGCACTGCTCGCTGAGGAGCTGAAGCAGGCGCTCGTGTCGCTGGGAGACTCGACCCCCGTGGCCGTTCGCTCCAGTGCCATCAGTGAGGACGCGAACGAGGCGTCGTTCGCCGGCGAGCACGACACGTACCTGTGGGTGCGGGGGGCCGACAGCATCTTGGCTCACGTGCTGAGCTGCTGGGGAAGTCTCTTCACGCCCCAGGCGCTCGCGTATTTCGACCACGTCGACATCGTCCCCGAGGACGCCGCGATGGCCGTGGTGGTTCAGACGATGGTGCCTGCCGAGGCGGCCGGAGTCATGATGACCCTCGACCCGGTGAACGGCGACCCCTCGCAGGTCACCATAGAGGGATCCTATGGGCTTGGCCTCGCGGTCGTCGGCGGAGAGGTGACGCCGGACCGCTTCTTCGTGGACAAGGTGACCCGCGACATCCGCTCGCGGGCCATCTCCACCAAGCCGGTCGCGTACCGCTTTGTCGAGGAGCTGGGAGAAGTGGCCCTGACGGACGTTCCCGCGGAGGATCAGTCGCAACCCTGCCTGTCCTCCCGCGAGGTGGCTGAGCTCGCGGACCTGGGTGTCCGCGTCGAGGCTGCGCTCGGAGGGGCCCAGGACATCGAATGGGCGATCGGCCCTCCCGCTCCGGGTGACGACGCGGGGCGCGACGTGTTCCTCTTGCAGGCCCGGCAGGAGACCGTATGGAGCCGGAAGCCCCGGCCTCCTTTGGCCGACCCCGAGACCTCGATCATGGATCGCATCGTGGCCAACATGCGGATGCCGATGCGCCTGAAAGCGGCTCCGGCAGAGTCACCGTGACGATGCGAACACGCTTCGGCGACGCGCCGCCCACCAGCGGTTGTCGTCGTCGAATCGAGAGTCCCTCGCTCCCGCCGGCCTGCCGGGCCGCCACCCGCGAACGACAGCGGGGCGCACCTACCGCGTGACCTTGATCTCCTTGGCGGCCCGGACGAAGGCGCTCGTCACCTTGTCCGCCGCCAGCGGGACGAGACGGTCCGCGTCGAGGCCCTCCTGGTCGAGGAAGTCATGGATCTCCGCAGCGGAGAAAACCCGGGTCGGCTGGATCTCGACGCCGGAGAAGCCCGCCGCCACCAGCCGGGTGCGGTACTCGCCCTCCTCGAGGGCGCCGGCAAAGCAGCCCGCCCACAGCCGGGCGACCCGCCGCAGCTCGGCGGGGACACCTGCGCGGAGCACGATGTCGAACACGGCGAAGCGGCCGCCGGGACGCAGCACCCGGAACGCCTCTCGGAGGACCCGGTCCTTGTCCGCGGACAGGTTGATCACGCAGTTGGAGATGACCACGTCCACGGACCCGTCGGGCAGCGGGATGTCCTCGATCTCGCCGCGGAGGAACTCCACGTTGGCGAGACCCGACCGGCGCTTGTTCTCCTCCGCGAGCGAGAGCATGTCGTCGGTCATGTCCACCCCGTACGCCTTGCCCGTGGGCCCGACCCGGCGTGCGGAGAGCAGCACGTCGACGCCGCCACCGGAGCCGAGATCGAGGACGACCTCGCCCTCGCGCAACTCCGCGAGCGCCGCCGGGTTGCCGCACCCCAGGGATGCCCGCAGGGCCTCCGCCGGGAGGCCGCTCTGCTCGGCCTCGCTGTAGAGACCGCCGGAGACGATGTCGGCTTCCCCTGGGCCGCAGCACCCTCCGCCTCCCTGGATGACCCGCCGCGCTGCGGCGCCGTAGTGGTCCCTGACGAGTTGGCGGACGTCGACTCCGGTCATGGCGTGCTCCTGACGTGGACGGTACCGGGGTGTTCCTCGACGCAGCAGCAGGCGCTGAGGTAGTCGCGCAGCCGGCACAGGTGCTCGAAATCCACGGCGTAGTACACGTTCCGGCCGCGCCGCCACTGCCGCACGAGCTGAGCGTGCAGCATCTCCTTCAGGTGAAAAGACGCGGTCTGTGGCGGGATCCCGACCCTCCGGGCGAGCTCGCCGGCGGTCTCGCCGGAGTAGCCCTTGCGCACGAGGAGGCGGAACAACCCGAGGCGCGTCTCGTGCGCGAGGGCGCCGAAGCCCGCGACGACCACCCCCGCCGCAGCCTCCCCAGCTTCGAGCGGCTCTCGCATCATTGAACGATTATCCCATAACAATGGAACTATTGTCAACTCCTGGAGCGCCCCGAAGGTCGGGCCCGGCCCTACTAGGGGGCGGCCGGCGCGAGGGCGGAGTGGAGAAAAGCGATGAGCGCCCGGCGCTGGCCGGCGAGGCTCCGGGCGGTGGGCTCGACGCCGAGGGCGCGGAGCACCTCGACCTCCGTGGCTATGCCCACGACGGTGGAGTAGATGGCGAGCAGCAGGAAGCGGGGGTCCTGGCGGCGCAGCTCGCCGGCAGCCATGCCGTCGTCGAGAAAGGATGTGGCCCTCTCGATGAAGGGACCGAGCATCTCCCGGAAGCGGCTGGCGGCGGGGGGGCCGAGGCGGCCCACCTCGCGCAGCAGGCCGAGCAGCTCCGGCCGGCGTGCCGCCAGGCGGAACACCGAGCGCACCACGGCGTCGACCCGTTCGAGGCCCTCCCCCGCCCCGGCCAGCGCCGCCTCCAGCACTGCCGTCAGCTCCGATCCCGCCTCCTCGATCACTGCGTCGAGGAGCGCCTCCTTCGACGAGAAGTGATACAGGATGGTCTGTTTGCGGACGCCCAGCTCGCCCGCCAGAGCGTCGAGGGACGTCGTCTCGTAGCCTCGCGTTCCGAAGGCCCGCACGGCAGCGTCGAGGGTCCGGTCCTTCGTGCTCCCGTTGCTACTGGCGGTGCTCACTTACCACATGGTAGACAATCACAATGCTCCGTGAAGCGCTGCGGGGGCAGCGCATTGCCATCACCGGTGCGACCGGGTTCCTCGGCACCGCGCTCGTCGAGCGGCTGCTGCGGACCGTCCCCGGCTGCGACCTGGTGCTCCTGGTGCGGCCGGGACGGCGCGGCGCCCGGGACCGGCTGCGGCGGGAGATCCTGCGCAACAACTGCTTCGATCCGCTGCGCCGGGCCCTCGGCGACGAATTCGACGCCGAGGTGGACCGCCGGGTGGCGGTCGTCGCCGGCGATGTGGCCGCAGACGGGCTCGGCCTGGACGCGGCCGGCGAGGAAACCCTCGCCTCCTGCACCACGGTCATCCACTCGGCGGCGACCGTCAGCTTCGACTCCCCGCTCGACGCTGCCGTCGAGATCAACCTCCTCGGCCCCCTCCGCGTGGCCGAAACCCTCACCCGCCTGCGCGCCAGCGTCGGCTCCCTCCCCCACCTGATCGCGGTGTCCACGGCGTACGTCGCCGGCAGCCGGCGGGGCCGGGCCCCCGAGGCGACCCTGGCCGCCACGCCGTGGTCGACCGAGGTGGCGTGGCGCTCGGAGGTCGACGCGGCGCGCCGGGCGCGCGCCGACGCCGACGCGGCCAGCCGGGACCCCCGGATGCTGGCCCGCTTCGAGCGCCAGGCGCGCGCCGAGCTCGGCGCGGCCGGCATGCCGCTTCTGGCGGCGAAGACCGAACGCCTGCGCGAGGACTGGGTCAAGGACCGCATGGTGGAGATGGGCAAGTCGCGCGCCCAGGGGCTCGGATGGCCGGACGCCTACGCCTACACCAAGTCGCTCGGCGAGAGGGCCCTGCTCGAGACCCGCGACGACCTGCCGGTGACCATCGTGCGGCCGTCGATCATCGAGGCGGCCCTCGCGGAGCCCTTCCCCGGATGGATCCGGGGTTTCCGGATGGCCGACCCGGTGATCATCTCCTACGCCAAGGGCCTCTTGAAGGAGTTCCCGGGCGTCCCCGAAGGGATCATCGACGTCATCCCCGTCGACATGGTCGTAGCGGCGATCCTGGCGGTCGCCGCGCGCGGCCCGCTTTCCGAGCCGGACGTCTTCCACGCCGCGTCCGGGGCCCGCAACCCGCTGCGCTACCGGCAGCTCGTCGACCTGGTGCGCGAGTGGTTCACCGACAACCCCCTGGCGGACAGCAAGGACCAGCCCATCACCGTGCCGGAGTGGACGTTCCCGGGCCGCCACCGGGTGCAGCGCCAGCTGCGCCAGGCCCGCCGCGTGCTCGGCACCGCCGAGCGGGCGCTCCAGGCGCTGCCGCTGCGCGGGAGGCAGGCGGACCTGAGCGCCCGCCTCGAGGAACGCCGCGACGAGGCCGAGCGCGCCCTCTCCTACGTGGAGCTCTACGGGGCGTACACCGAGACCGAGGCGGTGTTCTCCGTGGACCGGCTCCTCGGGGTCTACGAGGCGCTGCCCCCCGAGGACCGCCGCGACTTCTGCTTCGACCCGGCGGTGATCGACTGGCGGCACTTCTGCCAGGAGGTGTACCTCCCGTCGGTCGTCGCCCACGCCCGCGTCCGCCAGGCGCCGCGGCCGGGCACCGCCGGCGGCCGGCGCGGGGCGCGCGCCACCGCTGGCGGGCGGGAGGAGCGGGGCCGCAGGGCGGTCCTCGCCCCGGAGCGCCAGCTGGCGGTGTTCGACCTCGAGAACACGCTGATCGCCTCCAACGTCGTCGACTCCTACTCCTGGCTGGCCACCCGCCATCAGGGCGACGCCGACCGGGTCCGCTTCGTGCTGCGCACGCTGCGGGAGGCCCCGCGGCTGCTGGCCCTCGACCGCGCCGACCGGGGCGACTTTCTCCGCTACTTCTACCGCCGCTACGACGGGGCGCCGGTGGAAAGGCTGCGCGAGGACAGCTGGGAGCTCTTCAGCGACCTGGTGCTCACCAAGTCGTTCCCGGCGGGGATCCGCCGGGTCCGCGAGCACCGCGCCCTCGGCCACAAGACGCTGCTGATCACGGGGGCGCTCGACGTGGTGATCGAGCCGCTGCGGCCCCTCTTCGACGAGATCGTCTGCGCCCATCTGGGGCAAAGACACGGCCGCTTCACCGGAGAGCTCGTCGATGCCCCCCCGACGGGCGAGGCGCGGGCCCAGGTCATGGCCGAGTACGCGGAGACCTGGGCAATCGACCTGGAGCAGGCCGTGGCCTACGCCGACTCGACCAGCGACCTGCCCATGCTCGAAGCGGCCGGCCATCCCGTCGCGGTGAACCCGGAGACCAAGCTCGCGGCCATCGCCCGCAAGCGGGGCTGGCACGTCGAGCACTGGCCGAAGGCGCCCGAGGGTCCCCGCCCGCTCCTGCCGATCGGGCCGCGGGCATGAGGGCCCTGCAGGTCGACCGCAGCGTCACCCGGTTCGCCGCGGCGCGGCTGGCGTCGGGGTGGCGGGCCGGCGCCGGGGGTCGGGTCGGCGCCTTGCGACTCGTCGACGTCGAGCCGCCCGAGCTCCCCGGGCCCGGCTGGCAGACGCTGCGGCCCCGGCTGTCGGGCATCTGCGGCAGCGACCTCGCCACCCTCGACGGGCGCTCGTCCCGCTGGTTCGAGCCCGTCGTCAGCTTCCCGTTCGTGCCGGGACACGAAGTGGTGGCCGACGCCGAAGACGGCAGGCGCGTGGTCCTCGAGCCGGTCCTGCACTGCGCGCTCCGGGGGATCGACCCGCCGTGCGGCCCCTGCGCCGAGGGACGCACCAACCACTGCGAGCGCCTCGTCGCCGGGCACCTGCAGCCCGGCCTGCAGACCGGCTACTGCGCCGACACCGGCGGCGGGTGGTCGCTCGCGCTGGTGGCCCACGATCGCCAGCTCCACGAGGTTCCCGACGGGTGGTCCGACGAGGCGGCCGTCATGGTCGAGCCGACCGCCTGCGCCGTGCACGGCGCCCTCGCCGCGCCCCGCCCGGAGTCCGACGTCGCGGCGGTGGTGATCGGCGCCGGCACCCTCGGGCTGGCCACCATCGCCGCCCTGCACCACCTGCGGCCCGACATCGCGTCGGTTCTCGCCGTCGCCAAGCACCCCGAGCAGCGGCGCCTGGCGCGCGAGCTCGGGGCGGCCACGGTCGTCGAGCCGGGAGACCTGCGCCGGGCGGTCCGCCGTGCGAGCGGCTCGTGGATCCTCGACAACGGACAGCTCACCGGCGGCGCCCCGCTCGTGTTCGACTGCGTGGGCACCGCCGCTTCGATCGCCGACGCTCTCGCGGTCGCGGCACCCGGCGCCACGGTCGTCCTTCTCGGCATGCCCGGCCACGTGGGCATCGACCTCACCGGGCTGTGGCAGCGGGAGGTGCGCCTCGCCGGCGCCTACGCCTACGGTCCCGAGCCCGCCGCGGGGGGCAGGCACAGCTTCGAGCTGTCCCTGGAGGTGGTGGACGCCGCCGGGCTCGAGCGCCTGGTGAGCGCCACCTACCCGCTGGACCGCCACGCGGACGCCGTCGAGCACGCAGCGAACGCGGGCCGGCGGGGCGCGGTGAAGGTGGCGTTCGACATGCGGCGAGAGAAGAGAAGGTAGAAAGACCCAGATGCCCCGCCCCGGATTCGTCCTCGAAGTCGACCGCTCCACGCCGCCGGTGCTCACCTGGCACGGCGAGGGCTTCCGCCTGGAACGCCTGCCCGCCGGCCGGTCGCGGGTGATCTACGCACCGGAGCCGCTGGAGCCCCTCGACGACCCCGACCAGGCCGTCCGCGACGCCCTGCTCTCGCCGCTCGGGGACAGCGCGCCCCTCCCGGAGCTGCTCTTCCCCCGGATGCGCCTCACCATCGCGTTCGACGACATCTCGCTGCCCCTGCCGCCGATGCGCCGGCCGGACAACCGCCAGCGGGTGATCGAGGCCGTGCTCGACATGGCGGCCGCGGCGGGCGTCGACGACGTCGTGCTCATCTGCGCCCTCGCCCTGCACCGGCGCATGACCGAGGCGGAGCTGCGCCACGCCGTCGGCGACCGGGTCTACGACGCGTTCGCCCCGCACGGGCTGCTCCTCCAGCACGACGCCGAGGACCCCGACGGCCTGGTCCACCTG
Source organism: Actinomycetes bacterium (assembly GCA_021788115.1). Classification (GTDB taxonomy): domain Bacteria; phylum Actinomycetota; class Acidimicrobiia; order Acidimicrobiales; family Palsa-688; genus JAJYLA01. The sequence continues at coordinate 38,241 of JAJYLA010000005.1, read as the reverse complement.
GGAAAGACCGACCAGGGCGAAGACGTCGAGATCAGCAAACGGGCCGCGGAGTCCGACCTGCTCGTCTACGTCAACATCAACCTGGTCGCCATGGACGGGGGGCACAAGAGCGTCGCCACCGGCCTGGCCAGCTACCGCAGCCTCCGCCACCACCACAACGTACGGACGATGCTGCACAGCCGCTCCTTCATGGACCAGGAGCGCTCTGAGCTCCACTCGTCGAACTGGCGGATGGGCCGCCTGATCGCCGCGTCGGGAGTCAGGGTCTTCCAGATCGAGACGACGCTCAACAACGACACCTTCCCCGAGCAGATGGCCTTCCTCCAGAAGCGGGAGTGGGAGTGGACCGCCCGCGACCGGGCGATGTACCTGGCGACCACCAAAGGCCTGTCGGTCACCCCGCCCCGGGTGGCGCGCTCGATCTTCCAGTCCATCAAGGCGCCGCACGCGATGACCAGCGTGCACGCCGGCGAGGTGGAGGCCGTCCACCGGGCGACCACCGAGATGATCTACCGCCAGCAGATGGTGCACGTCGAGGGCCAGACAGACATCGTGATCCTCGGCCTCCCCCACCTGTCGCCGTACAACGTGAACTCGATCATGAACCCGGTCCTGGTGGTGTGCATGGGCCTCGGGTACCTGTTCAACATGTACCGGGGGAAGCCGCTCGTGCGGGCGGGCGGCGTCGTGATCCTCTCGCACCCCACGCCGTGGGCGTTCCACCCGGTGCACCACCCCTCCTACATCGACTTCTTCGAGGAGGTCCTGGCCGACACGACAGACCCGCTGCAGATCGAGAAGACCTACGAGCAGCGCTTCGCCACCGACGAGTGGTACCGGCACCTGTACCGCACCAGCCACGCCTACCACGGCGTCCACCCCTTCTACATGTGGTACTGGGCGGCGCACGCCTTCGACCACATCGGCCGGGCGATCATCGTCGGCGGGGAGCCGCGGGCGGTGCGCCGGCTGGGGTTGTCGCCTGCGTCGAGCCTCGACGACGCCCTGGAGATGGCCACGGACACCGTGGGGCGCGAGCCGACGATCAGCCACCTCCACCTGCCGCCGATCATGCTGGCCGACGTCCACTGATCCGCCGATGTCACGTCCCGACGAGCTTCCCGGCGCCACGACCCCCGCCCGCAGGCTTCCGGTCACGCCCGGCGCGCTGCGATCCCTGCGCACGAGGATCCGCCCGACCGCCGGCGCCTTCCCGCTGGCGAAGCCCACCTGGCCGGGGACCGTTCCCCGCCCGCCGGTGCAGCGGACCCTCGGCACGGAGTACGACACCGGGTGGGCGCGCCGCTACCCGGTCCGCCTCGCCCGCGTGCTGGTGCAGGAGTTCGTGGCGCGGCCGGCCGTGCGGGCGATCGCCGACCCCCAGGTGAGCGGCCTCGACCGGATCGCCCACCTCGAGGGCCCGGTCATCTTCGCCGCCAATCACGCCAGCCACCTCGACGCCCCGCTGCTGCTGTCGGTGATACCCGAGCGCTGGCGCCACCACCTGTTCGTGGCCGGTGCCGCCGACTACTTCTTCGACACCCGCCCCAAGGCCGCCACCTTCGCCTTCCTGCTCAACGCCGTGCCCATCGAGCGCCGGCGCGTCAGCCGGGACTCGCTCCGGCGGCTGACGACGCTGCTCGGCGAGGGGTGGAGCATGCTCATCTTCCCTGAGGGTGGCCGCACCCCCGACGGCTGGGGACAGCCCCACAGCGCCGGCGCGGCGTGGCTCGCCGTGCGGACGGGGCGGCCGGTGGTCCCGGTCCACGTCGAGGGCACCCGCCGCATCCTCGCGCGCGGGTCCTCGAAGCTCACGCCGGGGACGACGCGCGTCACCTTCGGGCGTCCGCTCGCCGCGGGGACCGGCGGCGACGCCCGGGTGCTCGCCGCCACGGTGGAGCGGGCCGTCGCCGCGCTCGCCGACGAGCAGACCACGGACTGGTGGACCGCCGCGCGGAGGGCCGCGGCTCGCACCACGCCGGCGCTGACCGGTCCGCAGGCGCCGGCGTGGCGGCGCACCTGGGCCCTCGGGGAGCGCCGCCGGAGGACCGCCCGGGCCGGCGGCCGGCGCGACGGCGGCCGCTGGCCGAAGGCCTCCGACGGGCGGTCGCCCCGGCGGGGCTAGGGGGCCTGGACGCCCCCGGCGCCGGTCGGCGCCGGGGGTGCTTTCAGAAGCCGAGAAGCCCCCGCACGTAGGCGGCCTGCCCCACGTGCTGGAGGCAGTCGTCGGCGACGCTCACCAGCCGCACCCCGAGCGACACGGGCGGGTCCCACCGCCGGTCGACGATGCGGTCGAGCTCGTTGGGTGTCACAGTGGCGAGCAGGCTCCGCGTGCGCGCGCCGGCGGCGTCGAGGTACTCGAGCAGCGCGCCGGGCCCCTTGGGCCGCACTGCGGCGACCTCCTCGGCGGTGTGGCCGTAGCCGGTGTTGGACGGGTCGGGGTCGAGGCCGAAGCGCGCGGCCCACCCTCCCCCCGCCCACACCTGCTCGCCGCCCAGTATCTCGGTGAGGTGGTGGTCCTGCACCCGGGCCAGGTGCCACACCAGCCAGCCGATGCTGTTCGCCTCCGGCGCCGGGCGCGCCGCCAGCTGGTCGGCGGACAGGCCCTCGACGGCGGCGCGAGCCAGCGGCGGGATACGCCCGTAGAGCTCGAGGTAGACAGACGCGACGTCCATGGGCAGATTCCACCACGGACCGGGGACTGCCAACAAATAGGGTCAAGAGACCCTGGTGAAATATATTAGGTCACGTTAATGTCCGGCTTGTGGCCGGCATGACGGTGTCGAGCGTCGAGGCGGCCTCCGGGGTCTCCGTTCCGGCGCTCCGGGCCGAGCCGCGCACCCGGGCCCGCCGGCGCTGGCTGGTCGCCGGGCTGCTCGCCGTGTGGGGGCCGGGCCTGGTCGTCATGCTCGCCGACACCGACGCCGGCAGCCTGATCACCGCCGCCCAGTCGGGCACCCGGTGGGGTTACCGCATGATCCTCCCCCAGTTCGTGCTCATCCCGGTGCTCTACGTGGTGCAGGAGATCACCGTGCGGCTCGGGATCCTGACCGGCAAGGGCCACGGCGCCCTCATCCGCGAGCACTTCGGCCAGGTGTGGGCGCTGCTGTCGGGCGCCACGCTCTTCGCGTCGGCCATCGGCGCCCTGCTCAGCGAGTTCGCGGGTGTGGCGGGCGTCGGGGAGCTCTTCGGTGTCTCCCCCGACCTGACCGTGCCCGTCGCCGCGGCGGTCCTCATCGGGATCGCACTGACGGGCAGCTACCAAAGGGCCGAGCGGATCGGCATCGTCCTCGGTCTCGCCGAGCTGGCGTTCATCCCGGCCCTGGTGCTGGCGCACCCGAGCCTCCATGCCGTGGGCCAGGGCTTCGCGCACCTCCCCCTCGGCAGCAGCTCCTATCTCATGCTGCTCGCCGCCAACGTCGGGGCGGTGATCATGCCGTGGATGATCTTCTATCAGCAGGGCGCCGTCGTCGACAAAGGGCTGCGCAAGGCGGACATCCGCAGCGGGCGGCGCGACACGGCCATCGGAGCGGTTCTGACCCAGCTGGTCATGGTCACCACCGTGCTCGTGTTCGCGGCGACCGTCGGCCGGCACAGCCCCGGGCTCGCGCTGAAGAACGTCGGCGAGATGGCCAGCGCCCTCCGTCCATTCATCGATCCGCTGGCGGCGAAGGTTCTTCTCGGTGCGACGGTGCTCGGCGCCGCCCTGGTCTCCGCCCTGGTCGCGTCCCTCGCCGGCGCCTGGGGCGTCTCGGAGATCTTCGGGTGGAGCCACACCCTCGACAACCGGCCGAACCGCCGCACCGCGAGGTTCTACGCGGCCTACGTCCTGGCCCACGTGCTCGGCGCCGTGGTGGTCCTCCTCGGCGTGAACCTGGTCAACCTGGTCGTCGACGTCATGATCATGAACGCGCTGCTGCTGCCCGTCGTGCTCGGCTTCCTCCTCGCCCTGGAAGCCCGCGTGCTGGCCCCCGAGCACCGCATGCACGGACCGTACCGGTGGGCCGTGACGGCGCTGTGCCTGGCGGTGATCGGCTTCGGGCTCTACATGGCGCCGGCGACGCTCGGGTGGGTGTGACGCCGGTCTGCAGGGTGGGTGCCGGCGCATGCGCCGGGCGTCACCGGCGACTCCGGGGAGCGGCGAGCACGTCGCGGCCCTGGATCTCGTAGAGCCGGTAGGACCACCACCCGGAGGCGGCGGCAACCACCATCACGGCGAGGTACCCGATGAACCCCGAGAGGGCGGCGTCGATGCCGGTGCCGAAGCTGGTGAGCTCCACGAGCAGGTTGACGAACGCCGAGAGGCCCACGGCGCTCGACGCGAAAAAGAGGAGGCCCGGGAGCCACTCCTGCACCGGGAGCGACCCCCGGCTGAACGGCTCGAGGCGCTGCCCCACAGCGAAGAGGGCGACGGCGAACAGGACGGCGAACGCCCACAGCAACGAGCCGGGTGTGAAGAACTCGACGATGCGCCCGCGGCCGGTGAGGCCCGGAGCGTGGCGGAACGCCGCCAGGGCGCCGGCGCACCAGCCGATCACGAACGCCGCCAGGATGGCGACCGACGCGAGCAGCCAGGGCGAGTGCGAGGCGAGCTCCTTCGACGCCGACCGTGCGGCGTCGCCCGCCGCGGAGAACGGCATGCGCCGGGCCCCCCGCTCGCCGGTGCCGGCCCGCCCCTCTGCGAGGGTGTCGTCCGCCGCCTGGCCGAAGGGGGCGCCGGACGCGCGGGGGCGGTCGTCGCCGGGAGCCGGGCCCGCGCCGATGCCCGATGCCCCGACGAGAGGCGGGGGCGGAGGCGGTCCCGTCAGCCAGGGCGCATCGCCCCCTGCGAGGGGGGAACCCGCCTGGGTCGCCGGGGCAACGCTGCCGTCGCCGGGCTGCGTGCCCGACGGGGGGCGGTTCTGGGTGCCGGTCCGGGTGTCGCTGTCGCTCATTGGCGCCTCCCATGGAAGCCTCCTGGTGGTCCGAGGCTACCCGCAGGGCCCTGCCACGACTCGGACCCTTCACACGACTCGCCGTACGTCGTGTGCCCTCAGCAGAGGAGCGTGCAATTTCATGCATGACAACCACTGAGATAGCAGATCCGCGTGCCCGCAGGGCCTCGTCGGGGTGGGGCTCAGCCCATGAAGCAGTGAATCACGGCGGGATCCGCCAGAACCGACGACGTCGTTCCGGTCGAAAGGACCCTGCCCGCTTCGATCGCGATCATGTCCGGGCAGAGGCTTCGGACGAAGCTGACGTCATGGTCGATCAGGAGCAGCGTCATCGCGGACTCGCCCATCCACCGGGCAAGCAAGTCGAGCATCTGGGCCCGCTCCCCGTCGGACAGCCCCGACGTCGGCTCGTCCAGCACCGCTACCCGGCCGCCACCCACGAGCGTCCGCAAGACATCCACAAACTTGCGCACGCCGTAGGGACAATCCTCGAAGGGCACCGGTCCAAAGCGGTCCAGTCCTACTTCGCGCAGCGTTGAAGCGGCGAGCCTCGTCGCCGACCGTTCCGCTCGCCGTCCGGCCCGGGTGCCGAACACGGTGTGAAGCATGCTCGTCGGCCAGAGCGTCTCCATACCCAGTTCGAGGAACTCCAGGGCGGTGATCCCGCGCACCCGTCCCACCGACTGAAGGCTGCGACGTACACCCAGCGACGCGATGCGCACCGGCTCCGCCCGCGTCGTGTCGATCCCGAAGACGCGGACCCTCCCGCCGCTCGGGTGGTAGTAACCGCAGAGGACGTTGGCGAGGCTGGTCTTGCCCGCGCCGTTGGGACCGACGAGGCCGACGTGGGCTCCCTCCTCGAGCGTCAGCGACACGCTATCGAGGATCCGGACAGGCCCTAGCTGGACGCTCACCTCCTCCAGTTCGGCGGCGATCCCCATCACTTCGACTCCTTCGCCTCTCCACCAGCGCCCCCGGCGCCGAGGTAGGCGCCCTTGACGATGTCCTCCCATTCGTCGGAGTTTGCGCTTCCTTCTCTGACCACCTGGCCCCGGTCCATCAGGATCATGCGGTCCGCGAGCCTCTTCGCCACGCCGAGGTTCTGTTCCACCACGAGCAAGGTGACCGAACGCTCGAGCCGAAGAATTTGGAGCTGGGACACCAGACGGTCGATGGCCACCGGCGCGAGACCGAGCGACAACTCATCGACGAGAAGCACCTCGGGCCGGCGCATGAGCGCAGAAGCCAGCGCCAGCTGCTGACGTTCCCCCCCGCTCAAGAGGCCCGCACGCCGAGGCAGAACGCCTTGGAGGTCGGGAAAGAGCGTGAATGCCCTCTCGAAAACGGAAGAGGTCCTGCCTATCCGGACGCCCGAAGACTCCCGGAGGTGCTCCTCGACCGTGAGGCCGGGAAAGACCTTGTCCTCTGCCGGGATCAGCGACACGCCGGAGCGCGCCCGCGCTTCGCTAGACAAGCTTCGCACCGGAACCATCTCGGGCGGCCGGCCCAGCCAGATCTGTCCCGCCACGACACGGCCGCTGCTCCCGAACGGGAAGCCTGCGATGGCATGGAGAAGGCTCGTCTTGCCCGCCCCGTTCCGCCCGAGGATCGCCACGCACTCGCCGGGGTGGACCTCGAGGCTCACATTGTCCACCGCGAACTCACCGGCCCCGTATCGGACCGAAACGCCGTCGATCCGGAGCGGCGATCCCTCCCCCGCCGGCCTGCTCCCCCGGGCGGGACGGGCGCCGGCCGGCGAGGAGGGCGTTCGGCGCCGAGGGGAAGAAGGCCGGGTCGACGAGCCGGCAAGGCCGTCGGCCGCTCGCCGGAGGACGACCCGGCCCCTGCGGCGCTCCGGGTGTGCCGTTGACCGTCCGCGGCGGGTCACCCTGGCGAGCGCCAACTTCCATATTCCGCCGGCTCCGCCGGGGACGCCGAGCAGGAGGACGGAGCTGACCAGCACGTAGACGAGCACCTCCGCGTAGGCGAGGTCCTCCGTGCTGCTCGGGCTGGCATGGCTGAACAGCACGTTCAACCATGCAGGTATGCCCACGACGAAGGCCGAGCCGAAGACCGCTCCCCCGAGCGAGCCGAGTCCACCGATCACGATCATGACGAAATAGGAGACGGAGACGAGGACCCCGAATCCGTCGTAGGAGACGTTTCCCGTGTTGTAAGCGAGCAACGCGCCCGCCCCCGCAGTCAGCGCGGACGTAATGGCGAATATCAAAAGAAGCGATCGATATGTCCGGATGCCGCTGATGTCGGCGGCGCTTCGATTGCCCCGGATGAGCTCCAGGTTTCGCCCCAGCCTTGTGCCCGAGAGATAGCGGTAGTACCCGTAGACGGCGATCGCCACGAACCCGCTTGCCCACAACCACGGCGTGTTGCCGGCCACGTGGAAGACGAAGAGGTTGGGGGAAGCGACGGAGTACCCGGCGGTGGCATTCTGCCTGCTTTGGATGTCGTTCGCCACGTCGGTCACCACGAACTGCACCGCCAGGGTGCTCAACAGCAAGTACATGCCGTTGAGCCGGCGTGACGGAAGCCCCGAGAGAACGCCGAGCACCGCTCCCACAACGAGGGCGAGCAGGACGCCCCACAGAAGCGAGCCCGGGACACCGGCGGGCACCACCACCGCCGCGTAGCCGCCCACCAGCAGCAGTGCGGCGCTCATCACCGCGGCCTGTCCGGCCCAGCCGACAAGAACGGTGAGGGACATCGCAGCGACCGACTCGATCGCCACCGTGGTCGTGAGCGTGACCAGAAACGGGGATCCCCGTGCCCAGATTGCCAGCAGCACAAGGAGCACCAGGCCGACTCCCAGCGACCCTCTGATCCGGGCCGCGACCGGCGAACCAACCCCGGCGGGGGCCGGCCGGTACGCGACCGGTGTCCCGAGACGGCGCAGGCGCAGTATCAGCCGTCCCAACCTCGGATGGCCGTCGGGCGTGTGACGATCCACGTCGACCTCGCTACAGGCGCAGGCTCGGCCGTCGACCGAGCAGGCCGTAAGGCAGCACGAGGAGAGCGACGAGCATCAGGGCGTACGACGCCGCATCGGCGAGGGCACCTCCGAGGTACAGCTGCGTGAAGGACTCGACCAGTGCTACCAGTCCGGCCCCGAGGAAGGCGCCGGCCACGTTGTCCATACCGCCGATGACCGCCGCCGGAAAGGCGCTCAGCCCGACATCCGACATGCTCAAAACAACCGGCGCGCGTTCGACGTACACGGCGGCCGCCAGCGCGCCGCACACGAAGGCAACGGCCCATGCTCCCGCCAGCAGCGCGTGACGTCGCATGCCGCGATAGGCGGCCAGGCTTTCATCCTCCGCCACCGCCCGCATCTCCACGCCTACGTGGGTCCGTCGCAGCACCCTCTCGAGCAGAAGGGCGAGGACGCCCGACGCCACAAGGCTCAGGATGCTGACGACGGGGATCCGCCCACCGGCGATCCGGAGGTACCCGCCGGCCGGAATGTTGACCGCGCGCATCCCCGATCCCCATGCCAGACCGCTGACCTGCGTCAGCCCCAGAGCCAGAAGGAAGGTGACCGCCACCTTGGTGAGCTCGTCCTTGCCGCTCAGCAGCCTGGCGAAGCCGTAGTACACGACGATGCCCAGGAGCAGCATCGCGATCACGCTGAGCGCGATGCCGCCGCCGTAGCCGGACCACGCCTGGAACGTGGCCAGGAGAAACGCTGCGATCATCAGCATCTGGCCCTGGGCGAAGTTGATGATCCCCGTGGTGCGGTAGAGGTACACGAAGCCGACGTTGACGATGGCGTAGATGGCCGCCAGGTGGATCGCGCTGCCCAGCACGTCCACAAGCTCCGCTCCACTCATGGCCGATCCATCAAACAGCGGGCCACGCCGCGCGCCAACCGCCGGGCGGTCGGGTCATCAACGGCTCGACGAGCAGGTGATGCGGCGCTGCTAGTACGAACTGGCCGGATAGACGGTGACCGGCGCGGCATAGGTTGCCGGCTGTCCCTGAGCCGTGTAGGTGAGCATTGAGAACACCGTCGGTCCCTCGTGGAACTTCGGCGACCAGACGACAGGGCCGAAGGCAAGCCCCGAGAGATCCGTTTTGACCTTGGTCAGCGCCGTCTCGAGCGACGTCGCCGGGCAGGGGAATCCACACTGGCCCAACGCCTGCGACAGAAGCATGCCTCCCGCGTATCCCTCCACGACCGTGGGCGACGACGGGTCGTACCCTGCCGCCGCCACATCGTGACGGTAGTTCACGACGCCCGGCTGGCTACCCGTCGTCCGGTAGTCGGCCACGATCGCAAACGAGCTCCACGGCGCCGCCGGCACGTTCACGCCCGCGAAGGCGGTGATGGGCGTGCTCGTCGGCATTCCCACCGCCTTGAGGTCCTTCATCAAGGTCACGACGCTCGGGCCGGCAACGCCCGTGGCGATCGCCGTGACATGGCCTTGCGCGATCTCCGCCGCGTCGGTGCTGTAGTCGGTCGCCGTCGGTGCGACCAGGAAGTCGCCCGCCACCGTGAAGCCGTACTTCGCCGCATCCGAGGCCACCGCTGTTGCAAGCCCGTGCCCCTGCGGAGTGTCGTAGCCGAAGACCGCCACCCGTCCGGTACCGCTCGATCCGGCGATGCTGTGGAGGTACGAGAGCTCCGACTCGGCCTCGGCACTGGTGGATGGGCTGTACTCGAACATGTCCCGCGAGACGGGGAAGACCTCGCTCGAGGGAGGAGCGACCGCGACGATGGGCACGTGGGCGGCCGTCGCGAGCGGCAGGAGCGCCGCGTCGACGATGCTGTCGCCGACACCGACCACCGCGCTCACGTGATCGACCGAGACGAGCTGGTGGAAATCGGTGACGCCCTGGGTGGCGCTACCCGCGCTGTCCAGGGTGATCAGGTGAATCCTGTGGCCCTTGACTCCGCCCCGGGCGTTGATGCCGTCGATAGCGGCGACGAGTCCCTGGTGCCAGGGAACGTCCAGGAACGTGAGACCTGCCGTGAGGTCGTCGACCTCCCCCACCGAGTAGGAGCCGCTGCTCTTGCCAGAACCGGTCGAGGACGAGGGCGATCCGCAAGCCGCGAAAAGAAGGCCGGCGCTCGTCACCGCGAGGAGCGCACGCCCCCAGTACCGCCGACGTCGGTCTTCAAAATGCCCAAAGAGGCTGCTCATCGCCAAGGCGTTCCTCTACGAATAGTCAACGAATGCGTAGCGAGCAGCCTAGTATTTGTAGACTGACGCAGTCTAGGATTCGGCTTGCCCGCCCCGCCCGCCGGCGCCGGCGGGCCTACGACGGGGGTATCGTGCGAGCCAGTTCGGCGGCGGTGGGGAGCCGGCGGACCGCCGCCTCGGGGGGGAGAAGCGCCGTGATGGCGGCCATGATCCGCTCGGTGTCGGCGGGGAAGTCGGTGCCGGTGAGGCCCTGGACGGGAGGCCCGATGCGGACCCGGACGGTGGGCGGGTGCAGGACGTTGGTGACGTTGGGGGCTCGCGACGAGCGCGGCCACACGTGCTCGCTGCCCCAGAGGCCGAGGGGGACAACGGGCGCGCCGGTGGCGGCGGCCAGGCGTGCCGCACCGGTCTTGCCGCGCAGCACCGGGTCGAAGAAGGCTTCGCCGCGGGGGATGGTCCCCTGCGGTGCGACGATGAGCACCTCGCCGCCGCGCAGCGCCCGCTCGGCCTCGGCGTAGGCGGACGCGCCGGAGTGGGCCCGGTCGACGCTGATGCTGCCCGACGCCCGCATCAGCGTCCCGATCAGCGGCGCGTCGAACAGCTCCTTCTTGGCGAGGCCCCGCGGGTTGCGCCCGGCGCGCAGGACGCTGACCCCGTAGGCCACGATGTCGAAGTAGCTGCGATGGTTGGCCGCGACGACCGCCGGCCCTCTGCGGGGGATGTGCTCGGTGCCGGCGATGTCGAACCGGGCGAAGGGAAGGAAGAGGCGCGCGGAGATCAGCCGGAACACGTCGAGCGGCTCGGCTCCGAGCAGCTTCGGGACGCCGGCGGGACAGTCGAAGTGGACCACGGGCCAGCGCCGCGCGACCGCCACGGCGTGGAGGCGGCAGTCGGGGTTGACGACCGTCGGGTGGCCGACGGAGGCGAGCAGCGGCAGGTCGTAGACGCTGTCGGTGTACGCCCAGCTGGAGCGGAGGTCGACGCCGGCCGCCCTCGCCCAGCGCCGCACCGCGCGCAGCTTGCCCACCGCCCACACGAAGCCGCCGTCGACGCCGCCGGTGTAGCGCTCGATCCCGGCCGCGTCCTCGACGGTGGCGTACCGGGTGGCGACGACGTGGTCGAAGCCGAGCCGGCGGGCGAGCGGCTCCACCAGGTCGCGCGGGGTCGTGGTCGCGAGCACCAGCGGGCGGCCGGCGGCGCGGTGCGCCTCCAGGAGAGGCGGGACGTAGGGCAGCACGTCGCCGGCCAGCGCCTCCGCGGCCTGCTCCGCAGCGGCCCTCACGGCCGCAACGGGCCATCCGCGGGCGAGGAGCGCCGCGCCGCGCGCGAGCGCCATGGAGGGCAGGGACTCGCCGAGGACGTGGTAAGCCTGCATCGTCAGCGCCCCGCCGGGCACCGCGGCCCGGCGGGCCAGGCCGCCGTCGAACAGGGCGCGGCTGAGCGACGGGGTGCTCGACCCGCGCAGGATGGTGCGGTCGAGGTCGAAGATCGCCGCCGCGCCAGCCACGCCGGGACGCTACCGCCTCATGGCCCGCGCCGGGAAGATCGGGCCCCGGACGCGTCGAAGGGCCCGCCGGGGGGAGGGCAGGCCCTTCGGGCAAGAACTCCGTCAGGGGGAGGGGACGGGTTCCGCTGTTGCCTCCCAGTCTCGCACACACCCCTGAATCTGTCCAACAGTTGCCTCTGATATGTGCTATCTCTATTGCCGATGGATTTGCGGCAGCTGCAGGCGCTGGTCGCCATCGCCGACCACCGCAGCTTCTCCGCGGCGGCGTCGGCTCTCCACACGGTGCAGTCCAACGTGTCGAGCCACATCGCCCGCCTCGAGCGCGAGCTCGGCGTGCAGCTCGTCGACCGCCAGGGCGGCCAGCTCACCGAGGAGGGCCAGGCGGTCGTGGAGCGGGCCCGGCGCATCGGCGCGGAGCTCGACGCCGCGATCGCCGACGTGGCCGCGCTGCGCCACGAGGTCGTCGGCAGCGCCCGGATCGGCATGATCGGGACGACCGCCCGGTGGTTGGCGCCCCCGCTCCTCGATCAGATGGCGTCGCTGCACCCGAGGGTGCATCTGGTGATCGCCGACGGGACGTCCGCCACCCTCGAGCCCCACCTGGTGTCCGGGTCGCTCGACGCCATCGTCGTCAACCTGCCCCAGACCAACCCGGAGCTGGTGGCGCGACCCCTCTTCGACGAGGACCTGGTGCTGGTCGTGCCCTGCGACCACCCCTACGCGAAGCGAGGCCGAGTCGCGCTGACCGAGCTCGACGGCTTCCGCCTGCTGCTGCCGGCGCCGGGGTCGGTGTTCCGCATGGAGATCGACGACGCGTGCCGCGACGCCGGCGTCACGCTGTCGCCGCGCGCCGAGTTGGACGGCGTGCGGCTGATCGCGTCGTTGACGCTCCGCGGCTACGGGCCGGCGATCCTTCCCGCGACGGGCGCCAGCGAGGGCCTGCGGGACTTCGCCCGGGTCAGCGTCGAGGGGCTGCCCCGCCGCAAGGTGGGCGTGGTGCTGCGCCGCCGGGGTCGCCCGAGTGCGCCGGCGCGGGCCCTGCTCGAGGTCCTCGACGGCGCGGTGACCGCCAACATCGACCCGCTCCAGGGCCTGCATCCCCCCTCGGGGGCCTGAGCCCCCGAGCCGGCAGGGCCGGCTCGGGTCACCCGGCGGCGAGCTGGCGAAGCACGTACTGGAGGATGCCGCCGTGGCGGTAGTACTCGCGCTCCTTGGGGGTGTCGATGCGCAGCACGGCGGAGAACGTCTTGCCGTCCGCGCTGACCGCCAGTTCGCTCGGGAACGCGTCGCCCTCCCCGAGGCCTTCCAGGCCGGTGACGTCGAACACCTCCTCGCCGGTGAGCCCGAGCGACTGGGCGCTCTCGCCGTCGCGGAACTGGAGGGGAAGGACGCCCATGCCCACGAGGTTGGAGCGGTGGATCCGCTCGAAGCTCTCCGCCAGGACGGCCCGCACGCCGAGCAGGGCCGTGCCCTTCGCCGCCCAGTCACGCGAGGACCCGGAGCCGTACTCCTTGCCGGCGACGATCACCAGCGGAAGGCCGGCCGCCTCGTAGCGCTTCGCCGCGTCGTAGATCGACATCTGCTCGCCGCCGGGCAGGAACCGGGTGACCCCGCCCTCGGTGCCGGGGGCGAGCTGGTTGCGGAGGCGGATGTTGGCGAAGGTGCCGCGGATCATCACCTCGTGGTTGCCGCGCCGTGACCCGTAGGAGTTGAAGTCGGCCGGGTCGACCCCCCCGTCGACGAGCCAGCGGCCCGCCGGCCCGTCGCGCCGGATGTTGCCGGCCGGCGAGATGTGGTCGGTGGTCACGCTGTCGCCGAGCTTGGCGAGGACCCGGGCGCCGCGTATGTCGGCCAGCGGCGGCGGCGTCATGGTCATGCCGTCGAAGAACGGGGGCTTGCGCACGTAGGTCGACGTGCTGTCCCACGCGTAGGAGTCGCCGGCGGGGACGTCGAGGCCCCGCCAGCGGGCGTCGCCGTCGAACACCGAGTCGTAGGACGCGGCGAACATCTTCGACTCCACCGACGACTCGATCACCGCCGCCACGTCCGCGGGGGACGGCCAGATGTCGCGCAGGTACACCGGGTTCCCCGAGGGATCCTCGCCGAGAGGCGCGTTGACCAGGTCGACGTCCATGGAGCCGGCGAGGGCGTAGGCGACGACCAGCGGCGGAGAGGCCAGGTAGTTCATGCGGACGTCGGGGCTGATGCGGCCCTCGAAGTTGCGGTTGCCGGACAGGACGGACACGGCGGCCAGGTCGCCGGCGGCGATGGCGTCGGAGATCGCCGGCAGGAGAGGCCCGCTGTTGCCGATGCACGTGGTGCACCCGTATCCGACCAGATGGAAGCCGAGCTTCTCCAGGTAGGGCACCAGCCCGGCGCGCTCGTAGTAGTCCATCACGACCCGGGAGCCCGGCGCCAGGCTCGTCTTGACCCACGGCTTGGCGGACAGGCCCCTCTCGACGGCGTTGCGGGCGAGCAGGCCGGCGGCGATCATCACCGAGGGGTTCGAGGTGTTGGTGCACGAGGTGATGGCGGCGATGACGACGTGGCCGTGGTCGACGTCGAAGGTGCTGCCGTCCTCGAGGGTGACGGGCACGGGGGAAGAGAGGGGCGCGGCGGCCTCGTCTTTGCCCAGAACCCTGGCCACAGCCGCGCGGTAGGCGGGCTGCGCCCCGTCGAGGGGCACCCGGTCCTGCGGGCGGGAGGGGCCGGCCAGCGAGGGCACGACGGTCGAGAGGTCCAGGGTGAGCCGCTCGGAGTACTCGGCCTCGCGGCCCGGGTCGTGCCAGAGCCCCTGCTCCTTGGCGTACGCCTCGACCAGGGCTATCTGCTCGGCCGGCCGCCCCGTGAGCGCCAGGTAGCGCAGCGTCTCGGCGTCGATGGGGAAGATGGCGCACGTGGAGCCGTACTCGGGGGACATGTTGCCGATCGTCGCCCGGTTGGCGAGGGGCACTCCGGCGACGCCCTCGCCGTAGAACTCCACGAACTTGCCGACCACGCCGTGGCGGCGCAGCATCTCGGTCACCGTCAGCACCAGGTCGGTGGCGGTCGAGCCCTCCGGCAGCGACCCGGTCAGCTGGAAGCCCACGACCCGCGGGATCAGCATGGACACCGGCTGGCCGAGCATCGCCGCCTCCGCCTCGATGCCGCCGACGCCCCAGCCGAGCACCCCGAGGCCGTTGATCATCGTGGTGTGCGAGTCGGTGCCGAGCAGCGTGTCGGGGTAGGCGACGCCGCCGTCGTCGAAGACCACCCGGGCGAGGTACTCGAGGTTCACCTGGTGGCAGATTCCGGTGTCGGGCGGCACCACCCGCAGCGTCTCGAAGGCGCCCTGGCCCCAGCGCAGGAAGCGGTAGCGCTCCTCGTTGCGGCGGAACTCCAGCTCGGCGTTGCGGGCGAACGCCTCGGGCGAGCCGTAGACGTCGGCGATGACGGAGTGGTCGATCACCAGCTCGGCGGGGATCTGCGGGTTCACCCGGGCGGGGTCGCCGCCGAGGTCCGCCATGGCGTCGCGCATCGCTGCCAGGTCGACGACGGCGGGCACGCCGGTGAAGTCCTGGAGCAGGATCCGCGCGGGGGCGAAGGCGATCTCGGTGCTCGGCCGAGCCGACGGGTCCCACCCGGCGAGCGCCTCGATGTCCTCGGGGCGGACCGTGGTGCCGTCCTCGTGGCGGAGCATGTTTTCGAGGAGGATCTTCAACGAGTACGGGAGCCGGGCGGCGCCAGACAGGGCGTCGAGGCGGAAGATCTCCCAGCCCCGCTCACCGGCGGTGAGCTGGCCTCGGGCCCCGAAGCTGTTGTGGCTGCTGCTCGGCATGACGTCACTCCTCATCGAACGGTCCGGATACGCCCAGTCTGGCGCGAGTCGCCCCTCCCATGGGAAAAAGACCCGCCGCCGGCGGTGACAGCGGGTCCGGTGGTGACAGCGGGTCCGGTGGTGACAGCAGGTCCGGCGGTCACCCCGGACCGGAGCGCCCGGGGCGGCGGATAGCCTGCTGTCCGTATGGAAATCCCGCTCGCCGTCAACCGGTACCGAGACGTCCGCTGCGGGGATCTGCGGCCCGGCGACGTCGGGCGCAGCGTCCGCCTCGCGGGATGGGTGGCCGCCAAGCGCGACCACGGCGGCCTGCTGTTCGTGGACCTGCGCGACCCGGCCGGCGTGGACGCCGGGGGGCGTGTCCAGCTCGTCGCCCACCCCGACGTCCGCGCGTTCGCCGTTCTCAGCGGGCTGCGCCTCGAGAGCGCTGTCTCCGTCGGCGGCCGGGTCGTCGCCCGCACACCGGAGACGGTCAACCCGAAGCTCGCGACCGGAGCCGTCGAGGTCGTCGTCGAGGCGGTCGAGGTCCTGTCCTCCGCCGACGTGCTGCCCTTCCCCGTCGAGCACGACACCGACGTGGGCGAGGAAGCCCGCCTTCGCTACCGCTACCTCGACATGCGGCGCGGTCCCCTGGTGGAGCGCCTCGCCGCCCGCGCCCGCCTGGCGGCCGTCGTGCGCGACCACCTCTCCGCGCGGGGCTTCCTCGAGGTCCAGACCCCGGTGCTCACCGCGTCGTCACCCGAGGGCGCACGGGACTTCCTGGTACCTAGCCGCCTGTACCCCGGGGAGTTCTACGCCCTTCCGCAGGCGCCGCAGCAGTTCAAGCAGCTCCTCATGGTCGGCGGTGTCGAGCGCTACTTCCAGATCGCCCCGTGCTTTCGAGACGAGGCGTCGCGTGCCGACCGCAGCCCCGGCGAGTTCTACCAGATCGACCTCGAGATGGCCTTCGCCACCCAGGAGGACGTCTTCTCCGAGGTCGAGCGCCTCATGGAGCGGATCGTCGTCGACTGCTCCACCAAGACGGCGTCCGCGCCGTTTCCGCGCCTCGGCTTCGAGGAGTCGATCGACCGGTTCGGCACCGACAAGCCGGATCTGCGCTTCGGCCTCGAGATCGCGGATGTGACGGCCGCCCTCGGCGGCACCACCGAGCTGCCGATGTTCGCCGGAGCCCCCGCCAGCCGCCACGTCATCCGGGTTCTGCGCGCCCCGGAGGCCGCCGCGAGGCCGCGCCGGTGGTTCGACGACTTCGCCGACGCCGCGCGCGACGCCGGCGTCACCGGCGCCTGGCTACAGCTCGACGCCGGCGGGAGCCGGGGGTCGCTCGCCAGGAAGCTGACCGGCCCCGAGACCGCAGTCCTCGGCGACGCGTGCGGCGCCGCCGCCGGCGACGCGGTCCTCTGCGCCGTCGGGCCCCGCGAGCGCGTGGCGGCCGTGCTCGGCGAGCAGCGCCGCACCCTCGGGCGGGAGCTGGGACTGGCGGACCCCGCCACGCTGTCGTTTTGCTGGGTCGTCGACTTCCCCATGTTCGAGCGCAACGAGGAGACGGGCGGCTGGGACTTCTCGCACAACCCGTTCTCCATGCCCCAGGGGGGTCTCGACGCCCTGCTCGCCGGCGATCCCGGATCGGTTCTGGCCTACCAGTACGACCTCGTGTGCAACGGGGTTGAGCTGTCGTCGGGGGCGGTGCGGAACCATCTCCCCGAGGTGATGGAGGCCGCCTTCGCCATCGCCGGCTACGGCCCCGAGCGCATCCGCCGGTCGTTTCCGGCGCTGTGGAACGCCTTCCACTACGGTCCCCCACCCCACGCGGGGATCGCCCCGGGCTTCGACCGCATCCTCATGCTGCTCGAGGACCAGGCGAACCTGCGCGAGGTGATCGCCTTCCCCCTCAACCAGGGGGCCCGCGACCTGCTCATGGGGGCCCCCAGCGCCGTGTCGGACACCCAGCTCGCCGAACTCCACCTGCGGGTGGTGCCCGCGACCTAATGTCGGCTCGAAAGGGCGCCAGACACATCTAAAGTGCTTGTAATGATCTCGCCGTAGTGCTACTGTCGAGGCGGGCTCCTTGCATCGGGGTGTCGGGCCCTCCCCCTGTGCCGGCTCGAGGTGGGAGGAGGACCCCGTGGAGGACTGGCAAGCACTGGCGCGCATTCTTCTCGACAGCCTTGGGGACCGCGTGGAAGCCGCCGGCCACCCCGTGTGGGTGCGGGTGATAGCGCCCGACGGTGCCGTCGCCGGCGACCAGTTCGAGCTCGCGCTGTCCGGGGATCCGGCGGGGCTGCTGGGCTGGGTGGCGCCCCCGGAGTGCCGGGCCGCGGGCCTGGTGGCGACCGGCACCCTGCGTGCTTCCCGGCCGGCTGCCGGTGCGGCCCGGGGTGCCGTCGACGTGGTCTCCGGCCCGACGGCCGGGCCGGGGCCGCTACCCCGGCCCGGCGCACGGGCTCGCATGGCGTTCCTCCTCTCGCGCGAAGGCGGCACCGGGTGGGCGATGAAGCTTCCCGACGGGCGCGAGATCGACAAGCCACCGGAGGGCGGGCGGATGGTGGACTGTCTCCGGCGCTGCTTCGCCTTGCCGACCGAGCCGCCCCCGGCAGGACCGGGGCGGTTTCACGCGACGCTGTGGCTAGCCTCGATCCTCGCCGCCATCCGCGGGGGGATCCCGTACCTGACCTGGGGTGAGGTGGTCAAGCACCACCCCGCGGCCGAGATCCTCGACGCCACCGGCGAGCGCGCCGACCCCGACGCGCTCCCGACGATGATGGCCGTCATGGCCGCTGCGGGCACGTGGGAGGAGCTCCGCCGGCGCACGTGCGCCGAGGGCGCGATGTCGATGCTCGTCTCCCCGGACCTGGCGGCGTGGATGGACGACGGCATGTTCGCCCGGTGGGTCCTCGGCGAGCTTCCCGGCCCCGACGAGCTGATGGCAGCCGTGCGCCCCCACGTCTCCCGCTCGACGGCGCGCCGGCTGAGCCACGCCGTGCACGCGTCGGCCCACCTGGGCGGCAACCGGCGCCCCGGCGCCGGCGCGGCGGCGTCCTGACCCGTAGGCCCGGCGAGCCGTCCGCTCCGGGCGCGCCCACCCGCTCATGAGGGCCCGCCGGCGGCGACTGGCCGGTCGGCAACCGGCCTCCGCCGTCCCGTGGGCGCAAAGGGACTTGAACCCCTGACCCCCTGCGCGTCATGCAGGTGCTCTGCCAAACTGAGCTATGCGCCCGAAGCGGGACCCGACCCTAGCACGGGTCCACCGCCGAACGTTCGAGGCGCCCAGGCCCTAGCCTGACGCCGTGCTGATCCCGTCGTCCCTCCTCGCCTACTTACCGAGCCCGTCGACCAATGGGGTCAACGTCGGACCCGTGCGGCTCCACCTGTACGGCCTGATCATCGCCCTGGGCATCATCGCTGCGGTCTGGCTCGCCCAGCGCCGCTGGGACGCCATGGGGGGGCGGGCCGGGACGATGGCCACGCTTGCGGTGTGGGGGGTGCCCGGCGGGCTGGTCGGCGCGCGGCTCTACAGCGTCGTCACGAGCTGGCAGGCGGACACGGGAGGCCACTGGTACAGGGCGTTCGAGATCTGGCAGGGCGGCCTCGGGATCTGGGGCGGGGTCGTGGGTGGTATCGCCACCGGCCTGTACGGCGCGCACCGCTACAGGCTCCCCTTCCGCCCGCTCGTGGACGCCGTTGCCCCCGCGTTCGCCATCGGCCAGGCGGTCGGCCGCTGGGGCAACTACTTCAACCAGGAGCTCTACGGCCGGCCGTCGTCGCTTCCCTGGGCCGTCAAGATCGACCATCCCGTCCACTGCAGCTCGGTCACGCGCTGCGTCGCATACCCGCCGGGGGTCACCACCTTCCAGCCGACGTTCCTGTACGAATCGATCTGGGACCTGATCGTGGTCGGCCTGGTGATCTGGGTCGAGCGGCGCTACCGGATCAAGCGCGGCTACCTGATCGCCGCCTACGCCGCCTTTTACACCTTCGGGCGCTTCTGGACCGAGTACGACCGCGTCGACGAGGCTCACCGTTGGCTGGGGCTGCGCCTCAACGACTGGACGAGCATCGTGGTCTTCACGGTGTCGCTCGCGGTGCTTCTCCTGTGGGGACGCGCCCGGCCCGGCGACGACCGCGCCGGGGCCATCCTGCCCGCCTGGGCGGGGGGTGGGTCGCCGGTCGCAGCCGGTGATCCCGGATCGGAGGGCACCGCCGGGTCCGGCGAGGCGGGCAGTGGCGCTGCGACGGGGACGCCGGAGGGCGGGCGCCCCCCCGATGCCTCGGCGCCGACGCCGGGGGGGGCGGCCCGGCCGTCGGAGGGGTAGCAGTGCCGGGCATCATCGACGGTCGCCGGTGGTTGCGCCAGAGGATCGCGCACCTCGAGGCGCTGCTCGAGGAGGGACCACCGCCGGAGCAGCGCGTGGCGCTCGAGGCCGAGCTCGAGACCGCCCGCGCCGAGCTGGGGCGCGCCGGCGCGTGGCGGCGGTGGCTCCTGTGGGGGGCGCGCCGCCCGACTCCCTAGTCGTCGCCTCCGCCCGGTGCCGAGGGCGGAGCTGCTACGCCGTGGCCGCCCAGCGGCCCATGCCGGGCGAGCCGTGGGCCTTGAGTCCCCCGAAGGAGAACCCGAAGTGGCCGCGGCTGGACTGGACCTTGGTCATGTCCACGATGCTCACTGCTGTGTCGGTGCCGCCCAACTTCCCCACCACGCGCACGGTGTCCCCTTTGCTCACGGAGGAGATCCCGTCGCGCTGGGAGTCGACCAGGGTCGAGGAGTTGACGGTGAACGTCTGGGTCTTGGCGTCGGCGCTCTTGACGGTGATGGACGTGGGGCTCACCTGCTGCACGGTGCCGACCCAGATGTCGACCGTGGTGTAGCCGCCGTTCCGGTTGCGGACGGTCACCTGCCCGTGGGCCAGCGGGCCCAGGCCGAGACCGCGGCCGAGGCGTTCGATGCCCCACCCCATGCCGCGCGAGGGCAGCACCGCTCCCGGTGCTGCACCGGCCGGCGGGGTCGTCGAGCCCGACGACGAGGGACTGGAGGAGCTCGCCGCGAAGGCGATCCCCGCTCCGCCGAGCGCGAGGCCCACGGTGGCGCCTCCCGCGATCGCAGCCCGCTGCAGGCGGCTCAGGCGCCGGGACGGCCGGGCAGAGCCCTCCGGCGTCACGCTCGAGTCAGGGTGGTCGAACATCTGCGGACCTCCGGTCGTCGTTGCTACCGCGGAATTCTCTCACGCCGACCTGAGAGCAACATGAAGGCGACCTGAGTGTCCGCGCGTGCGTGAAGCACCCCGGAGGGTCGAGTCGGGACACCGGCGGGTCGCGGGGCGCTTTAGGGTGGTCGGCCATGAGCCCCCTCCCGTGGAACGCCGAGCTGGCCGGCCGGCTCGACCGGCACGTCCTCGCCTCGCCGAGCCTGGCGGGCAATCCTCTCGGCGACCCCGCCGAGCGGCCCCTCCTCGTCTATGTTCCCCCCGGGTACGACGACGACCCGGAGCGCCGGTACCCGTCGGTGTACGTCCTGCAGGGCTACACGGGCCACGTCGGCATGTGGCCCAACCGGTCGGCGTTCCGCCAACCCTTCCCCGAAGCGGCGGACGCCCTGTTCGCTGCGGGCGACGCCCCGCCCTGCATCGTGGTGTACGTCGACGCATGGACGGCGTACGGGGGATCACAGTTCGTGGACTCCCCCGGCACCGGCCGCTACCACACCTACCTCTGCGAGGACGTCGTTCCCTTCGTCGACGCCTCCTACCGCACCCTCCCCGACCCTGCCCACCGAGGCGTCCAGGGCAAGTCGAGCGGAGGCTTCGGAGCCATGATCACGCCGATGCTCCGCCCCGACCTGTTCGGCGGTATGGCGACCCACGCAGGCGACTGCCTCTACGAGCTCTTGTACATACCGGAGTTCGCCAAGTCGGCCCGGCACCTGCGCGACTACGAGGGGTCGATCCAGCGCTGGTGGGAGGACTTCCAGGGCCGGGTGGCCTTCACGAAGGCCGGTGACGAATCGCTGCTCATGACGCTCGGCGTGGCGGCGTGCTTCTCCGCCGGCGAGGACGGCACACCGGTCCTCCCCTTCGAGCCGCACAGCGGGCAGCTCCGGGAGGACGTCTGGGAGCGGTGGCTGGAGTGGGATCCGGTGCGCATGGTCCCGGCGCACGCCGACGCGCTGGGCGGCCTCCGCGCCATCTGGATCGACGCGGGCAAGAGCGACGACTGGTACCTCGATCTCGGCGCGGAGGCGTTCCGCGACGCCCTGGCGAAGGTGGGCGTCGACGACGTGCGCTTCGAGCTCTTCGAAGGCACCCACTCCCGCATCGAGTACCGGTATCCGCTGTCGCTCGCCTTCCTCGCCGAACGCCTGTCCCCGTGACCTGACAAGCAACGGAGAGGGCGGCGTCCTCCGCGGTTGGCGCGAGCGGCGCGTCCACGCTCAGGGGGGATCGACCTCGCCCGCGCCGGCGGCGACGGGCAGGTGGGCGGGCGCCGGCGGGGGAACCCCGACCGGTGTCCGCGCCCTCTGCCAAGACGCGCGCGCGAAAGCCTCGACCGCGACGGCGAGCGGCACCAGCGCAGCGGCCACGATGCCGTCGAGCCACCAGTGGTTCGCTGTCGCGACGACGGCGAAGAGGGTCAGCGCGGGATGTACCAGGATGAGCCAGCGCCGCCTGCTCCGGCTGACCGCGACGACGGCGACGGCGATGAAGACGGCCCACCCGACGTGCACCGACGGCATGGCCGCCACGACCTGAGCGCTGCGCAGCCCGGCTCCGCCGTAGACCGACTCGTGGTAGCGCGCAGCGGTGTCCACGAATCCCAGCTGTGGCAGCAGCCGCGGCGGCGCGACCGGCACGACCTGGATGGCCAGCATGGCGAAGGTCAGCAGGGCGCCCACGTTGCGCCACCGGTAGTAGGCGTCGTGGTGCCGGACGAACAGCCATATCAGGAAGACGATGAGCGCCGGCACGTG
This sequence comes from Actinomycetes bacterium, assembly GCA_021788115.1. Taxonomy (GTDB): domain Bacteria; phylum Actinomycetota; class Acidimicrobiia; order Acidimicrobiales; family Palsa-688; genus JAJYLA01. Next base: position 15,869 of record JAJYLA010000005.1, on the reverse strand, counting down.
GACGATCGCGTAGACGCCGTTGAGCGCTTCGACCACGAGCGGGAACGGGAGCACCCACCGCTGCACGGTGAGCTCGCTGGGAAAGTGCATCAAGCGCTCCACCCGCCACACCCACAGGGCGTTGCCGGCCGCCCCGGCGACGTGGTCGGCGGCGAGGTCGCCGGCCTTCTGCCACACGGCGTAGAGGCCCAGGATCACGCCGGCCTCCCACGCGAAGGGTGCCGCGACGCGCGCGGGGTGCCAACGCAGCCGCCGCATCACGAGGCTTAGAGCGGCGAGGCAGGCCGTGGCGAGGGCCGCCGCGTTCCAAGGCACCAACATGTCCCGAACTCCTCCGGGGTCACCGTATCGCGGCTCCGTACCGCCCCGGGGATGATGACCGCCGCTGCGGGCGCCCCCTCACCGGGTGCTCAGGTCTTCCGGTGGTCGGGCGCCCCCGCGTTCAGCCGCCGAGGACGGCGACGAGGTCCCGCATCGACACGATGCCCACGAGCTCGCCTTCGTCCAGCACGGGCAGATGGCGGATCCCCGCCGCCAGCATCTCCTCGGCGGCGGCGGAGAGGTCGGCGCCCGCCGTGACGTACCGGGGTTCGGCGCTCATGACGGACGCCACCTGGGACTCGTCTGGGTCCACCCCGTCGGCCAGGCCTCTCACGACGTCGCGTTCGGAGAGGACACCGGCGACGAAGGGACCCTCCATGACGGCCAGGATGCCCACGTCAGCCTGGCGTAACGCCCGGGCGGCGACACGCAGGGTCGCGTTCCGCTCGACCGTGACGACGGGGCTGTGCATCACCGTGTCGACCAGGCCGCGCAACAGCTGGTCTGTGCTCATATACCCGTACGTTCGCGCCACCCGCTCAGGGCTGCGAGAGCCGAAAGGCTCTACCGGACAAACCGGTGACCAAGGTCACAGCGCGCGGCGGTCACGCCTGGTCGAGCAGGTCGCGCCAGCGGCGCAAGCGGGCGTCGCGCTCGGCAACGAATCGCTCGATCGCGCCCAGAATGTGGTCGGTGCCGAGGTGCGCCTCGTCCATGACCTCGTCGACCGTTCCGCCGGTGCGCCAGCGGTCGTCCCAGTCCGAGGACAGCGAGTACTCCTGCACCAGCGGGCCGCAGGCCCAATCGCCCATGAGCCTGAAGGCTCCGTTGGTGACCACCATGGCATCCAGCGCGTCAGCAGGGGCGACGACCGCGCCCCGGTAGCCCGCATCCTGCCGGGCGAACAGCTGCGGGCTGATCGCTGCCACGACCTTGACGTTGAGGCCGGCGCGGTCGAGCTCGCGCAGGACGGCGAGCAGGTTGTTCGTCGGCATCGTCCCCCGCACGAACACCGTACCCCCGCGGGGCTGGCCGTCCCGGAAGTCCCTCAGCAGGTAGGCACCCCGAGCCGCCCAGTGATGGGATGGAATGCCGAGAGCGTCGCGGTCGGGGATCTCGATCGGCGGCCGCGTCAGGTGCAGGGCTACAACGGGGACCTCCGTGGCGAGCGCAGCCGCCAGCACGACGGGAACCTCGTTGTACTCCCAGGGGTGCACGTCGATCACCTGGCCCTGGGGGAAGAGCTGGGTGATGCCGGTCTCGAAGACACCGAAGTGTGTCCGGGAGTCGTCGGCGGTCTCCGGTCCGGAGTGACCGGCGACCCACAGCAGCTTGCCGACCTTCAGCTCGCAGTCCTGCGCCAGCTGGCTGAACAGCCGGATGGGGCCGTACTTGAGGTAGGAGAAGGAGCCGTACGTCGAGAAGGCGCCCCAGTAACCGTCGAAGGTGGCGAAGGGATCCTCCGCAAAGTTGACGGTAGCCAGGCCGGCCATCATCCCGGCGTTGGTGAACTCGGTGATCTCGGTCGGCAGGAGGCAGCCCGTCGGGTTGGTCTCTCTGTCGTACCATCCGAATCCGGCCTCCGACCCGAAGCCCGACGCGAAGCCTGCGATGTTCGTCGACTCGGCCAGGTCCGCCGAGCAGGCGACGAACAGGGGCCTGCCGTAGTCCCGCTTGGCGATCGAGTTGACGTACGCACCCCACGCGCCGAGGGCGAGCCGGTTCGGTGCCTTCTCGCCCGGTCGCTTCCACAGCTCCGGCGGGTAGCGCCCGGCGTCGAAGATGCGCTCGTCGCTGAAGATCGAGGCTGTGCGAGCCGATGAGGCGGCCGGGTGGACAGAGTCGGCGGGAGCCGGGGGCACGGAGCCGGCGGGAGCGGGGGGCACGGAGCCGGCGGGGGGCGGGGCGGCGGCGCCCCCGGACCGGTGTCCCTCGAGGTGGTTGGGCACGGCGCCGGCGATCGCCGGGGCGGCGGCGCCCCCGAACCGGTGTCCCTCGAGGTGGTTGGGCACGGCGCCGGCGATCGCCAGGAGCCGGTTCGACAGCCATTCGACGAGGTCGTCGTCGCGGCGCAGCACCTCCAGGGCCACACGCAGGTTGGCGGCCTCCTGCTCCCGTCGCGCCGCCGGGTCGGCGGGGGCGGCCTCGCCCACGCCCTGGTACTTCACACCGTAGCGATCCATGAACCGCTGGCGTATCGCCCAGAACTGCTCCGAGTGCAGCGGCCAGGGGGAGCCGTGGCTGGCTGCGTCGTACTTGTCGTAGCCTCTGCCCTTGCGGGTCTTGAACCAGGCGACGCTCGGCGTCCCCCCCTCGTTGGGCCCGCAGGCGGCGTCGAGCACCGCCCGGGTGACCGAGCTCCACTCCGATCCATGCTCGGCGCCGGCGACCCGCCAGCCATAGGGAGCGAACCAGTCGACCGGCGAGCCGTGCACGACGCTCGAGGTGGGCCGGGGGTCGATCCCGAAGTCGTTCCAGTCGATCAGGAAGACGAGGTTCGAAAGCCCGAGGCCCCACCCGGTGTTCTTCGCCTCGTGGGCTCCGCCAGGGGTGAGGCCGCCCTCCCCTTCGATCAGGAAGACCTTGACGTCGGCGGCGCCCGCCAGCTTGAGGGCGAGGGCTTCGCCGACGGCGGGCGCCATCCCGTGGCCGGAAGGGCCGGTGTTGAACTTCAAGAACAGCGTCTTGCCCGACATTTCGGCATGGCCGGGCAGGCCCCCCCGATGCCGGAAGCCGAGCAAGTCCTCCCACGTGAGGGCGAATCGACCCTCGGCGGGGAAGGCCCACTGCTGCGACCCGGTCCGCTCGAAGCGGGCCCGCAGGCCCTCGTTCAAGACCGCCAGGGTGGAGTAGACGACGGGGGCGGTGTGCCCGGCCGCGAGCACGAAGCGGTCGGCATAGCGCCGCCACGGCCGGCGAACATCCCATCGCATGCCGCCGGAAAGCAGCAGGGACAGCAGCATGTGGACCTTCGAGCGCGACCCTCCGGGATGGCCGCTCTGCCGATAGTCGAGGATGAGGTCCAGGCACTCGTCGACCAGGTCCTTGAGGACCTCGTAGCGGGCGAAGTCGTCCTCAGCGGCTCCGTAGAGCCGAAGCACTTCCCCCTCGCTGTTCGCGCCGCCGCGGCGGGCGGAGAAGTCGACGTTGGGCAGCACGGTCATCAGGCACCTCTGGCGATCGGGCGGTCCGTGGATCTTGCCGCCCTCATTCGCCGAGAGGAAGGGTCTTTGGTCCCTCGGGCGAAGGTGGTCCGCGGAGCGCCTGAAAGGTCTTTTGACCCTGTATCGTGGTGCTGGCTCGCGCAAGGGTGCTCGCATGGATCTCGCGTCGCGCATGAAAGGACTCGGCACAGAGTCCGCCTTCGCCGTTCTGGCGCAAGCGCAGTCGCTGGAAGCCTCGGGCCGGAAGGTCGTCCATCTCGAAATCGGCGAACCCGACTTCCCGACGCCTCCCCATATCGTCGAGGCCGCAGTCGACGCGCTTCGGGCGGGCCAGACCCACTACGTGGCGGCCCCCGGCACGGTTGCACTGCGGGAGTCCGTCGCCGCTTTCGTGGAACGGACGGGTCGCCTGCGCGCGGCGCCGGACCAGGTCGTCGTGACCCCGGGCGCCAAGCCGATCATGTTCTACACGATCCTCGCCCTGTGCGAGACCGGCGATGAGGTCCTCTACCCCGACCCGGGGTTCCCTATGTACGAGTCCATCGCGACCTTCTCGGGCGCCACCCCCGTCGCCGTTCCCGTCCGGGAGGAGAACGGCTTCCGCATCGACCCCGAGGAGCTCGAGCGGCTCGTCACCCCCCGGACGAAGCTGCTGATCCTCAATTCGCCCCACAACCCCTGCGGAGGGGCCCTCACGAGTGAGGACTGCCAGGCGATCGCCGAGGTCGCCCAGCGCCACGACCTCACCGTCCTGAGCGACGAGGTCTACTGGGCGATCCGTTACGGCGGGGAGCACGCCAGTGTCCTCGACGTGGACGGTATGGCCGAGCGCACGATCCTGCTCGACGGGTGGTCCAAGACGTTCGCGATGACAGGCTGGCGTCTCGGCTTCGGGGTGTTCCCGCCAACCCTCGTGGAGCCCGTGACACGCCTCATCATCAACTCGGTGTCGTGCACGTCCGCGTTCAGCCAGTCCGCCGCCCGGGCGGCGCTCGAGGGTCCCTGGGAGCCGGTGGACGAGATGGTCGCCGCGTTCCGCGAGCGGCGGGACGTGATTGTCGACGGCCTCAACCAGATACCCGGCATCACGTGCGCCCGGCCCGAAGGCGCCTTCTACGTCTTCCCGAACGTCAAGGAGCTCGGCGTCCCCTCAGGGGTACTTCAGTCGCGGCTCCTCGACGAGGCCGGGGTCGCCTGCCTGGCAGGGACCGCGTTCGGCGCCTTCGGGGAGGGATATCTGCGTCTGTCGTACGCCAACTCGGTCGACAACATTCGACTGGCCCTCGTAGCGATCGAAGAGCTCGTTTCGACCCTCTCACGCCAGGGGTCTGCCGGCACGGGCAGGGAATCGACGAACATGGCGTAGCGCTGCGCGTGGACGTCGAACCGCCCGGTGAACAGCATCACCATCAGGATAGGTTCGGAAGGAGCAACTCAATGGCGAGTAGCTATGTCGATTCGGTCCTGGACGACATCGAGGCGAACAACCCCGGTGAGCCCGAGTTCCTCCAAGCCGTGCGCGAGGTGTACACCAGCCTCGTCCCGGTCCTGGAGCGACACAAGGAATACCGGGAGGCCAAGATCCTCGAGAGGATGGCCGAACCCGAGAGGGTGATCATCTTCCGGGTGCCCTGGCTGGACGACGGGGGCGTCATCCACCTGAACCGCGGATACCGGGTCCAGATGAGCAGCAGCATCGGTCCCTACAAGGGCGGTCTGCGGTTCCACCCGACGGTCTACCTCGGGCTCTTGAAGTTCCTGGCGTTCGAGCAGGTCTACAAGAACGCCCTGACCGGGCTGCCCATGGGCGGAGCCAAGGGCGGCTCCAACTTCGACCCGAAGGGCCGCAGCGACGGCGAGGTGCGGCGCTTCTGCCAGTCCTTCATGACCGAACTGTACCGCCACATCGGGCAGTTCACCGACATCCCCGCCGGGGACATCGGGGTCGGCGCCCGGGAGATCGGAGCCCTCTTCGGCCAGTACAAGCGCATCACCAACCAGTTCACGGGTGTCCTCACCGGAAAGGGGCCCAACTGGGGCGGCTCGCACATCCGGCCGGAGGCCACCGGCTACGGTGCGGTCTACTTCGCCCAGGAGATGCTCGCGACGCGGGGAGACACCCTCGAGGGGAAGACCTGCCTCGTCTCGGGGAGCGGCAACGTGGCGCAGTACACGGTCGAGAAGCTCCTCGCGCTCGGCGGGCGCCCTGTCACCCTCTCGGATTCGGGTGGCTTCATCCACGATCCCGACGGCATCGACGAGGAGAAGCTGGGCTGGGTCATGCAGCTCAAGAACGAGCGGCGCGGCCGCATACGCGAGTACGTCGAGAAGTACCCGAGGGCGGTATTCGTCGCCGCGGGCGCCGGCGCCGAGGCGAACCCTCTGTGGAGCATCCCCGCCGACTGCGCCTTCCCGAGCGCCACCCAGAACGAGATCACCGGCAAGGACGCCGCCAGCCTGATCGCGGGTGGCGTCACGGTCGTCGCCGAGGGCGCCAACATGCCGACCACGCCGGACGGTGTCCACCTCTTCCTGGCGTCGGGTCTCCTCTACGGTCCGGGGAAGGCCGCAAACGCGGGCGGGGTCGCCGTCTCCGGTCTGGAGATGTCCCAGGACAGCGAGCGGCTCCAGTGGCCGCGCGAGCGCGTCGACGCCGAGCTTCAGCAGATCATGCGCACCATCCATACCCAGGTGACGGCGGCCGCCGAGGAGTACGGCAATCCCGGCAACTACGTGATGGGCGCCAACATCGCCGGCTTCGTGAAGGTCGCCGACGCGATCCTCGACGAGCAGATCTGGTAACCGACATCGGAGGGAGAAGCGGCGCCGTCCCGACCTCGACGGATCATGCGGCGACCACCAACCACTGATCGCCGCAGCAGGCACTCCCCCGGTCGCAATACTGCGGAGGCTCTTGGCCCGACCCCAGCCCGCTCACAGTTTTCCCGGCCATCGTGGCGCTCGTCCGGGAAGTCCCCGGTCCGACCCCAGAGAGGATTTGCGATGGCCATTCGCGCTTCCATCGTCCGCAGGACCCCCGTCACCGGCGCTCTTGTCGCCGGGGCCAGCCTCGGTGCAGCGGGCATCGCGTCCGCCGCCACGGGCTCCACCACGAGCGGCTCGACCACGAGCACGGCTTCAAGCTCCACCGCGAGCACACCGTGGTCCACCGGCTCCAGACCCTCGCCGCCTCTCGGGGCGTCCATCAACCCGGCGACGGTGAGCCACGGACCCGGCGAGACGTTGCTGACGGGCAGCGCTTTGCAGAAGGCGGAGGCGGCCGCGAAGGCAGCCGTGCCGGGCGCCACGGTGGTGCGCGCCGAAACCGATTCCTCCGGCGCCGCCCCCTACGAAGTGCACATGAAGAAGGCCGACGGCAGCTTCGTCACCGTGGAGCTCAACGGGAGCTTCCAGGCGATCAAGACGATCGCCGGCTGCGGGGGCGTGGGCGTGTCCACCCCGATGGGCTGACCGGGGCGGCCTCGACGTGGCGTTCCGGGTCCGGGCGGAGGGCAGTGGTCCCACGGGGGGTGGGCCACGAGGTTTCCGCGGCCCTGCCCTGCTTCTTCGGGACCCGTCGCCCGTGGAATATCGGGGCGCAGGGCTGTGGTCCTGCGCTTCTGGGGATACCCCGTCCTGGCTGAAGATGCATCGGGCGGTTCGGGCCCGGCCCAGAGAGGAGTCGCAGCCAGTGCGCCGCGCTGAGAAGACGAAGACGTCCACCCGGCCCGGGCGCGTGCCTGCCGGGCCGCCGGGAGCCGCCAGCCGAGCGGTGGACCGCATCACTCCACGGGCGATCCAGGTCACGCTTGGGGCGATATGGCTGCTGGACGGGGCCCTCCAGCTCCAGCCGTACATGTTCAGCCACCACTTCCTCACCGACGTGCTCCTGCCCGTCGCTGACGGGCAACCCGCTTTCGTGGCGAGCCTGATCCGGGCGAGCGACCAGCTGGTCGCCCCCCACCTCGCCGTCTGGAACGGCCTCTTCGCCGCTCTCCAGGTTGGCCTCGGAGTGGGGCTGCTCGTCCCGCGAACCGTGAAGCCTGCTCTGGTTGCATCGTTCGCGTGGTCGGCGCTCGTCTGGTGTGTGGGGGAAGGCTTCGGAGGCCTTCTCAGCGGGTCCGCCACCCCTCTCACCGGGGCGCCGGGCGCCGTTCTGCTCTACGCCCTGGTCGGCATCCTCGCCTGGCCCACGCATCGCCCGGCGGGCGCCTCCATCACGTCGTCGGGCCCCGTCGGCGACCTGGGGGGACGGCTCGCGTGGGCGCTCCTGTGGGCGGGGAGCGGCGTGCTGTGCCTGGTGCCCGCCAACTGGCGGCACGGCGCCATCGCCTCCACGCTCGCTTCCGGCTCGGCAGGGGAACCTGCTGTCCTCGCGTCGCTCGACCGCCACGCTGCCAACCTCGTTGCCGGCCAGGATCTCGGCGTCGCGATCGCGCTCGCCGTCCTGCAGCTGGCCGTGGCGGCGGGAGTCCTGGGGCGGTGGCATCGCAACGTGTGGGTCGCCGCCGGGGCGGCGCTGGCCGTGGTCTTCTGGGTGCTCGGACAGGACCTCGGGGGCCTCCTCACGGGCCAGACGACCGACCCGAACACCGGCCCGCTCCTCGTCCTCCTCGCACTGTGCCTCGTCGAGGCGCAACCGCGGGCTGCGCACCTCCCGGCGGCCAGCGCTGCCCACGCCGCCGGCGCGCAGCTGGCGAACGCGTAGGGGCCCTGGCAGAGGTGCTCGCCGACGGCGACCCCACCCGGTGGCGGCTGCCGTACCCGGTAAGGATCCTCGCCACGTTCGTCGGCATGCCCTTCGAGGCGTTCCTGGGGATCGCCGTCAGCATGTCGCCGACCCCGATCGCCCCGACCAACACCGTCGCCGACACCCGCGCCGCCGGCCAGACGTTCTGGATCCTGGCCATGCTCGGCCCCGGGGCCTGCATCGCGGTCATGGCCATCCAGTGGTACCAGCAGATGGAACGCCAGGTCTCCCGCGGGAATCGATGGGCCCGGGTCCACCCCGCCGAGGTACCGCCCCGGCATGGCTCGCGCAAGCCAGGGCGCACCCCCTCTACGGGCCGCCCCCGGGCTCAGGACACGTCGGCCGCCACCAGCGCGATTCCCTTCCCCCACGCGCGGAGCGACGGTGCCGGGAGAAAGGACGCACCTTTCATGGTGTGGTCGACCATCGGCGAAGCGATGAACCGCTCGACGCCGTGAGCATCGATGAAGTAGAGGATCGAGGTGTGAAGCACGTCGGCCTCGGGGTTGGGGGCGCTGACACCGATGCCGTAGTGGCTCCACACTGCTCGCAGCGCCGGCACGGGGCCGGTGAGGAAATGCCAGCTCGGAATGGTGTCGAGACCCTGTTCGTGCGAGTAGGCCGCCATGTCCGCCGGGCTGTTGTGGAAGGGATTGACGTTGACGGAGAGGAACACGGCCCTCGCCGCGCGGGAGCCGAGATCCCTGTACGCGTCGACGAACTCCTGGGAGACGATCGGGCAGATATCCGTGCAGTGCGGGTCCATGAATCCGAGGACCACCGCACGGCCCCGCAGCCCCGACAGAGACACCGTCTGGCCACGCTGGTCGACGAGGGTGAAATCGGGCGCCGCCCTGTTGGGGACCGGTGACAGCGTCATCAGATCGGCGACACTCGTGGGCACGTCGGAGGGAATCCCCGAAACCCTCACGGTCGACGCCTGGGGAGACTGCACCCAGCGATGCACTCCGAATCCGAGCGCCACCGCCGCCACGGCCACGACCGCCGAGAGCAGGATCGCCCGGACCCGCGGCCGGTGCCGGCCCTTTCGGGCGGCCCGGCGGCCCTCGCCGGGGATGGCCGTCTCATCCATCGCCGTGTTGAAAGCGCCTGGCAACTGTCACTCCACTCCCGGGCCGTCCCAAAGCTTCTCATTGCGTGTGCGCTCGTCAGGTGCCGGACCAGCGCAGGTCCTCCCGGACCTGCTTCAGTCTCGGCCACCGTCCGGCGGCCGGCCACAGAGAATCCGCAGTCGTGGGCACCGAAATTCCACGGCCCCCCACCGTAGTCCCACGGCCCACCCGACCGTCCTGGGCCGCGCCCACAGGTCGTCGGCGCGACCGGACCAGTTCAGGGTGGGCAGCGCGTCGCTGAGCAGCACGACCGCGAATCCCGCCGTCCCGGGCGTGTAGCCCTGGCGCCGGCGAAGGCGCGCATCGGTCACCGAGCCGAGGCGGCGCCCAAGGCTCGCGCTCGCGCCCAGGGTCGCCGGGTGTAGCGATGCCAGGTGTCTCGCAGGGCGGCGGCGGTGATGGCGAGGGAGGCGGCGGCGATGCTGTACCAGGCGATGGTTGCAGTCCGGGGGGTGGCTGGGCCGGTCACGAGGAGGTCTTTGACTCCGGGGGTGAACCAGCAGAAGGCGATCACGGCGAGGGTGATGGGGACGGCGATCGCGCCGGTGAGGTCGGCGTAGCGGGAGCGGTCGCAGCAGGCGGCGGCGGCGAGGGCGAGGGCGGCCCATCCGAGGAGCTGGGCGATGAGCGGGTAGGCGGCGGGTAGGTGGCGGCGCGCGATGGCCGGGTGGGTGTGGGCCATGATGACCAGCTGGACCCAGCTGGTCACGACGAGGGCAGGTACGGCGAGGACGATTTGGGTGGCAGAGGCTATCGACGCCGGCAGCGGGGCGGTTTGGGCCAGCGGGCGGAGAGGGGTGTGGGGGACGAATGTGAGGGCGGCGATGGCGGGCAGGAGGGTGAGGCGGACGGTGGTCTGGTCGAGCGGGGTGTGGGAGGTGCCGGCGAAGTAGGCGAGCAGGGCCAGGACGGCGGTCCCGGCTACGCATCCTGCGGTCAGCGTCGCCCAGGGCGTCGTCATGAGGGCGTGGCGGGCCAGGAGGAGAGCGGCCCGGGACCGATCTCGCTGCAGCCGGGACCCAGATGGGGTGGGGTCGGTGCCGGCGGGTTCGGCACCGACGACCGCTGGGACGCTCATGGGGTGCACACCTGCGGCGCGGGGGTCCCGGGGAGTGGAGGGCTCACTCTCATTCCGGGTCCGGGGGTTGGGTTGAGGGTGGGCTCCGCCGGCAGGGGGATGCCGAGGGCGGCGGCGAGTTGGGCGTCGGTGGCATGCGCGTTGGTCCAGGCGGTCCAGTTCCGGCCGAGGACCTCTGTGACCTTGGAGGCTGGGAGCCGGGTCATGGCTTGGGCAAGCAGGTATCCGGCGCCGGTGATCTGCGGGCCGGGGGCGGCCAGGTAGCCGGGACCGCCGCCCAGGTCCTGGATGCCTTTCACCTTGGTGTGGGTGGCCTCGAGGGTCATCCAGATGGCGATCGGTTCGCGGGCCTGGTTGAACGGCACACACGGTGTTGCCGTGTCCAGGTTGCCGGCGCTGGGCGGAAGGCCGACGGCCCAGTCGGCGGCAGCCAGGGCCAGCTGGAGGCGCGCTGTCCTTGCGCCGGCCGCGTTGCGGGCGGGCCAGGATCCGACACCGACGAAGATCGCCGACCGGCTGGGATGCTTGGCAGGGGCGCTGGCCAACTCCTTGGTCCAGGTGTCGACCTTGGCGGCCGGGTGGCCGTGGGTGAGCGTGGTGTCGGGGAGGAACAGGCCGGTCGCCTGCTCGACGCTCAACGCCTGGTCCGGCCGGACCGGGACATAGGAGAGGATCGCGTTTACCGGCCCCTCCAGTGAGCTGCGGAGCGGGGCGAAGTCGCCGTAGAGGCAGTAGCGCACCCCGTTGGCGGTGGTGCAGGTCTGGAAGTTGGTGGGGGTGGCGGCTTGGGCGACGAGGCGGTTCAGGTTCGGTGTGGAGATCGGCTGGAGCTGGACGGCGCCGGCGATGCCGATGACGGCGACCGCCGCCGCCCCGACGGCGATCAGTGCGGCTCGGGCGATGACGGCCCGGGCCTGCCAGGCGAGGGCGACGACGGCGGCGAGGGCGGCGATTCCGGCGAGCTCGACCGCATGTGCGGCCCCGGGCGGGTATCCGGGGACCGGGTGGGGGAAGTTGGCGAGCTGCTGGGATATGGCCCACGGGAACAGCCAGGTGACCGCACCGTTGAAGCGGTTGGACTGGGAGAACGGCGCAGCCCAGGCGAGGGCTGCGAGCACGCCGACGAACGGGTGCGGGAACCGCCTCCCGACCGCGACACCGATCATCGCGCCGGCTGTCACCAGCAGAACCCCGCCGGCGAGGACGGCAGGGTCGGGGTGGCCGAAGGCACCCCGCCATTCGGTCAGCGCGCTGGCGGCGGCGACCAGTACCACGCTGGCCGGTAGGGCGCCCAGCACTGACAGCAGGTGGCCGGCGGTGCGCGTCGAGGCGGTGACCGGGAAGCTGTCGTAGAGGTCCTCCACGTTGTTGCGTGCGGCCCGCCCGGCTGCCAGATGGGCGGCGACGAGCGCGGCGGCGGAGAGGATCATCTGGGCGTAGCCGATCTGCCAGGCGGCTTTCCACCACAACGGCTCGCTTCTGGTGAGAAACGACCAGGCCACGAGCGCGGCGACCAAAAGACCGCCCGCCACCAGGATGCTGCGGGCCAGGAGCCATCCTTCGGCTCGGGCCAGAGCCAAGGCGACCCGAAGCCCGGACCGGGTTGCGAGAACGGGTGCAGACCGGGGAGCTCGCTCCTCTGGGCCGGGTGCGTGACCCAGGGGAGCTGCCGCAGCGTGGGGGGAGCTCATCGGTCGCGGCGCCCGACACGACGCCACCCTCTGGTGGTGCTCGGATTGTCGACCGTGTGGGAGAGCAGCAGGTAGCCCTCATCCACCGTTGCTGCGGTGACCTCGACGCCGGCGGGCGGCCGTTCGCCCAGGTGACGCCAGCGGTTGTCGCCGCCCCGCCAGGAGAGAAGCGCGTGCGGGTCACGCTGGTGCGAGGTCCACACGTGCCCGGCGGCGGTATCGGCCAGCTCGGCGGGGGTGCCGGTGAAGCGCACCTTGCCGGCCAGCAGGACGACGACGTGGGAGCAGATCGCTGAGACGTCATCGACCTGGTGGGTGGACAACACGATGGTGGGGTCGCCGGGCAGGTTCGACAGCAGCTCCCGGAAGCGGAGCTGCTGTTCGGGGTCGAGGCCGGCGGTGGGCTCGTCGAGCAGGAGCAGGTCCGGGTCGCCCAGCAGCGCCTGGGCGATCCCGAGACGCTGGCGCATACCCCCGGAGAGGGCACGGATCCGCCGTCCGGCCATGCCCTGCAAGCCCACGGCGGCCAGAACGCGGGCGACCTCCTCGGCCCGGCGGCGCCGGTCGACGATCTCTTTCAAGATGGCGACGTAGTCCAAGAACCCGGCGACGGTGAAGTGGCGGTGGAAGCCGAGCTCCTGGGGGAGGAAACCGAGCCGTCTGCGGATCTCCACCCGCTGGGCGGTGTCAGCCGGGTCCAGGCCGAACACCGAGACACGTCCCGCGTCGGGCTGGTTGATGGTGGCCAGGATGCTCAGCAGGGTCGTCTTGCCGGCGCCGTTGGGTCCGAGCAGACCGGTGATCCCCCGGCCCATTCCCATCTCCACGTCGTCGAGGGCCCTGACGGGCCCGTAGCGCCGGGACAGGCCCTCGACTCGCACGGCTAAATCCACGTCGGTGGTCATCTCGTCCATCCCATCTCGAAGCGGTCACGGCGGACGAACGCCACCACCGCAGCGGCTGCTGCCAGGGCCGCCCAGGCCACCTGAGCATGCCAGCGCACCACCGCCAACGCGGGATGCGATGCGGCCACCACGATCACCGGCAGCACCCAGGTCGCGGCCGACACGACGGCGGCGGCAGTGGCGCCGACGACGGTGACGGCGGCCAGCGCCACGCACCACACCGCCAGGCATGGCAGCAGCATCGCGGCGGGCAGCCAGCCCGGTCCGGGCACGAAGAACGCGGCAACCGCCACCGGGAGCAGCGCGGCAAGCAGCGCGGAGACGGCCCGGGCCAGAAGCAAGTTGACGCCGGGGAACGGTGCGGCCGCCGCCAGCTGGTGAGAGGGGTCGAAGAGGGGCAGGAACGCCAAGGCGACGCCTCCCAACACCAGCAGGGGCCCGACCAGCAGGAATGGCACCAGCACCCCCCACGTCGAGCCCGACCCCCTGTTCCAGAGGTGGTTGGCCAGCACGGACTCGCCGGCCACCACCGCCAGCACGCCCAGCACCGACAGCAGCCAAGACCGCCGCAGCGACGGGGTGGCTGCCAGCAGGCCCAGCAGGTGCTCCGGAACCCCCACCCGGGACAGCAGGCGCCGGGCCGGGCCCGGCTCCCCGACAGCGGCGGCGGCCAACAGCACCGAGCGGTTCCGGGCCAGGCGGTCGCGGTCGACGAACGCGCGCAAGGCCACCCTGCACGCCGAGCAGGTCGTCACGTGCGCCTCCACCGACCACGCCGCGACCTCGTCGAGGCGGTTCGTGGCGTACGCGGCGAGGACCTCCCCGCCGAGATGACCGCCGGGACCGTCAGCCGATGCGACCTGGTCTGGAAATGGTGTCGTCATGTCGTTCCCCATGTGTGTTCGTTGGGCAGTGTCGGGCCCTGGGCGTCCGCGAGCGCCGCTCGCAGCGCCTGGCGGGCGCGGTGGCAGCGCGACTTGACCGTCCCCTCGGCGACACCCAGCAAGCGGGCCGCCTCGGCTGTGGTCAGACCGTCCAGCACGGTCGCTTCCAGCGCTGCACGCAACTCCGGTGAAAGCGAGGCGAGCGCCGGTGCGAGCCGGCCGTGCTCGACCCCCACGAGCACCTGGTCCTCGGCCGAGACGACCACCTCGCTGCTCTTGGACCGCCGAGTCGACCACGACCACCGCATCGAGGGCCCCTCCCGGCGAAGCGCGTCGATCAGCCGGCGAATCCCGATACCCCAGATGAACGCCCCCACATCCCCACCTCCCCTGTAGGTCTCCGCCCCCCTCCATAGGGCCAGGAACGTGTCCTGCACCGCCTGGTCAACCACCTCCGGCGACGAGCACCTCCGCGACAAACGAACGGTCAACCAGCCGGCGTGACGGTCATACAGCCGCCCCAGCGCCTCCTCGTCACCGGCCGCCACAGCGCGCAACAACTCCAGATCATGGGAGGCGTCGCTACTCACCCCCGAAGCCTTCCACGTGCTGTCACGCCCTCCCTGTCGTAACCACGGGCCGGTCCGGTTCCCCGCGATCGAACTTTTCCTCATAGGACCGAGCCCCTGGCGCCTGCTCGGCGACTCCCGGGCATGGGTCCCACCCGTCTCGGAGAGTCCTGGAGGAAGCCGCGCCGCACCCGGCAGGCGGCCGCAGCAAACGGATTGCAGCGTTCGCCGCCATCGAGGATGATCGGCCATGACCGTCGTGCGCCGAATTCGGCCGGGCGAAGCGGATGCTCTTCGACTCTTACGCCTTGCGGCGCTCGCCGAGTCACCGTCCGCCTTCGGCGCCACCCACGCAGGCGAATCATCGCTCACGACGGAGGACTGGATCGAGCGAGCTCGCGCTGGCTCAGACGGACCGGAACGGGCCACATTCTTCGCGGTGGCCGGCGAGGACATCGTGGGACTCGTTGGGGGCTACAGCCCGGCATCGGCATCGGCCGTGGTCGAGCTGGTGTCCATGTGGACGCATCCGGCTGTCCGGCGAACCGGGGTCGGTCGACTCCTCGTCAATGCCGTGCTCGACTGGGCGAGGACGTGCGGCGCCCGAGAAGTGCAGTTGTGGGTGACCAAGGGCAACACTGCCGCAGAGAACCTCTATCGAGCCATGGGGTTCATCGAAACCGGCGACTATCAACCGCTGCCGTCCGATCCTTGCCAGGACGAGACCCGAATGACCGCCGCCGTGTATCCGGCGGTAGGGGGCAGATAGCCAGCGCGATTATGGGACGCACGTTGGGGGACACCTCAGCTGGTCCGGCAAGGGTTCGGTATCCATCTGGTCTGCACTCCCTAACGGCGGCGGTACCCAACTGCGGGGTTGCTCAGATGTAATGTTCGGCTGCTCGCGTGGAGCAAATGCGTTCGTCACAAGAGCTGCGATTCGCGACACTCGAAGATGGCTGTCACCTTTCATTCCGGTCCAGCGCCGCTGATCGAGGCCGCCTCGGCGTATTTGCGTCAGGAGCGTTTCAGCGCGAGCGTTCTGGCGGTGGTCGCTCACCGGGTCGCCGATGGCGAGGCTCTCGGCGAAGCCGGAGCGTTTCCTGTGTGAAGCCGGCTGTCAAGGGGGCTTTTTGGACAGGCTGGGCTGACCATGGTGTCCATGGTGTTTGGCCGGGTGTCGGTGGCCTGGGGGCGCCCTGCGTTTCCTAGGTGCTCGACGAGGTTGTGGTCGTCGGCGACAACAGTCAGATTTGGGTGTCCTGAGCCACCCCGGGTTCGATGCAGTGCGGGTTAGTTGCCGGTCGGGGCCGGCTGGTTGTAGGTGTACCAGAACTGTTCGTACTCTGCCGGAGGGATGTCGCCGATCTCTCC
>JAJYLA010000074.1 GCA_021788115.1 Actinomycetes bacterium | reverse complement strand
TCCCGTCCGCAGTCGTCTCCAAGAAGCAGCCGCCGACTCTGGGCTCGATCGTCATCGACGCCGTGTCCATGGTCATCCGATGGGCGGGAGGGACCCAGTCCATCGGCCGTTCGACGCAAGCGCGGAAGGCGGTTTCTGCAAGGACCCGAGACGGTGATGGTCTTTGGCTCGGGCTCCGACGAGGATCGGTTTGGCTCGCTCACGCTGCCTCCTTCCGGCTGGGCCTTCAGGGGAGCACCAGCTCCGCCCAAGTATACATATGCCATGTTGATCATGGCGCATGTTCACCGCTGCTAGTGTCCAGTCGTGACCGAGGATCAGGATGCGACCGAGGACCTCGACCCGTCCAGCCTCGTCTTCCAGATGCGCACCGGCTACCTACTCGGGACGGTCGGCTCGATCGTCTACCAACGCTGGGCCGAGGTGCTCGCCGGGCTGGAGGTGACCCCCACGCAGGCGAAGGTGCTGATGGCGCTCGGAGAAGCCAGCCGTCTCGGACAGCAACGGCTCGCAGAGCTGGTTGGCGTCGACCCGAGGAACGCCGTGGCGGTCGTCGAATCGTTGGTCGGCGCCGGGCTCGTCAGCCGGGCGGTCGATCCGTCGGACCGCCGTCGGCGCGTCCTCGCCCTCACCGCTCCCGGCCGTCGGCTCGTGAAGAAGCTCGTCGCCTCGACCACTCAGAATGACGATGAACTTCTCGCGTCGCTCCCTGCGACCGACCGTGAGACGCTGCGGCGTCTGCTCTCCGCCGTGCTCCACGCATCCAAGGGCGCCGGATGAGAATCCGAACAGTCACTGCGTGCCGAGCGGGCAGCAACGATGGGTTCGTCCTTGTGCCACCTCGTCGCCCGGCAGGGATGTGGCCGGCCACGAAGATCGGCGTTCGGGTACGGTCACGCAGGACCGACCGGGCGGGCCGTCAATCTGCTTCTAGGTGTCTGTCCCGGTCGACTGGGGTCGCGGCTCAGCGTGTCGGGCAGGCCTGATCACAGCAGCGTGCGCTGCTCGTTCACGCGATCGCAGATCTGTTCCCAGGTAGGGAGGCGGGCCGAGCCGAAGTAGAGCCCGGGCATGGTTGCCTCACAGGCGGCCCGGAGCCGAGTCGAGACGGTGTTGCGCGGGTCGAACGCCGGGCAGTTGGCAAAACCGCCAGATGGGCGAACCTCGAGGCCGTCGCCCCGAAGAACGAACGGTTGATGTCGACTCACGTGATCCTCAACAGCGCATCACATGCTCGGTCTGGCCTCGGTCGGCGAGGAGGTCGAGAACCCGTTGGTCACCCAAGAGCTGGTAGACGTCGTAGAAGTGCCGGCCGCTGCGCCGGTCGATCGACCCGGTGCTGTCGGCGGCGAGCTGGTGGGCCAAAGAGTGGATCAGGACGAGCTTTTCGAGGAGGGTGCGCCCGGGGTGGAGAACGGCGACTTCGAACGGCTCCAGGTCGTCGAACTCCCCAAGGTCGGTCCCCGGCGGCTTCGAGCGTGTCGCCGAGGAGTGAGCTGATCGGCACCGGCTCGTGGAAATGGGTCCCGCCCCGGACGCCCATCTCGAGGAGCACGCTGGTGCGGATGAGCGCGGTCGGCTCTCGGGTGGCGGGATAGCCGATCTCATAGGAGCGATGCCGGCCGGTCTCGCTCCCCCCGACACCTCTCGCCGAGCCGCCGATGCCCTCGGCCGCGCCGTCGGCCATGGCCTTCATGAGCTTGTCCGTGGCGCCCCGCCCGCGTTCGCCGGGGACGACCAGGATGTCGATGTCTTCGGAGAAGCGCCCCACCAGCCGGTAGCCCTTGGAGAGGCTGGTGCCACCTTTGAACACGAAGTCGCCGGCGAAGTCACGGCTGAGCACGCGCAGCACTTCGCTGACCCAGTAGTCCTTCTCCACCGCGGTCGGGCTGACCGAAAGAAACTCGGCGGCGGCGTCGAGGGTGGGCCCGAACTCGGCGAGGTCAGCGAAGCGGGCCACCAGCTCAGCCGGCGAGGGCCAGATCGCTGCGGACGGACTCGCTGCGCGCCGGGCGGACAACCTCGATCAACTCCGCCCGGCCGAGCGTGGCGAGGAGGTGGCGCAACCGTTCGCGAACCCGGGGCGGCTCGGTCGCCGACGCCCGAGCGACTCGGTCGAGGCGGAGCGCGCCGTCGCTGGCGAGACGCTCGATCCGGACGACGGCGTCTGCGGCGGGAACCTCGACGAGGCCCTCCCAGTCCCGCAGCACCTCCAATAGCGCGACCTCGACTGGGCGGAGCCGCTCGTCGCGACGCTTGGTGCTGGCCGCCCGGCTGACGTAGCGGACGGCGCCGGGACTGCGAGGTGACCTTCCCGGAACAGCGATCGCCTCCCGGCGGGCGACCTGGGTTGACAGGCCGAGCGCCAGGGCGGCGCTCCAACCGGCCGGTCCGGAGCCCGCCCCACCGACGACCGCGCTCGCAAGGCGACCCGGAGGCGGGGGAGCCATGCCGAGCCGGGTCGGCGCACCGCGCCAGTACAGGCCGCGGCGAAGCCGGCGGACCTCCCCGGAGCGGGCCATCCGTGACAGGGCTTGGGCGACCGCGTCAGGGGAGCCGTCGAAGTTCTCGGGACGCCAGAAACGATCCCGCGAGCCGAGGACCCGCTTGCGGACCTCCGCTGCGGCGCTCGTCGTTCCCACGGCCGACATCATACCAGCCGTGTCGACAAAGCGATACGCGAAGTTGACACTGCTCTCACGCAACTGGTGGAGGCGCGATATTCGGACCCCGCGGTATTCCTCGAGAAGGGCGGTGACGGCTACAGGTCGAGGACGTGACGGAGACCTCGCCCCACCTCGTCCAAGAGGGACGTCGGAGCGGTCCCGGCGCGATCGGTGAGGTCGGCCTTGTCCAGGGTGATCAGCGCGGTCACGTTGACGACGGAGTCTCGGGGCAGGCCGGTCACGGTCGCCGGCATGAACACGTTGCCGGGCATGGTGGCCAGGGCCGTGTTGGACGTGATGATCGCGACGAGGACCGTGGCCAAGCGGCTCGCGTTGTAGGTGTCGGCGGCGATGACGAGCACTGGGCGCCGCTTGGCCGGCCGTGAGCCGACCGGTGCTCCGAGGTCGGCCCAGTAGATGCCGCCTCGCTCGATCACCACTCGTCGGTCGTGGCGGCCAGCATGCGATGCCCGGCGGCGACGGCGTCGTCGGCCGAGTCCTCGCGCTGGCCGAAGGAAGCCACGGCGACGTCGATCTGGCGGGTCACCGACTCGGCGTCCAGTTCGTCGAGGTAGCGCGCCGCGGCCCGGGAGAAGAGCTCCGAGCGGCTCATGCCGAGCTCTCGTGCTCGCTTGGACACCCGCTCATAGGTGTTGTCAGGGACCGAGATCGCCGTCTTCACCTCCTCAGTATAACCCGGTATGACTGGCGAGTGGGCGTTCATCGGGCGGGGCGTTCTGGGCGAGTGCCGGTGCCTGAAGGGTCCAAGAACTCGATGCCGTAGGTGCGTGGGAGCTTTGCCGGGACCGAGATCCGTCGGAGCAGCCGATGGTACGAGCGCTTTGCAGGTCACGTCGAGTAGGACGTGATGGAGGTTGGCGGCCCATCGTCCAAGCTGTGGATCGTCGCGGACGGCCAACGCGTTGAACGCGCTGCTCGGGCCCGGGGTGCTGACCTCGGGTCAGGCAGCCCGGTCGTATTCGTGGATGATGCCGCCGAATACGTCGCGCCGGCAGATCTCGCCGGTGCATGGTTGGTCATGGCGAGGCAGCGGGGGTACAAGCTGGCGTCCGCGGTGCGGGCGAGCCTCGTTGTAGTGGCGGACGTAGTCGGCGAGCACCGCTTGTAGGTGACACATCGAGTAGATGAGCAGGTGGTCGAGGCAGTCTTCACGGACCGTGCGACCCAGCGCTAGGCGAACGCGCTCGCCTTCGGTGAGCTGACCGGCGGTGCGGACGGCGGAATGCCGATGGCCTTGAACACCTCGTCGAAGGGTGCCGTGAACTTCGTGTCCCGGTCGCGGATGAGAAAGCGGAACCGACGACCGGCATCTTCGAGATCCGAGGTGAAGTTCCGTGCTCGCTGGACGACCCAGGCCATGACCGGGTTGGTCGTCACTCCGAGCAGGTGCACGACGCGGCTGTCCACCTCGATGACGAACAGGACGTAGTAGCGCCGGATCATCACCGAGTCGACGTGGAAGAACTCGGTCGCCAAGATCCCCTTGGCCTGAGCAGACAGGAACTGCGACCAGGTCGGTCCCTCACACCGTGGTGCTGGGGGAAGCCCGTGTTGAGCGAGCACGGTGGCGACGCTCGTCTTGGACACGGTGATTCCGAGCTTTCGTAGCTCCCCGACGATACGTAGGTATCCCCACCGGGGATTTTCCCGGGCGAAGCGCACGATAAGGTCGACGGTCTCTCGAGTGATGGTCGCCCGGGTCGCCGGTGGGGATAGGTCAAGCGTCGAGCCAGGAGACGGCGATGCCAGTCGAGGGTCGTCTTCGGCGTGACGAGGAATGCCGTCCACCGCTCTCGTGGGATAAGACCTGCGAGCAGGGCGATCAGTGCCCGGTCCGACCAGGTGAAGCGGGCTCGGCCGACTTGGCGACGAAGGACCGCCACCTGGTGGCGCAGGACGAGGATCTCAGCGTCCTTGGCGATGGCGTCCCTCCTCGCCAACTTGAGCGCTCCAAAGGCGCGATGGACCAGGCGGTAGAGGAAGGAGAGCACCACGGCGAGCAGCCTCGCCGACTCCATCCTGGCTGGTCAAGGCGGTGGCGGGCAGTTTCTGGACCCTTCAGCCGCAGCCCTGCCGCTTGACAGATCGTTCGGTACCTAGCATTATTCGTTAGGTGGCTGACGAACGTCAGGATCCGAGACATTCGTCCGCTGGGGCGTGGGCAAAGAGGTTGTACTTCGCAAGCCGGGCCGTGATGGAGTCGGTCTTGCGGCCATATGACATCGGATCGACGCAGTGGTACGTGCTCTACCAGCTGGCGAACGATGGACCAACGATGCAGCGCGATCTCGGTCGGATGCTCCAGATCGAGAGGGCAACCCTGAGCGGGATCGTGAGCACGCTCGTGCGTAAGGGCCTCGTCGAACAAACGCCCGACCCGGCTGATCAGCGCCAGCGGATGCTTCGAATCACGGCCTCGGGGCTGAAGCTCTGGGATGAACTGCCCGATCTCGCGCTCATTGAGGCGGTTGCATTCGACGGTGTCGACGCCGCAGAGCTGGCGACGGTCGTCAAGGTGCTCAAGAACGCGACGCAACGCCTCAACGACCACTTATCGAAGGAAGTCGAATCGTGACGATCTCGGTCACAGGTGGCACCGGTCGTCGCTGACGATCGGGCGGTGGCTATGACGGCCGAAGGGTCCATTTGTTGTCCTGAAGGCGCTCCCCTCGACCTCGTACGACACAGATGGACCGCGTCGCATTCCGACCATGACTCCAGGAGGTCATCACATGCAGTATCGCACCCTCGGCCGGACCGGCATCAAGGTAAGCCGTTACGCACTCGGCGCGCTAATGCTCGGCGCGTCCATAGGCAACCCCGACCACGACGACTCGATTCGCCTCATTCACAAAGCATTCGACGCCGGGATCAACTTGATTGATACTGCCGACGCCTACTCCCAGGGCGCTTCCGAAGAGGTCGTGGGCAAAGCCCTCAAAGGGCGTCGTGACGGGGTCGTCCTGGCGACCAAGTTCGGCCTCCCGATGGGGGACGATCTCAATCGGCGGGGCACCTCGCGGCGCTGGATCATGACCGAGGTCGAGAACTCGCTGCGCCGCCTGCAAACCGACTACATCGACCTCTACCAGATCCAGCGCCTCGATCCTGACACCGCGATCGAGGAAACTCTCTCCGCACTCTCAGACCTGATCCATAGCGGAAAGGTCCGCGCGATCGGGTCGTCCATGACGCCCGCTTCTGACATCATCGAGGCCCAGTGGGTCGCCGAGTACCGCGGACTTGAGCGGTTCCGCACCGAACAACCGTGCTATTCGATCCTCAACCGCAGCATCGAGTCCGAAGTCCTGCCTATTGCACAACGCTACGGGATCGGCGTACTGGTGTGGGGTCCGCTCGGACAGGGAATGCTCACCGGGCGCGTCCGCAAAGGCCAGGAGACTGATCTCGTCCGCGCAACGTTGGGCATGAAGGCCGTCAGTGACGAGCATCGACTCGACGCCGTCGAACAGCTCATCCCGCTCGCCGAAGAAGCAGGTATGCCGATGACCCACCTCTCCATGGCGTTCGCCATTTCCCATCCGGGTGTGACCAGCGCTCTCCTCGGGGCGCACACGATGGAGCAACTCGATGACCTACTCGCCGGCCTCGAGGTCACCCTCACCGACGACATCCTCGACCGGATCGACGAGATCGTCCCGCCCGGCACCGATGTCGGCACGCTCGACCAGGCCTACCTGCCCCCAGCCCTCCAGCACTCGGACCTTCGCCGCCGACCCGTCGAAGAGCGGGCCGGCGCCTGATATCTACTGCTGCATTCTCGGAGAGCCGCCGTGGGATCGTGGCGGTCACCTGAGTGTGGCGCTTGCGGTTTGCAGTTCGTGTAGTGATTGACGGACGAGCGCGGCAAGTTCCTGCTGGTTGGCTGGGTCGGACCAGCGGACATGGGCGATCTTCAAGGCGAGGATTCCGAGTTCAGCGGCGAGGCTCGCGGTTGGGTCTGGCACTCCTCGCTCCTTGAGCGCGTCGGTTATGGCGGTGGCCAGCCCGACGCGCTTGAGCACCTCGCGCTCTTGTAACTCGGTGCTGGCCGCGATGGCGTCTTGCATCTTCTGCCCGAGGTCACACCGTTCGGGGAGAAAGGCGCCCGCGGCGGCGTCGAGCCCTGCCGCGACCGCCTCCAGCGGCGTGGCCGTGGCCGGCGCCGCCGCGACGCCGTCGGAGAGGAGCTGGCCGAGCGTGTCCTGACCGGCGGCTAACACCTCGCGCTTGTCGGGGAAGTGCCGAAAGAAGGTGCTCTTGGTCAGACCGGCCCGCTCGGCAATCTGGACGACGGTGGTGTCGTCGTAGCCCTGCTCGGCGAACAGATCCAGCGCAGCGCGTACCAGTCGTTCGCGTCGGCTCGGCTCTCGTCCCCGATCTCATCAGTGCCGGCCACCAGGTCCGCGGGCTAGCGCGCTCGGACGCCTCGGCCAAGACCGTCGCCGACATGGGCGCCGAGGTGCTGCGCGGCGACCTGAACGACACCGACGTGCTGCGCGCCGGCACCCTCGACAGCGACGGCGTCATCCACCTCGCCTTCGTCGTGCCCGGCGTGAGCGAGGCTGCGACACAGACCGACGCCACGGCCATCGAAACGTTTGCCACCAGCCTCGCCGGCTCCGGCAAGCCCCTGGTGATCTCTGGCGGAACGCTCGTCAGGCCCGGACGAGTCGCGACCGAACGCGACGAACTCGTCGCCACCGGGCCCATAGCGGCCCGCATCACCAACACGCAGGCCGCCCTCGCTGCTGCAGACCGGGGCGTCCGCACCTGCCTGGTCATGCTGCCCCGCTCGGTGCACGGCGAGGGGGAACGTCACGGCCTCATCCCCCAGCTCATCGCGATGGCCCGGACCAAGGGCGTCTCCGGCTACATCGGTGACGGGACCAGCCGCTGGCCCGCCGTGCACGTGAAAGACGCCGCGAGTCTCTTCCGGCTGGCTGTCGAGCAGGCGCCCGCCGGCGCGGTGCTCAACGCTGTCGGCGACGAAGGCGTGCCCGTCCGCGGGATCGCCGAGGCCATCGGCCGCCACTTGGACCTGCCCGCCCGTTCCCTGCCCGCCCAAGAATTCGGCGGTATGCTCGTTCACCTCCTAAGCACCGACATGCCTGCTTCGAGCACCATCACCCAGGAACTTCTGGGCTGGAAGCCCACCCACCCCGGCCTCATCGAGGACATCGAACAGGGCCACTATTTCGTCTGAGCAACGTCCATCGACGCCACCCTCTGGACCAGCGCCACCCTCTCGACTGCCTTGACCTGCACCCCGGCCAGCGGACGCGTCGCGAACGGGACTGGCTCGCCTCACCCGGTGGACTATAATTCTGGTCGATGAGCACGTTGCCATTGTCCGAGGTCAAGGCCAGGCTGTCCGAGATCGCCGACGAGGTGGCGACCACTCACGAGCGGGTCCGCATCACCAAGAACGGGCGCGAGTACGTGGTGCTCGTCGCCGCCGAGGATCTCGAGTCGATCGAGGCCACCCTCGAGCTGCTCGCCGACCCCGACGCCCAGGATCGCCTGCGGGCAGCCGACGCGGACATCGCTGCGGGGGAGGTGCTCGATGAGCGAGCGGTCCGAGACCTCGTCGCCCGGCGCCATCATTCGTAGTCACCGGTGAGCTTCCGGGTCGTCGTGGCCCGAAGCGCGGCGCGACGCCTGGCCGAGCACCTGCCCGAGGCGGCCGCCGCGGCGTGCGTCGAGTTCGTCTTCGGGCCGCTCGCGGAGGCCCCCCGCCGAGTCGGAGCGCCGCTGCGCAAGCCCTTCGAAGGGCAATGGCGTTCCCGTCGCGGCGAGTACCGCGTCCGCTACCGCATCGACGACGAGACCCGCACCGTCTACGTGCTTGACATCGACCACCGTCGCGACGCCTACCGCAGCTGAGAGAAGCAGCGGCGGTGGCCCCTCCGGCCATCCTGGCAATGGCACCCGTCGGCTACTTCGAGTCGTCGAGGTCTTCGGTCAGACCACCGGCGCGGTCCCGCTGTCGGTGACCTCGACCCCGCGCTCGCGCAGTGCCGAAGCGAACGCCGCGGGATCGTCCGGGGTCACGAACGGCTTGACCGCTTTTCCGGCGTCCACGAGGAAGGCGACCGTCTTGCGCGAGCGCCTCGTGTCGAAGTTGGCCCAATACCCGGGGTTGGCGGTTCCCCAGATGCGGCCTCTGCCCCGAAACGCAGACATGTCGCTCCGGCGGACCGAGCGGATGGCGTCCAGCGGGACGCGCTTGACGGTGCCCGGGAAGTAGTAGCCCTTGATGGTGAGAGCATCGTCGGTCACCCCGATGGAATTATCCTGGTAGGCCACTGGTTCTCCTTCCCTCTTGCAGACGGGCAATTCTATTCGAGCCCGCTCCGCCCGCGCGGGCTCGTCGCGATGCCCTTCAGACTCCGCTACAAGAGAGCCGACCTTCGGGCGACCACCCGAAGGTCAAGGTCCGCGCCCACGCGATTGAGCGGTTTCTGGGGACTGATGCCGCTGGCGCCCACATTGAGTAGCGCAGCGCCCAGGCGGCTGCATATGCACGGCGTCGCTGCCAGCAGGTTTGCAGCTCCTGAGGACCGGGCGGCTCGAATGACAACAGAGCTCCCGCCACCATCGAAACGCTGGTCGGCGCGCCTCGTGCATAGGGCACAGGCGCCTGACCAGCGGTTTCGCGCTCGGCCCGAGATCGAAGATCGGGTTTCTCGGGACTATTTCTCGGGACCTGATCAACTCCGCGCACGCTGCCCTATGCAGGCGGGCGCGGCGCGTGCGGCCCGAACGCTGCAACTTCGCGACGACACCGCCCGGCCGCGAGTAGGCGCATAGGACAGCGCCGGTGCATCCCTGTGCACCTGCACTGATCAACCAGCACCGGCAGCGTTGGAAGCCCGCGAGAGCGCAGAAAAGCACACAGTTACGGTCAAGCCACCTTCGGGTTGGGAGCGGATCTGCAGTTCTGCACTGTGGGCTTCGGCGATTTGGGCAACAATCGACAGGCCGAGACCAAGCCCGTCCGGGCTGGCGGTCCGGTCCGGGCTGGCTCGTTGGAAGGGCTCCGGTAGACGGCTGACCTCGTCTGGCGGTATGAGGGGTCCAGTGTTGGTCACGGTGAGCGTCGCTTCAGTGGTGCTCGCTGCGACCGTGATCCCGACTCGTCCGCCGGTGATGTTGTAGCGGATGGCGTTATCGATGAGGTTCGACACAAGCCTTTCGATGAGGCGGGCGTCACCTGACACCTCGGCATGATCGAGGACGACGTCGATCTGTAATCCCTTGACTGTTGCGGACGACTTGTGGGCGTCGAGAGCGTGGCTCACGGCGGCGGAAAGGTCGACCGGTTCTCGCTGATCGAGGCCACGTTGACTACGGGCCAGGGTTAGCAGCGCATCGATGAGCTGTGCCTGATCCTTGCCGACGTCGACGGCTTCCTGAGAGGCGGCCCGGAGAGAGTCGAGAGTGATGGCGGGATTGGCTAGAGCCACCTGGAGGAGGGTTTGGCTCAGCATGAGCGGGGTGCGCAGCTCGTGGGAGGCGTTGGCGACGAAGCGCTGTTGGGAGTCGAAGGCCGATTCGAGGCGAGCGAGAAGCCCGTCGATAGTGTCGCCCAGGTCCTTGAGCTCGTCGGCGGGGCCGTCGAGTGCCAGGCGTTCGTGCAGGTTGCGCTCGGAGATCTGACGGGTCGCAGTGGTCATGACTCGGAGTGGTCGTAGGACTCGCCCCGCGACGATCCAGCCCAGCAGCACCGACGCCCCGATCAGGGCGACGAAGATGATGCACGACCCGACTAGGACCTGGTGGGCGTCGAGGATCGGACTCGCCACCCGAGGCACTGACCCTCTCGGCACCAACGTCAGCAACCCGCCGATTGAGGTCTCCTTGTGAAAGGACCCGTTGACAGAAGTTTGAATGGGCTGCGGGCGACGATTCCAGACGATCAGGAAGTACGTGATGAAAACAAGTACGACGCTCGAGGGGAAGAAGACACAGCAGTAGAGCGCGGTCAGTCGGAATCGTACGGTCCGTCGACGGAGGTGGGGTCCGCGGGCCCAGTCACGGAACCGTCCGTGCCGCGCCATCGGTCAGTCCGCGATCCGGTAGCCGAACTTGGCGACGGTCTCGATCACTGGTGGATCGCCGAGCTTTGCTCGGAGGCGACTGATCGTGGTCCTGACTGCCTGACTGAACGGATCCGCGGCCTCATCCCAGACGCGTTCGAGGATCTCCTCGGAGGACACGACGACGCCGCGCGCAGCCAGGAGGACTTCCAAGACGGCGAACTCCTTGGGGTTGAGCGACAAGGTGCGGCCGGCTCTGGTGGCGATGCGATGCGACGAGTCGAGCTGCAGATCTGCGTGAGTGAGCGTCGGGGGCGACGAGGCGCCCGGCCTCCGAACAAGGGCACGGATACGTGCTACCAGCTCGGTGAAGTCACAGGGCTTCGGTAGGTAGTCATCAGCACCGATGCCGAGGCCCTCGACCCGGTCCTGCACCGAACCAGCCGCAGTCAACATCAGCACCCGGCTCGGAGATCTCTCAGCGACCAGCGCCTTGCAAACGTCGTCGCCGTGCGTCCCAGGGATGTCCCGATCCAGTACGACGACGTCGTAGGTGGTGATGGCCAGATGATCGAGGGCGTCCTGGCCATCAAAAACGACATCAACAGCCATGCCGGCCTGACGGAGACCGGCCGCCAACGTCATAGCAAGTCTGGCATGGTCCTCGACCAAGAGCACCCTCATCGTCGCTCCTCCTAGCACCTCGGCCGCTTGGCATGGTGGCTGGCCCAGGCGCGGGCTGGGACTCCAGGATGCCTGATTTGGTGTTGCAAAACCATTACTGCGTTACGACCCTGCAACATCGACTCTCGTACAACATCACCATGAGCCTGAGAGCCAACCGAGGCGACGACAAGCACAGGAGGCATCGACCCGGAGGGCGGCGGACCCTGCAGCTGACGAGAATATCGGCTCGTCACGGATGGGCCCGTCTCGAGCACGGTCCATGGCGATCGCGACGACGTGCCCGTCTTGCAATGGGGGCGCTAGGCCTGATAACCATGGGTCTGCTGGTGGCTGCCTGTACTGCTGGGACCATCGGCCCCGGGGTGGCCGGTGCCGGCGGGAACGCCGCATCCACATCAGCGTCTCCGGCAGGCGCCGGCGCATCATCGGGCCCGTCTCCCAAGCGGGAGGCAGAGCTGCTCAAGTTCTCCCAATGCATGCAGTCTCATGGGATCACGGACTTTCCCGACCCAAGCAACGGGATTCTCAGTATTCCCGCCAACTCTGGGGGCGACCTCGACCCCCGCTCCCCGCAGTTCCAAGCTGCCCAGAGCGCATGCAAGAAGTTCATGCCTGGAGGAAACCTCACCTTGGGTGAACAGAGCGCGGCGGCGCTCAAGTACGCCAGGTGCATGCGATCACACGGATTGCCCGACTTCCCCGATCCCAATGGCCAGAACGCGATAATCACCAGCGGCCAGGGGGATCTCAACCCGCAGTCAGCACAGTTCCAAGACGCCGAAAATGCATGCCGCAGCCTTGCGGGTCCCTTCAAGTTGCAGTTTGGCACCGGAGCGCCGCCGAGTGGCGGGAGCGGCAACGGTTCCCTTATCGGCGGCGCGAGCGCGGGATGAGCACCCCAATCACAGAAACGACTGTCGGATCCTCTGACGTGGAACCGGGACCAAGGGACACTCCTCGTCGGCATCTTCGTCATTGGGTCGCCGCAGTGGTGGCGGTCATGCTCATCGCCTCAGCAGTGCTGGCCGTGACAGATCCATTCAAGTCCGGGCACGCTGCCCAGAGCGGCGTGCAGGACAATTCATACCCGACCTCGATCGCAACCGTGACCCGGAAATCGATCTCATCTCAGTCGGAGGTTGAGGCCACCTTGGGTTACGCCGGTAGCTACACCGTTATCGGCCAGGTCCAGGGCACGGTGACTGCTCTTCCGGCTGTTGGACAGGTGATCCCAAATGGTCAACGCCTCTACTCAGTCGATGGCTCACCGGTCGTGTTGCTCTACGGCTCGACGCCCGCCTACCGCACGCTCTCATCTGGCACGAGCGGCAGCGACGTCCAGCAACTCAATAGCGACTTGGTGTCCCTCGGATATATGACGAACTCCAAGCTTAACCCTACGTCTGACGAATATGACTACTGGACGACCATAGGCGTGGAGAAGATCCAGGCCGCGCTCGGACTGAACGCAACAGGTACTCTTGCTCTCGGCGAAGCCGTCTTCTTGCCAAGCGCACTGCGAGTGACGACGCTGTCAGCCACTTTGGGCGGTCCCGTCAGTGGGCCGGTGCTCCAAGGGACCTCGACCACCCGCCAGGTGACGATCGCCCTGGACGCCTCGGAGCAGTCCGAAGTCAAAGTCGGTGACCGCGTGACGATCAGTCTGCCCGACAACCAGACCACGCCAGGGGTGGTGTCTTCAGTAGGCACGGTCGCCGTCACTTCCCCCGGTGGAGGAAGTCCCACCGTCACGGTGGAGGTGATACCCACGGACCCCACGGCCGCGGGCGTCTTTGACCAAGAACCGGTCGAGGTGCTGATCACCGCCGCGACCGTCAACGATGCCCTGACCGTTCCCATCGACGCGCTCCTCACCCTCGCCACCGGCGGCTATGCCGTCGAGGTGGTCGAGGCCTCCGGCGTCCACACGTTGGTGGCAGTGACGACTGGCCTTTTCGATAGCGCCGACAATCTGGTCCAAGTGACCGGCTCGGGGCTCGCTGCGGGCCAGCGGGTCGTGGTCCCCAACGCATGAGGGACTCGGTCACCGCATCGAAACCCGGCGGCGCCACAGCACCGTCTGGGCCGCCCGACATCCATGCCGGAACGCGTTCAATCGTCCTCGAGCTCGACAGCGTGACCAAGATCTACCCGAGCAACCCGCCCGTTCGGGCACTGCGAGACGTAAGCCTTTGCGTCACTGCCGGTGAACTCGTAGCCATCGTGGGACCGTCCGGCTCGGGCAAGACGACCCTGCTGCACATCGCCGGTAGCCTGGATCGGCCAACGAGTGGGACAGTGCGCGTCACCGGGCTTGACGTGGCTGCCTTGACTGACCGGCAACTGGCAGTCGTCCGGGCCACCCGGATCGGGTTCGTCTTCCAGCAGTTCTTCCTCGCCGAGCGCGCAACGGCGCTCGACAACGTTGCCGACGGCCTGCTCTATGCGGGGATAGCTGCCGCCGAACGCCGCCGCCAGGCAATCAATGCTCTGGAGCGCGTGGGTTTGGGAACCCGCGGCCGCGCCCGCCCCACTCAGCTGTCAGGCGGCGAGCGCCAGCGGGTCGCCATCGCCCGTGCCCTTATTGGACGCCCCGCCATCGTGCTGGCCGACGAGCCCACCGGCAATCTGGACAGCGCCACCGGTCAGACCATCCTGGCGCTCTTCGACGAACTGCACGCCGAAGGAATAACGATCCTTGTCATCACTCACGATCGCGAGATCGCATCACGGTTTCCCCGGCGCGTCGAGATGCTCGACGGTCGCGTGGTCTCCGATACGACGGCCCCCGGAGAGCCTTCACCTCCCTCCCGACCTGTCGACGTCCCTCACGATGGTCTGGGTCACCCACACGTGGCACCCGGAGGATCCCAACCGTGAAAATCACCCGGCGAAGAGACGCCGTCACTAGATCCGGTGTCGTCGACACCACCGAGTTGACACCCCGGCACCTGCAGTTCTTTGATCAAGCCCGTCTTGCCAGCGTTGGACTGCGCACCCGACGGCTGCGCGCTGCGCTGTCAGCCCTTGGGATTGCCATTGGCGTGGCAGCAATAGTGGCTGTCCTTGGCGTCTCCTCGTCCTCTCAGGCGGGGCTGCTCTCAGAGATCAACGCGCTCGGGACCAATCTGCTGACCGTGTCCAGTGGGCAGACCCTCTTTGGTCACCCCGCCGAGCTGCCTGTGGCGGCACCGCGAATGATCGGTCGCATCGGTCCCGTCACCGAGGTGCAGTACACCGGGACTACGACGGCCGATGCCTTCCGCAGCCCACTCATCCCGACGATCGACACCAATGCTATCGCCGTCAAGGCTTCCAGCCTTGGATTGCCACGAGCGGTGGGCACGAGTGTGGCCGAGGGGATGTATCTGAGTGCCGCCACCGAGTCGGAGCCCGTCGCAGTGCTTGGCGCGGCCGCCGCCCAGCGCCTGGGGATCGATCACGTCTTTCCGGGTCTGCGGATCTGGGTGGGTCGCCAGTGGTTCTATGTCATTGGCATTTTGCGTCCTGCAGTCCTGGCGCCGGAGATTGACTCCTCGGTCCTCGTGGGCTTTGGCGCCGCGGAGACAAACCTTGGCCTCGACGGCCATCCATCCACGATCTATGTGCGGGCGCGAACCGACGAAGTGGCGGCGGTTGACTCGGTGCTCGCCGCGACGGCCGATCCGGAGAACCCTGGCCAGGTGGACGTGAGCCAGCCGTCTGACGCACTTGTGGCCGAGCTCCAGGCTAAGAACGCCTTCAGTAGTTTGTTCCTTGGCCTGGGGGCGATTTCGCTCCTGGTCGGGGCGGTCGGCGTGGGCAACGTCATGCTGATCGGCGTGCTGGAGCGGCGATCAGAGATCGGACTGCGGCGAACGCTCGGTGCCACGCGAGGAAACATACGCACGCAGTTCCTGTCCGAAGCCGTCCTTCTCGCCCTTCTTGGCGGGGCCGCTGGGGTTGCTGTCGGCGTCGGGGCGACCGCGATCTACGCCGCGACCCAGCACTGGCAGGTCGTCATCCCGAGCGAGGCATGGGCCGGCGGCTTTGCCTCCGCCCTCCTCATCGGCGCCATCGCCGGACTCCTCCCCGCTCTGCGCGCCGCCCGAATGTCACCCACCGAAGCCCTTTGGAGCATGTGAGCGGGTAAAGAATCAATGGGGTGTGGCTCTCCTGGAGTGACCGAGATCAGGCAGCTGCCGGAATGACCCGGCCGGCGTAGCGGGATGCGTGGACCCGTTCGCGCTCGGCGGCGAGGTGATGATGCCAGTACTGCGCCCAGTC
>JAJYLA010000213.1 GCA_021788115.1 Actinomycetes bacterium | reverse complement strand
GTTCGAGCACGACGATGTGGTGAGGTCTTCACGTTTGGGGCTGAACTGCCCGGACAGGCCTTGTTCGGTGGGTCGCCCACGCCATAAGCGACCGCCACCCACACCGCGTGGGGCCAGAGGTCGTGCTCAGCGCTCCCAGCGAGGGTCGGCCTCTGCCACCTGGAGGCCGAGAGCCTCGAGGGCAGCGGCAAGGGCACGCAACCGCTTGGCGGTGTCAAACCACTCCTCGTAGTCGGCGTGCTGGTCGGCGCTCAGGTAGCGGGTCCGAGTCTTCCCGCCGACCTTGCGCGTCCAGGACCAATACGGTCCGTGGGGCACCGGTGGCTCGCCACCGCACCTGCACCCCGGCCGCCCGCAGGTGGTCCGACGCTCGAGGAGGGTCCCTGGAAGTGCCAGCCCGCGGCGTGCCACCGCGCTGATCTCGTCGGCCAGGCGCCCGGCCTCGGCCTGCGTCTTTGCATCGAGCCGCACACCCCCACCTTCGCGCTGAGAGTCCACCCGTTGGGCCATAGCGTACAGTATGTTACTGCACGATGCTCCGGTCGGATCCGGCAGTTACCGAAGCCATCGAGGGGTTCAGCCCCCGCACGGTGTCTGGCGCCGCTGCCGCCTTCGCCAGGGAGGTGACCGCCCAGGCGAAGCCCGAGAGCCCGAACCGGGCCAAGGCGTACTTGTTCGCAGCCTCCCGGCTCGGGGCGTTCTGCGAGTCCATCGGCATCGAGCTCACTGCCACCGTGGCGCTCCACCCCTCTGTGGTCGAGCGCTGCTGTGCGCCGGGGATGACCACGATGTCGGCACCGACGCGCCGCACGGTGCGCACCAACCTGCGGGCGATCGCCCGGGCGCACGCGTGTGGGCCGCCGCCGGTGTGGCTCGGCCGCGAACGGGCCAAGGCTCCCTACTCGAGAGAGGAGATCGCCTCCTACCTCTCCTTGGCCGACGCCCAGCCGACCGAGTCGCGGCGCATGCGGGCGTCAGCCGTCGTCTGCCTCTCGGCAGGTGCGGGGCTCGTGGGCGCGGACCTCAAGGCCGTCACCGGTGAGGACGTCGTCGCGCGCTCTGGCGGGGTGGTGGTCTGCGTGCGCTCGGGACGCCGTCCCAGGGTGGTGCCGGTGCTCTGGCGCTATCACGACCGGCTCCTCTCGGCCGCCGGCTTCGCCGGCGACCGCCTCGTGATCGGGGGGACATCACCCTTGCGGCGCAACGTCACGAGCCCGCTCACCGCCTCGCTCGCAGGTGGGCGGGACCTGCCCCGGATCGAGATCACCCGACTGCGTGCCACGTGGCTGTGCGAGGTGGCAGAGACGATCGGGATCCGTGCCTTCATGGACGCGGCGGGCATCACGTGCTCCCAGCGCCTGGGGGACCTCGCGGCCAGCCTGCCCAGCGCATCCGAGGAAGAGGCCGTGGCCCTCTTGGGAGCCAGGCGCTGACCGGGAGGATCACGCTCGAGCGCCTCGAGGCGGTGGTGGATGCGGCGGGCGTCGCGCCGTCAATCGAGGCCCTCTTGCCCGTCGGGGTCCGTCCGCGCCAGCTCGGTGTGCGCACGCTGCTCCTCGGCGTGCTCTTGACCCAGGCAGAGCATCGCCCGGCGCATCTGAGCAGGATCCACGCCGCCTTGGTCGGACTGGGTGATGCCGATCGCCGGCGCTTGGGCGTGGTGGTCGACTGGACGCGGGGTCCCCATGCCCTCTCCTATCGCCAGGTGGAAAGGACGTTCGGCCTCGTGGTGGCGGCGCTGGGCAAAGAGGACCCCGACAAGGCGCCCACAGAGGCACTCCAAGGGATCCTCGACGCACTGGTGGAGGCCTCGGTGCCCGCCGAGGCAAAGGACCCATCACGCTCGCTGGCGGTCGACTGGACCGACGTCGAGTCCTTCTCCACCCGGCGCACCACGCCCGACGGCACCTATGCCGACAAAGAGGCCGCCTGGGGGCACCGAAAGGGCGGGGGTCCGGGCGAAAAAGACGAGCTGTTCTTCGGCTACTACCTCTCACTTGCGACCATGGTGGCCGACGAGGGCGGGGCTGTGGTGCCCGAGCTGGTGCGACGCATGAACCTCGTCGCCTGCGACCACGACCCGGTGCCGGAGATGGTCGACGTGCTCGTCACCATGGCCGAGGCGGGCATCGCCTTGGGCGACGTCGTGGTCGACTCGGGCTACGCCCATCGGGTGCCAGAGCACTTCGCCCTGCCGCTGCGGGCCGCCGGCGCCACCTTGGTGATGGACCTGCACCCGAGCGACCGCGGCACCCAGGGCACGCACCAGGGGGCGATCTGCCACCACGGCAACCTCTACTGCCCGGCCACCCCCAAGGCCCTCTTCGACATCGGCCCTCTTTGTCGGGGGGCGAGCAAGGACGAGACCGCGGCCCACGACCGGCGCTCGGGCGAGCTCGCCCGCTACAAGCTCGGCCGCATCAGCGCAGACGACGAAGACGGCTACCACCGCGTCGCCTGCCCGGCAGTGCTCGGAAAGGTCCGCTGTCCGCTGCGCGCTGACTCGATCGCGCTCACCCTCGATCACCCCGAAGTGCTCGCCCCACCCGAGCACCCACCCACCTGCTGCACCCAGGTCACCATCACCGTCCCGCCGAGCGTGAACGCCAAGACTGCCCAGCGCCACGACTACCCCGGGAAGGCCTGGCGCCGTTCCTATGCCCGGCGCACTGCCGTCGAGCGCTCCAACGCCAGGATCAAGGACCCCGCCACGGTCGACGTCGCCCGGGGGTGGTGCCGGGTGATGGGTCTCACCCCGATGAGCCTGTTCTTGGCCTGCGCGCTCGTCGTGCGCAACCTGGCGGTCGCCGACGCATTCGAACAGCGCCGGGCTGACGACGAGCGACGGGCCGCAGCCGGCCTCTCCCCACGGACCCGCCGGCACAGGCGCCGGACCCTGGCCGACCTCGTCGGCGCGTCGGCCAACGCACCGCCGTAATCGGCCACGCTTTCGCGCAAACCGACCAGCGCTCGATACGGCGCGTCCGAGAATCGGCGCATCAGGCTCTTTCGAGCGCCGATGCGCCCAGCAGACACCAAGAGGAGATGTCACACCGCCGTGGCAGGATGACGGCGGCTCGAAACGTGAACTGGTCCCCACGTAAAACGTGAAGACCTCCCTGGAGCGGACGACGGGACTCGAACCCGCGACCCTCACCTTGGCAAGGTGCTCG
>JAJYLA010000212.1 GCA_021788115.1 Actinomycetes bacterium | reverse complement strand
AACAGCCAGCCTGCCATCGGATTACCGGCGCGATGGAAGTGCTGGAACAGCACTGGGCGCAACTCCGGCGGGGTGGGGACATCCCGTGTGCTGTGCGCCGTCTTTGGGGTACCGACGGTCCAGGTGCCGCCCACCTGCTTGACTGCTTGCCCCACGTGGATTACGCCGTCCTTGATAGGGTTGACATCCTCCCATCGCAACGCCAGGACCTCGGCGGGCCGGAAACCCATGTGGAGCATGATTTCGACGAACGCTCGGAGGGGGTGATCGGCCACCGCGTCGGAGATGCGCTGGGCAACGTCCTCGGACAGCCGGAGCTGACGCACCCGCGGCGCGTCCGGGCGGCCCGGTAGCTCGGAGGCCAGGACCGGGTTGGCCGACACGAGCTTCGCCCTGATCGCGCCGGCGTAGGCGGCCGAGAGCACGGCCCGTGCGTGCTCGACCGTGGATCGCTTCAGTCCCGAACGCAGCAGCGCCTCGAGCGTCGCTTCGATCTCGTCGGTCTGGACCGCGATCAGCGGCCGATCGGCGATGGGCTGGGTGAGCCACTGGTTCCGCACGATCGTCGCGTAGGTCTGCGCCGTCTTGGGCTCGACTCGGGTCGGCGCGATCTCGCTGGACCAGCGGCGCAGCCACGACCCCAGGGTCTCGCGCTGCGCGCGGGTGGTGACGCCCCCGGCCCGGCGCAGGTCGTCCAAGCCGGCGCGCGCCGCGGCGCGGGAGGCGTAGTGCCGGCGCTCCCGCTTGCCCTCGACGGTGATCTCGGCGACCCACGTGCCCGGTCGGTCGGCCCGCTCGTAGCAGGTGCCCGCCCCCGGTTCCGCGCGTCGCCGTCGTCGTGCCACCCGGCCAGCGTAGGCGCACGCGGAGCCGCGTTCGATAGCCCGTTTGGGGGGTTTGCCTGGGGGGTGTAGGTCCTATTCAGGCCCCCCGACCTGCTGTTTCCGTGCGGGATTCCGCCCCGGAAACCCCCCAGAGCTGTTTACGAAACAGCTGCTCTACCACTGAGCTATGTCGGCGCGGTGGCCATGCTACCACGCACCGCTGAGTACGAATCCGGCGCTCCCCGGACCGGACACCGCGAGGGCCGACCGGGGAGAGATGGAGGCTGTGGCGACCGAGCTTGCCGACGTGCCCACGGCGTGCGGGACCCGGAGCGACGGCTCGCCCACCGCTACGGCAATCGCGAGCGGCGCGGGGACACGAGGGTCGGCACGCCCGAATGGTCAGCCCGGTCGGTGTGAGGCAGGCCAGTTCAGCCAAGGTGCCTTGCGGCGGCCGGCTTTGCAGATGATCGGGCTTGACGCTTGCCCACCGATGCAGCCGTGAGAGGGTGGCGGCACAGGGCGAGGGACGCGCTACACTCCGCCCTCGTGTCGACGACCGATGGCCCCACGCTCCACACGACGCGCCTCGTCCTGCGCCGCTGGCATGCCGGGCACCGCGCGCCGTTCGCCCGCCTCAACGCGGACCCCCAGGTGATGCGCCACTTCCTCCGGCCCCTCGACGGCGCCGAGAGCGACGCGCTCGTGGACCGCATCGAGGCCGTCTTCGAGACCCACGGGTACGGCCTGTGGGCGGTCGAACGTCTGGAGGACGGCGCCTTTCTCGGCTTCACCGGTCTCGCCGTTCCGCGTTTCACCGCGGCGTTCACGCCGTGCGTGGAGGTCGGGTGGCGATTCGCGCGCGAGGCGTGGGGGTACGGGTACGCGACGGAGGCCGCCCGGGCGGCCCTCCGTTTCGGCTTCGAGGAGGCCGGCCTGCCGGAGATCGTCTCGTTCACCAGCGTGGGCCACGAACGATCCCGACGGGTGATGGAGCGGCTCGACATGCACCGCGATCCGGCCGACGATTTCGACTATCCGAGCTTCCCCGTGGGTCATCCGCTGCGGCGCCACGTCCTTTACCGGCTCACCGCCGCCGAGCATGGGGCGAAGACCGCTCGAGGAGAACGCGGCCCGTCCCCGTCGTGACACGGCGGCCTGCCGTGCGCGGGCCACGCGCAACCGTGGCGTAGCATCGGCCACGACGGTCCGGCGTCCGCCCGAGGCGCCGGGCAGCGTCGCGTGCACGGGGGACCGACCATGGCGCACGGGGAGTACACGCACATCGAGATTCCGGCCGACGACCTGGACCGGGCCCGCCGCTTCTACAGCGGGGTGTTCGGGTGGGACATCGGCACGATGGGGGGCTTCGGGGATTACCTCGTCTACCGCACCACCGGCGAACATCCCGGGGGCGGCGGGATCGGCCGGCGCAACGTCAACGTCGCCGCGACCATCGTGAACTACGTGGAGGTCGACTCGATCGAGGCGGCGCTGGACAGGGTGCGTGAGCTGGGCGGGAGCGTGACCGGAGCCAGGACCGAGGTGCCCGGGATGGGCTGGTGGATCGCCGTCACCGACAGCGAGGGGAACCCGTTCGCGCTGTTCGAGCCGGCACCGCGCTGATGGTCCCCGAGCCGGCATGGGTGAGGCGGACCAGCCGGTCGATGGCGCCCCGGTTCGTCGCCGTCCGCTCGCAGCGACGGAGACCTCGACCACCGTCACGACCACGTCGGGTAGCGCCCCGCGTTGCCCGACACGATCCCCCGGCCGCCGGCCGCCACGAACGGCTCCATGAGCCCGTCGTTCCCGGAGGCCACCAGCACCTGGTACGCGTCAGCCAGCGAGCGCGTCGCGAACCAGCCCCTGGGCCGCCTCCACCAGTTGCCGCAGGTGCTCCTCGCCGCGGAAGCTCTCGGCGTAGAGCTTGTAGACGCTCTCGGTCCCGGAGGGACGCGCGGCGAACCAGCCGTGTTCCGTGGTCACCTTGAGCCCGTCGATGGGGGCCCCGTTGCCGGGCGCCTCCGTCAGCACGCCCGTGATCGGCTCGCCGGCGAGCTCGGTCGCCCGCACCTGCGCGGCCGACATGGACCGCAGGATGGCCTTCTCGGCCGGGGTGGCCGGCGCGTCGATGCGCCGGTACGCGGGGTTGCCGAAGCGCTCGGTGAGTGCCTGGTAGAGCTCGCCCGGGTCGCGGCCCGTGCGGGCGGTGATCTCGGCCGCGAGCAGGCAGGGGATGATGCCGTCCTTGTCGGTGGTCCAGACCGTGCCGTCCCGGCGCAGGAACGAGGCGCCCGCGCTCTCCTCGCCGCAGAACCCGAGCGAGCCGTCCAGCAGGCCGTCCACGAACCACTTGAAGCCGACCGGCACCTCCACCAGCCGGCGGCCCACCGAGGCGGCCACCCGGTCGATCATCGCGCTGCTCACCAGCGTCTTGCCCACCG
>JAJYLA010000211.1 GCA_021788115.1 Actinomycetes bacterium | reverse complement strand
GGGTGGCGGCGGCGGAGGCGGGAGGCCGGGCGGTGGGGCTGCGCTGGCCGGAGCCCCCGGAGGTCCCCGCGTACGCCGCCAGCGCCGCGAGCGCGGACGCCCCGGCGACACCCACCGCCACGACCGCAGCCCGCTTCACCGCCCGCCATTGTGGCGGCGCCGCGCGCGCGGCGGGGGTCGCCGGCTGTCAGCCGGCGGCGATGGCCCGGCCCTTGGCCCGGTACATGCTGCGGTCCGCCGCCCGGACGAGCTCCGACACCCCTCTCGAGGCGGGCCCGACCGTGACGCCGACGCTGGCGCCGATCCGGGCGATCACCCCGGCGACCGAGAACGGCTCGTCCACGACGTGGCGCACGCGCTCGACGACGAGCTCTGCCTTCTCCGGGTCGGTGACGCCGGAGAGCAGGATCACGAACTCGTCGCCGCCGAGCCGCGCGACGAGGTCCTCGGCGGCGACCACCCCGTCGAGGCGGCGGGCGACGTGGTGGAGGAGCTGGTCGCCCGCCTCGTGGCCGAGCGCGTCGTTGACGGACTTGAAGTCGTCGAGGTCGACGAAGAGCACGGTCGTCACCTCGCCGGCTTCGGCCATGGCGTCGAGGCGGGCCGCCAGCAGCCGCCGGTTGGCCAGCCCGGTGAGGGGATCGTGGGTGGCCTTCCACGCCAGCTGGTCCTCGATCAGCCGGCGCTTGGTGACGTCCCACATGACGACGTGGACGGCCGGGTGGCCCTGCCACTGTGTGCGGGCGGCGATGGTCTCGACGACGACGATCGAGCCGCCCGGCCGGAGGAGCCGGCACTCGCTCGTGTCGGTACGCATCCCCTCGCGGGTCATGAGCGCGATGCGCGCGAGGAAGTCCGGGCGTGAGGAGGGGTGGACGAAGTCGAGGATCCGCCGGCCCTCTGCCCGCTCATCCGCGGCGAGCCCGAGGAGCTCCCTGGCCGCCTGGTTGGTGTAGGAGAAGACGCCGTCGTGGTGGATGACGATCCCGTGGGGCGCCCTGTCGATCAGGTCGCCGGCCAGCCGGTGGGTGGCCCTCAGCTCGGCTTCGAGCTGCTCGATCCTCCGACCTGCAGCCTCGAGGGTACCCGGCTCGACCACACCCCGACTATCGGCAGGCGCGATCCGGTCCTTCACGCCCCTTCAGGTATGTCTCCTATGCGCCGTCCGCGGGGGGCGGCGGCAGGCGGCGGCGGGCGGCGGCAGGCGGGGGGTCCCACGCGGCCCGTCCGGCGGGGTCAGGTCCGGACTTCGCCACCGGCTCGCACCGGTGGCGGTCCTTCCGCTGACTTGCGTCTTGTGCGGGGCTCCCCCGTCCCCGCCCCTTCGACGCCACCCATAGTGGTTACCCGCGGGTCACAAATACAAGCATCTGTTGTTGCCGACCCGCGCCGCTGCTACCGGCAAAGCGCCGCTCCGCGGGACGGGTCATGCAATTACTTGCTAAAACGACGGCCCGGGACGCACGATCGCGTGCGATGGACCGCCTGCGGATCCTGGTGGTCACCGCCCTCGCGGAAATCGTCGCGCCCACCCTCGAGGACACCTTCGCCGGCAGCGTCGTCGTCACCGCCGGCGACCCCGACGGCCTCCGCCGTGCCGTGTCGGGCCGTCCCCGCTTCGACGTGATGGTCACCGACCTCACCTGGAACGACCGGCGCTACGAGTGGGACTTCGACGGTCTCGACGCCCTGCAGATGCTGAGCGACGAGGGCCGCTCCACCGCGACGATCGTCGCCGCCCAGGGGCACTCCCTTGAGGAGGACCACCTCGCGGAGGCCCTCGACCACGCCCACCACCCGGAGGTGCTCGGCGTGTACCGCAAGACCACCGGACTCGACCCGCTCGTGCGGGCCATCCCGATCGCCGCGTCGGGTGGCCGCCTTCCGGCCGACGAGTACCCCGCGCCGCTCGTCGCGCGTCCGCCTGCGCTGCACCGGTACTTCCACCGGCGCAGCGGGCGCACCGCCGGCCATCTCGCCGCGGTGGTCGCCTCGGGCCGGGCGTCGAACTACGCCACGCTCGCCCGGGTCGCCGGGGTGGCCCCCGACACCGCCAACAAGCTGCTGGCCTACCTCGGCCCGATCATCGCGGAGCGCCAGGACACGCCGCCCAGCGAGCCGATCACCCAGGCGTCGGTGTTCCGCTGGTGCGAGGAGCACGCCCGCTACCTGCTCTCCTGGGACCGCCGGTTCCATCCCGGCGGCCCGGCGGTCACCCGGTGGAGACCGCCGCCGGGATAGCCGGGACCTCTCAGGCCGCGACGATTCCCCGCTCGAGGAGCGCCTCGGCGATCTGCACCGCGTTGAGGGCGGCGCCCTTGCGGAGGTTGTCGCCCGACACGAACATCGTGA
The DNA here is from genome assembly GCA_021788115.1 of Actinomycetes bacterium. Lineage (GTDB taxonomy): Bacteria > Actinomycetota > Acidimicrobiia > Acidimicrobiales > Palsa-688 > JAJYLA01. The sequence goes on along the minus strand of JAJYLA010000211.1, from coordinate 953 downwards.
GACCCGTGCCGTTCGGGTCGCTGCGATCGGCGCGGACCCGCCCGACCAGGCAGGTGTCCCCGCCGGCGGACGCGAGGGGGGTCGGAACGTCGACCACCTCGACACCCGGCGCGCCCCGCAGCAGGTCGAGGGCCCTCTCCGGGGTGATCGCATCCCTGAAGCTCACGTTGAGGGTGAGACTGTGCCCGGTGTAGACGGGGACGCGGACGCAGGTCACCGACACGGCCAGGTCGGGGATCCCGAGGATCTTGCGGCTCTCGTTGCGGAACTTGATCTCCTCGGTGGTCTCGTCCCCGTCGAAGCTGCCGGCGTGGGGCAGCACGTTGAAGGCGATCGGCCCGGGGAACACCGAGCCCGGCGGGAACCCCACCGACGTCCCGTCGAAGGCCAGGGCGGTGGCCTTGTCCCCCACCGCCTTGATCTGCTCGTCGAGCTCCGCCGTGCCCGAGAGCCCGGCGCCGGAGACGGCCTGGTAGGTGGAGGCGACGATGCGGGTGAGCCCCGCCTCGGCGTGGAGGGGGGCGAGGACGGGCATGCACACCATCGTCGTGCAGTTCGGGTTGGCGACGATCCCCCGGGGGATGCTGTCGAGCGCGGCGGCGTTGACCTCGGGGACCACGAGCGGGCAGCCGGGATCCATGCGCCACGCCGAGGAGTTGTCGACGACGATCGCCCCCGCGGCGGCCACCTTCGGCCCGTACTCCCGTGAGGCGCTGGCGCCCATGGAGAACAGCGCCACGTCGACGCCGCGGTGATCCGCGGTGGCGACGTCTTCGACCACGACCCCGTCGACGGTGCGCCCGGCCGAGCGGGCGCTGGCGAAGAGCCGCAGGGAGTCGAGGGGGAAGCGCCGGCTTTGGAGCACGGAGCGCATCACCCCGCCCACCTGGCCGGTGGCGCCGTACACCCCGACGGTCAGCACCTCGTCCTACCTACCGGATCGCACCATCGTC
>JAJYLA010000073.1 GCA_021788115.1 Actinomycetes bacterium | reverse complement strand
GTGAACGCCGCGTGGCGCATTGCGGCCGGCTCTGAGGCCACGGCCGGCCGGCGGTGCACCCCTGGCCCGCGTGGGACACCGCCCTGCGGTGGGCCGGCGGCGTCGCGTGGGCCCGCGGCACCGCGTGGGCCGCCGGCACCGCAGGCGGCCAGAACCGCGACGGCGACCCCGGCCGAAGCGAGGGCGCGCCGGGCGCGCCGGGCGCGCCGGGCGCCCGCGACGGTCGCGGTCGATACCGGTCCCACCCCGGGGACGGTAGCCGCTTTCCCCGGCGATATCTTCGGTTGGGGAGGAGGAGCCATGGACAGCACGACGTGGACTGCGGTCGACGAATACGTCACCGCTCTTGTGGTCCACCCCGACGGGGCCCTCGACGATGCCCTGTCGGCGACGGCGCGGGCGGGCCTGCCGCCCATCAGCGTGACCCCACCGCAGGGCAAGTTGCTGGAAATCCTGGCCCGCATGGTGGGGGCGCGCCGGATCCTCGAGATCGGGACCCTCGGCGGCTACAGCACGATCTGGATGGCCCGTGCCCTTCCGGCGGGCGGTCGCCTGCTCAGCCTGGAGATCGACCCGCGCCACGCCGAGATAGCCCGCGAGAACCTGCGCGCCGCCGGCGTCGGCTCCGTCGCCGAGGTGAGGGTCGGTGCCGCCCTCGACACGCTGGCCCAACTTGCCGGCGAGGGCGCCGACCCGTTCGACCTGGTCTTCATCGACGCCGACCGGACCAACCTCCCCGCCTACTTCGACTGGTCGTTGCGCCTCACCCGCCCCGGTGGGGTGATCGTGGTCGACAACGTCGTGCGCCACGGCGCCATCGTCGACGAGGCCACCACGGAACCCGATGTCGTCGCCATCCGGCGATTCAACGAGATGGTCGCCGGCGAGTCACGCGTGCTTGCGACGACGATCCAGACCGTCGGCTCGAAGGGCTACGACGGTTTCACGCTGGCGTTGGTTCAGGCCAGCTCCTGAGGCCCGACTCCGCGGCGCCCCCTGGCGCAGGCCGGCCGCAGGCGGGGCGCCCTCAGCGGAGCACGCCGTCGCCGGCCGGGTTGACCGGTGCCTCGGCCGGGTGCCGGCGCAGCCGGGACGAGGACGCTCCGGCGCACGCGACAAGAGCAGCCGCCAGGGCTGCGAAGCCGGCACCCAGACCCACGGCGTCGAAGGCGCCGACGAGGGCGGGGCCTCCGGCGTCGCCCAGCTCCCGGCCGACCTCGCCCGCCCCCATCGTCCGCCCGAGCCGTTCAGGGGGGGCGCCGGCGGCCAGCCCCGCGAAGCCGACGGGAGTCACCACGGCCACACCGGCGCCCACCAGCACCGCCGCCACGGCGATCGTCGCCACCCCGGGGACGAGCGCCGCAACGACGAAACCCGCCGCCGCGACGAGAAGCGCCGCGGGCGGGCCGTCGGCGGGCAGCCGGTCGCCGTCGTGAAGCCGTCCGGCCCATGGCTGGATGGCCGCCGCGGCACCCGCCAGGAGGGACACGAGGCCGCCGGTGACCGCGGGTCCAAGGTGGTGCCGCGCGCCGAGCAGCGGCAGGAAACCGACCCCGGCGCTCAGCGCCGCCGCCCCCGCCCCTAGGAGTACCACCGGCTGCCAGAAGCCGGGATCGCGGATCTGCGCGACCAGAGCGGCGAGGGTCGAGCGGGAGCGAGCAGCCGGGGCGACGCCCGGCAGCCGGAGCGCGACCCACGCCGCCGCCCCGAGCGCGGCGGCTCCCGTGACGGCGAACAGCAGCCTGTAGCCGCCCAGCTCGACGAGCGCCCCGCCGGTCACGGGACCCAGCAGATAGCCGAGCCCCTTCGCCCCGCCGTACCCCCCGAACAGCCGGCCGGTGCGCCTGGTGCCCCCGAGGGCGGCGACCGCCGAGCCGGCGGCGGGGGAGAACGCGGCGGCGGCGGACCCCTGCGCCAGGCGGACCGCGCCGAGCCACTGGCCGCTGCCGGCGACGGCGAAGGCGGCGGACGCCAGCCCGAACGCCACCAGCCCGCAGACCATCACCGCGTTGACACCGCGGCGGTCCACCACCGACCCGAACACCGGTTTGAGCACCACCTCGGCGAGGTCGTAGACGCCGAGGAGGATGCCCAGCTGCCACAGGGAACTGTGGTGCCTCACCGCGTAGACGGCCAGGTTGGCAGCCACGGCATGCGCGCCGAACGCGGTGACGAAGCCTGCGCCGTACGCCGGGGCAACCCGGGAGGTGGCCGCCCCGCACAGGCCGCCGGACGTCACGGTGGCTGGTGCGCTGCGACACACCGGAACATGTAACGCATGCTACATCGTGGCGGGAACCGCTCCGGGGCGAGCCGGATCCTCGACGCGAGCCGAACCCCCGCGACTACGCTCCCGCCCGACACGGATGAGGAGGTCGGGGATGCGCTCGATGCGTAGGTTCGCCGCCGTCGTCGCGGCGGGGGTGATCGGTGTGGTGCCGGCTGTGGTCTGGGGAGGGAGCGCGGCGCACGCCGCCGCGGGCTCGGCGATTCACGGCCGGGCGGTCCGGGTGGGCACATTTTCCTTCGCGAACCTGGGGACACCCACGGGGGGCGCGGGCGCCCCGCAGGTCGGCCCGCCGCACCAGCCGATGAACAAGACGCTCCGCCACACCGCCGCCGCCACCGTCCCGAGCGTGGCGGGTGCGACGGTGGAATCGGGCACGGGCGGGGCGACGGGCTTCAAGGGACTCGACGACTACCAGCAGACCAACGCCGGCACGAAGCAGTACACCAACAGCCAGTTCGACGTGACGCCGCCCGACCAGGGGCTGTGCGTCGGCCAGGGCGAGGTGCTCGAGGCGGTCAACCTGGCCCTGCGGGTGTACACCACCTCGGGGTCAGTCGTCACGCCGGCGACGGCGCTGAACCAGTTCTTCGGGGTCGCCCCCGAGTACCTGGTGCATTCGGATGGGACGGTGACCTTCGGGCCCTTCCTGTCGGATCCCAAGTGCTACTACGACCCGGGCACGCAGCGCTGGTTCCTGTCGGCGCTGCAGTTCGCGATCGACCCGACCACCGGAGCGTTCGGCAACTCGTCGCTCCAGTACGTCGCGGTGAGCGCGACCTCGAAACCGGCGGGCAACTGGAACATCTACCAGTTCTCCACCACCGACGACGGCACCAGCGGCACGCCGTCGGACCCCGGCTGCCCCTGCTTCGGGGACCAGCCGCTGCTCGGCGCCGACGCCAACGGCATTTACGTCACCACCAACGAGTACTCCATCGCGGGGTCCGCCTACAACGGGGCGCAGCTGTACGCGCTCTCCAAGAAGCTCCTGGAAAAGGGTCCCAGCACCGTGCCGCTCATCCACCTGCAGCCGGGAATGGACCCGTCGGTGACGAACACCCTCGGCGGTGTGGCGTTCACCATCCAACCGGCCACCTCGCCCGACGGCGGCTACGAGACGGCGGCCAACGGCACCGAGTACTTCCAGAGCGCCCTCGACTTCGGCGCCGCGCCCGCCCTCGGAACCCGCGCCGGCGACATCGCCGTGTGGAACCTCACGAACACGGCGACGCTGGCGATGAAGAGCCCGGCGGTCGCGCTGCACGTGGTGACGCTCGCCTCGGAGGAGTACACCCAGCCGCCCAACGCCGCCCAGGCGCGGGGCACCCTGGTCATCAACACCCACCTGCCCCTGCTCATGGCCAACGACGACCGCATGCAGCAGGTCGTCTACGCCAAAGGGGACCTCTGGAGCGGCCTCAACACGGCCGTGACCACCCGGAAGGGCGGGACCCTGGCGGGCATCGCCTGGTTCGCGACGACGCCGGCGACAAGCTCGGCGACCGGCGCCGTCTCCGCGAAGCTGGCAGGCCAGGGCTACCTGGCGGTCAACGGCGACGACGTGATGTACCCCTCGATCGGGGTCACGCCCGCCGGGAAGGCCGTGATGGCGTTCACGCTCGCCGGGGCGGACTACCACCCGAGCGCGGCGTGGGCGCCGCTCTCCCTGTCGTCCGGCGCCGGTCCGATCTACACGGCGGCCGCCGGCACGAACGCCGACGACGACTTCAGCTCCGTGCATGCCTACGGCGGCAACGGCGCCGGCCGCTGGGGTGACTACTCCGCCGCGGTGTCCGACCCCAACGGCACGGTGTGGATGGGCACCGAGTACATCTCCGGCGTTGAGCGCACCTACTACGCCAACTGGGCCACCTACGTGGCGAAGGTCACCCCGTAGCGGGAGGATCCCGGCGTCAGGACCCGGGGCGCAGCCGGTGGAACGCCCCCCGGTGCCAGGCCAGCCCGGCGCGGGCCGTGGCGACCTCGACCGCCTCGACCGTCGCGCGGACCAGCAGCGACCACCCGAAGGGTCCATTGTCCTCGACGCGGCACAGGAGGCGGTCGCCTACCGCCTCGAGAACGGGACCGTGAGGCGAGGGCACCAGAGCCAGCTGGTCCTCGGGGGCGGGCAGGATGCCGGCGAAATGCTGCGCGAGGCGCCGGTGGTCGTCCGACAGGACGTGGACGACGAAGGGGGCGCCGGCGGCGAGCTCGTCGGCGAGATCGCTGTCGGGGCTGACGAGGCCCGCCAGGCGGGCGGGTTCGCCCTGCGCCAGGACCACCGAGGATACCGTGAGCCCCGCCCAGTCCCCCGGCGTGAGCGAGCGCCCGGCTGTCCAGACCGTGACGCCGGCGGCCAAGCGGCCGCGGATCCGCCGCACCGGGTCGCGGGCTTCCTCGGGGTCGGCCCACGGGTTGCCGTAGTGCAGGGAGGAACCGCCGGCGTCGGCCACCGGCCAACGGTACCGCCGCCGACGGGCCGTGACCGGCGGCGCCGGTGCCGCAGAGACGGGATGCTATCGGTCCGTTGGATCGGAGCGGCACCTCGCTGATCAGGATCCGAACGTGTGCCGCAGACGAGAGCGCCGTCGCGCCGGTCGAAGACGGGGTTGAGAACCACCGCACCAACGCCGTGGAGGAGCCTGGCCGCCGCTTCGACGATGGCGAGCCGCCCGTGCGGGTCGACAGCCGTACCCGCGGAACCCTCGAGCAGGGCGGTGATGTCGGGGCAGGGCAGGGCCAGGCGGCGGGCGTTCCCGTTGCGGTCGGGCGGACGCCGGCCGTCGGCACCCACCGCCGAAGACAGGTGCGCCGGCCGCGGCGGTTCACTCCCCGACGACGACGGTGGCCTCGCCGGGGAGGCAGCTGAGGCGTTGACGCCGGTCGCGGGGCCTTCGCCGCCGCACAGGCGGGGGGCGGCCGGGGGGACGTCATTCGGGGGTACAGGTCGCGGCGTCAGCCCCTGCTGGGGCCGACGTGCTGTTGCTGCTCCGGCAACGAGGAGATCGGCAGTCGTACGGCCCGTTCTGAGCCGTAACGGGGAAGTGGATCTACCTGTAGGCGACGACCGCGTACGACCCGCACTGCCTCAGGTCCTCGTCCAGGTCTCCTGACCCGTTGGGGAAGACGATCCGCGCCGACTCGAACCCGGCCTGACGGGCCAGGGTCAGCAGGGATTCCGGATAGAGCGGTCGCACGTGGGTCAGGTCCAGCCAGAACGCCTTGAGAGCGGCCGGGGAATGGGGGTTGACCGTCTCAAGGAGCAGTACGCCGCCGGGTCGCAGCGCCGAGAAGGCAGCGTCGAAGAGCTCGGCTAGTCGGTCGGGGTTGATGTGCTCGACCACCTGGATGGCCGTAACCCCGCCGAGGGAACCCGGCGCGCACTGTCGCAGGACCGCGATCCCGTCACCGGAACGGGCGTCGAGTCCTTTCTCCTTGCATCTTTGGAGCATGCTCTCGTCGAGGTCGACGCCAAACGCCTCCACGCCCGAGGGCCCGAGCATCGCGAGCAGCTCACCTCTGCCACATCCGATATCGAGGACCGGTGACTGGCCCTCGAGAATGGGCAAGTAGCCCTTGAGCAGGGTCGAGACGAAGGCTTCGCTTCCGCGGAAGGTGTCCTCGAATTCTGCGTAGCTGGAAAGGGACTCGGAGCCGGGCTGGTAGCCCATCACTCTCGCACCGGAGATGTCCACGAACGTGCCCGCGTCCGGCTCCGAGGCGTACGGCCGCGCCGTCAGCTCGGAATCGATCCTCTGAACCGCCGAGATGAGATCCTCGTGCTTGCCCTCGATAACGCTCAAGTGCTCGGAGGCGTCCCGTGTCGCCTCGAGCAGATGTTCGATGTGCGCCCGATCCGGCGATCGCTTAGCTGGAGACCCGCCGTACTCTCCACCTTCTCCGAGAGCTGGATTTGGGACCTGGATACCTCGCGAATCTCCTTCGGGAGGGCAACCCGCCCTGGCCGAGGGGCTTGACGAGCACGAAGGGGGAGATCGACGTGGCGGCCCCGGCAGGCGTGTGGTCGGCCCTGGAGGTGGCCACCGGCTCGCCTGCCTCGCGACCCGCCAGCGGGTGCCGCGCGTCGCTACCGTCGCTGCATGACCGCGGCCGGGAACGCGCCCGAAGCAGCAGATCTGGTGTTGACCGCGGGCGGGGTGCGGGGTATCGCCCTGGCCGGCGCGGTCGCCGAGCTGGCGGCCGCCGGGTACTCGTTCCCCCGGATCGCGGGCAGCTCGGCGGGGGCGATCGCCGGCGCTTTGACGGCCGCGCTCGTCGCGGCCGGGGAGCCGACCACCCGCCTGGCCGACCTGGCCCTCACCCTGGACTACCGCAAGTTCCGCGACCCGGGCAGCCTCGGGCGCTTTTTCGGCTGGCCGGGCGACGGGCTCGAGCTGGTCCTCCACGACGGGGTGTTTCGCGGCGACTACCTGGAGCGGTGGCTGACCGGGGTCCTCGCCGACCTGGGTGTCCGCACCTTCGGCGACCTGCGGTTGCCGGCCGATCCCGCGGGCGACCTGCCCGACGCTCACCGCTACCGGCTGGTGGTGACGGCCAGTGACGTGAGCCGCAGGCGGCTCGCCCTTTTGCCCTGGGACTTCTCGGTGCACTACGGGCTCGATCCCGACGAGCAGCAGGTGGGGCGCGCCGTGCGGGCGTCCGCGGCCATCCCCTTCTTCTTCCGGCCGGTGCGCTTGCCGCCCCGCCCCGGTGCCGGCGGCGCCGCCACCCTGGTCGACGGGGGTCTGCTGGCGGGGTTCCCGCTGTCGGTCTTCGACCGCACCGACGGGAGGCCCCCGCGCTGGCCGACCTTCGGGGTCGCCCTGGTTGCGACGGCCGGGAGCGGGCAGCCTCCCCCCGCCCATGACGTCGGCGGCCCCCTGTCGCTGCTGGCCGGGTCGATCGAGACGATGATCAACGCCCAGGACTCGCTGTGCGTCAACGCCGAATGCGACCGGGTCCGCACCATGGCCGACGTCGTGGACGGGGTGTCGGCGCTCGACTTCGGCATCGGCGACGCGGCCAAGCGGAGGCTGCTGGCCAGCGGGACGGCCGCCGCCCGGGCGTTCCTCGCCGGTTGGGACTGGCCCCGGTATCTGGCGGCCTGCCGGGGCGGCGCGCCGTAGCGCCGCAGCCCGCTGTGGCGTGGCGGCATGCTTGCGGGCCGGCCATCCGAGGGAGTTGACTGAGAAGCGGATCCCTCGCCGACGGGGCTGGGGGTCAGGGCGGTTCCCAGCCAGTCGGACGTGGGCTGTCTAGTCAGCGTGGAGGTGACAGATGGCTGAGTCCAAGATGGAACGGCTGATCCCCGATTGGCCCGAGCTATTCGGGCGGCGGTGGGGATGGCCCCGGTTCTTCGAGGAGGGCTGGCCCCAGCTGGGGGACAGGGGCTCGCTGCGGGTGGAGGAGTTCGTCGACGAAGGCCGCCTCGTGGTCCGGGTGGAGCTTCCGGGGATCGATCCGGACAAGGACGTCGAGGTCTCGGTCAGCGCCGGGATGCTCCACATTCGAGCGGAGCGCCGGGAGGAGACGAAGACCGAAAGCCGACGCGGCTTCCGCTCCGAGTTCCACTACGGCACCTACTCGCGGAGCCTGCCCCTGCCGGCAGGGGCCAGCGAGAAGGACGTGGAGGCCACCTACACGGACGGCATCCTGGAGGTCCGGATTCCGATCGGGGAGAAAGGGCAGGCGACGAAGGTGCCGATCACGAAGAAGTAGCTCCGGCTCCCGATCCGCGCGGGTGAACCCGCGCGGCTCCGCCGGGTGCCTCCCGGCCTGAGGTGGGGCGCCCGCCGCCGTCGGCGGGCGCCCCACCGGCGTCGGACCCCCCCGGCCGACGCCGGCCCCGCTAGGCGGCTTCCATGGCCGGCGAGTACGAGCCCAGAGCCGCCGCCCCGCTGCAGCGGACACGCCGCAGGAGCACGGACCGGGCCGTCCCCACGTTCGCCGGTTCGCCCCTCCACGTGCGCAGGGCGTCGTCTTGGAGGGCACGCCCGTACGAGAAGGTGACGGCCCAGGGATGCGGGCCCAGGCTGGCGATGGCGTGGAGGTGCTCCGTCGCGAGCCGCGACCCCTGGCCGCCGGAGAGGAAGGCGATGCCGGGCACCGACGCGGGAACCGTGTCCCGCAGGCAGCGCAGCGTCGCGTCGGCGACCGCCGCCACCTCCGCGGGCTCGGCGCCGCTGCCGGGCAGCACCATCGACGGCTTGAGGACGATCGCCCGCAGGTCGACGCCGGCGCCGTGCAGCTGGTCGAACACCGCGCGCAGCACCGTCGTGGTGACGCGGCCGCAGCGGTCGAGGTCGTGGTCGCCGTCCATGAGCACCTCGGGCTCGACGATCGGCACCAGCCCGCCCTCCTGGCAGAGGGCGGCGTAGCGGGCCAGGGCGTGGGCGTTCGCCACCACGCACGGCCGGGAAGGCCTCCCCGGCCCGATGCTGAGAACGGCGCGCCACTTGGCGAACGAAGCCCCGAGGTCCCGGTACTCGGCGATCCGCTCCCGCAGGCCGTCGAGGCCCTCGGTGACGGTCTCGCCGGGCGCCCCCGCCAGGGGCTTGGCGCCGGTGTCGACCTTGATGCCCGCCAGGATCCCCCGCGACGCCAGCAGCTCGGGGAAGGGGGTCCCGTCGGTGGCCGCCTGGCGGAGGGTCTCGTCGTAGAGGATCACGCCGCTGACGTGGGAGTCGATGCGCGGGGCGCCGAGGAGCAGCTCCCGGTACCGTCGGCGGGTCTCGGCCGTCGACTCCACCCCGAGGGCCTCGAGGCGCTGGGTGATGGTGGCCACGCTCTCGTCGGCGGCGAGCACCCCCTTGCCCGGGGCCACCAGTGCGGCTGCGGTCCGGTGGAGCTGCGAACGGTCCAGCTCGGCCGGGTCGGCGCTATGGGCGGCGTTCATACGAGGACCGTACGGTGCGCCGGCAGGCCTGGCCATCCCCCCCGAAGGGGAGCGGCCGAGGGATCCCCGTCAGGTCCACACCAGCCACACCCGCCCGCCGTCTTCGACCACGGTGTAGGTGCGCAGCCCCTGGTCCGCCGGCCCGCGGACGCGCTCCCCGGTGGAGACCGAGAAACGGCTCCCGTGTCGCGGGCAGGTCACGATCCCGTCTTCCACCGGGCCCTCCGACAGCGTGGCCCCGGCGTGCGGGCAGGTGTCCTGCACACCGACGAGCCCGGTGCCGGCGTGGTGGACGGCCACGGGTCCGACCGGGGTGTCGGCGACCGCGCGCACGAAGCCGAGGCGCCCCGCCACCTCGGCCGCGTCGAACAGCGGGAACCGCCGGCGCAGGGACCCCCCGCCGGCGCCGGCGAGGAGCCGGCCCAGCGACCGGGCGAGGGCCCCCCGGTTGACGACCAGGTCGGCACCCGCCCTCTCCGCCGCCTCCCAGCGCTCGCGCTCGGGCAGGGACACGCAGGCGGCGATGAGCAGGTCGGGGTCGCGCCGGCGCCACCGGCGGATCTCCCCCACGGCGTCGGGGGCGCCCAGGTCCACGACGAGGACGCCCGGCGGCCCGGCGGCGTCGTCCGCGGCCACCACGAGACCGTGCTCCCCGGCGACGGCGGCGAGCTGGTCGGCGGTGCGGCGGTCGACGCCGACCAGCAGGACCGTCGGCAGGGCGTCGCCCACGTCCGTGTCAGATGAACTCAGATGAAGAGGGTGATGTCGGCGTCGGCGGCGATGTCGATGAAGCTGGCGGCGCCCATGGGCGATTCCAGACCGCCGATGAAGTCGTCCTTCGTCAACCCGTACAGCTCCATCGTCATCTGGCACGGGTAGAGCTTGACGCCGAGGTCCTGGGCCATGGAGAGCAGCTCCGTGGGGCTGGCGACCTTGTAGTCCCTGGCCAGCGTCTTGATCATCCTGGTCCCCGCCCCCCCGAGGTGGAGCTTCCCGAGCTTCAGGTGGTCGGTGCCGCCGCGGTCCATCCACGACTCGCCCTTCTGCATGAGGTTCGTGCCGGTGACCCGCTTGTCGTTGCGCTGGAGCACCCGCAGCCCCCAGAAGGTGAAGAAGATGCTGACGTCGAGCCCCGACGCGGCGGCCGTGGTGGCCAGGATGAGCGTCGGCCACACCCGGTCGAGATCCGAGCTCCAGCACACGACAGCCATGGTCTTCTGGCCGTTCTGCGCCTTGTCTGTGTCGGTCATGATGTCCCCCGATTCGGTGTCTGTAGTGGCGGCTGTGGACAGGTCGTCGGGCGCCGGCCTCCGTCAGCCGGCGCAGCGGAAGCAGTGGATGTCGTGCTCGTCGACGAAGCGGCGGTAGTGCTCGAACGCCGCGGCGCCGTCGACGAGGCCGAACCGCTCGCCGGCGAGGTCGGTGGGCCGCAGCCGCACCAGCCAGCCGTCCCCGTAGGGGTCCCGGTTCGCGAGGAGGATGTCGGCGTCGAACGCGGCGCGGTTGTCGGCCACGATCTCCGCCGTCAGCGGCGACGGGAAGGGCCCGACCCACTTGGCGCTCTCGATCACCACCAGCGGCTTGCCGCGGGCCACCGTCCTGCCGGCGTGCTTCCAGGAGATCTGGACGATCTTGCCGCAGGTAGTCTGGGCCACGTCGGTCATGCCCACGACGGCCTCGTCGCCCTCCAGGCGCACCCAGACGTCGCGCTCGACGTCGTAGAGCAGTTCCGGGGGTACGGCGCACCCGCGCCAGATCTGCGGAATCACCCTCAGTCGCTCCCGCAGGTGATCCCCTCGGCCTCCAGGAAGCCCCGGTAGGCGGCGATGCCGGCCTCGCCGGTCACCAGGTCGCCGCTGTCGGCGTCCCAGTCGTCGGGGCGGAGGCGGGCGATCCAGCCCTCCCCGTAGGGATCCCGGTTGAGCGTCGTGGGCGCCGCGACCAGCGCGCTGTTGACTTCCACCACCTCGCCGGCGACCGGGCTCGGCACCGGTCCCACCCACTTGCTGCTCTCCACCGTGGCGACGCTCCTCCCCTTGGCGACACGCTTGCCGGCAGCCTTCAAGGTGACCGACACGACGGTCTTCGCCAGGTTCTGGGCGACGTCGCTCAAGCCGACGGTTACGAGGTCGCCTTCCCTGCGGGCCCACACGTGCTTGTCGACCAGGTAGTAGAGGTCATCGGGGATGTTGCAACCGCGGACCGCGGTCATCGGGCCTCCTCCGTGGCGGGTTCGGGTTCGTGCTCGGCGAGCAGGTGGTTGACGAGCATGTCGAAGGCGACGAGGCGGATCTCCCGCAGGTGCTCCTCCACGAAGCGGGCGTCGCTCGAGCGCGGCTTGACAGGGTGGCGGTAGCGGTCGCCGCAGATGGGGCACACGATCGTGTACGAGCGGGAGCTCTCGCTGTCCTCGAGGCGAACCTCCCGGGCGTGCACCTCCCCGAGGTGGCCGTGGACCGCCCGGGGCGGCGCCTCGAACCCGCACCAGGGGCATTTCACGGCCGGCCGCCCTCGTCGCCGGCGGCGACCATGTCGCCCGCCGGCGCCACCGGCGCGGCAACCCGCGCCGCCTCCGCGACGAGCTCCACCACGTCGACGACCCGGAGGTGGTCGTCGTGGCCCGTCGTCTTGGCGGCGTCGGAGTACATGACGAAGTCCTTCGGGCACGCCACCACGAACAGGTCCACGCCGAGAGCGGCGGCCTCGCGGATCCGGCTCTCGCTGGGGCGCTCGCCCTGGGCGCTGTCGGCCATCCAGATGCGGCCCCCTCCGGCGCCGCAGCAGAAGGTGTTGGTGCCGTGGCGGGGCATCTCGACCAGATCACAGCCGAGGGACGCGAGCACCCGCCGGGGCGCGTCGGTCAGCCGGTTGTGGCGGGCGAGGTAGCACGGGTCGTGGTAGGTCACCCGTGCGCCGAGGGGCCGGACCGGGATCGAGCCGGAGGCGAGGAGGTCGGCGAGCAACTGCGTGTAGTGCCGCACGGTCTTGGACAGGCCGTAGCGCGGGTAGTCGTTGCGCAGCGCGTTGAACGAGTGCGGGTCGGTGGTGAAGATCTCGTCGAAGGTGGCGGAGCGCAGGACCTCGACGTTGTGCTCGGCGAGCATCTCGAACAGGCCTTCCTCCCCGGCCCGGCGCACGTCGTTGCCGGCGTTGCGCTCGCCGTCGTAGAGAAGGCCGAAGTCGACGCCGGAGCGGTGCAGGAGACGGGCGAGGGTGCGCGACGACTCCGCCACGCGGTCGTCGAATGAGGCGAAGTCGCCGACGAACCACAGGTAGCGGACCGCTTCGCGACGGGCGTCTTTGATCTCGAAGTCGAGGCCGCGCGTCCAGCGTGCACGCATCCGCTGCGACTTGCCGAACGAGTTGCCCTGCTGCGCGACGTTCTGGAGCGCGTCCTGCAGGCCGCTGTCCATGCTCCCCTCGTTGACCAGGCCCCGGCGGAGGTCGACGATCGTGTCGACGTGCTCGATGTCGACCGGGCACTGCTCGACGCACGCCCCGCAGGTGGTGCACGACCACACGACCTCCGGCCGGATCACGTCGGGGACGAGCGCCGCGGCGCCGGCGCCGTTGCCGCCGGCGGAGGCGAACATGTGGTCGCGCAAACCCATGACCAGGAGCTTCGGCGACAGTGGCTTGCTCGAGTTCCACGCAGGGCAGGCAGCCTGGCAGCGCCCGCACTCGGTGCAGGTCGCCAGGTCCAGACGCTGCTTCCAGCTGAGGTGCTCGAGGCGTGTGGCCCCCGCCGGCGCGTGGACTTCGAGGGGGCCGAGGGCGCGAGGCCTCCGGGAGAAGGCGATGTTGAGCGGGGCCAGGAAGATGTGGAGGTGCTTGGAGTAGGTGACGAACACCAGGAAGCCCATGATCGCCGCGATGTTGCACAGCAGCAGGGTGGTCTCGAGCGCTGCGTTCGTGCCCCGGCCCAGCGGCTGCAGCAGGTGCCCGATGCCGTGCGACGCGAACGCCCAGGACCCGTAGGGGAAGTCCCCGGTGTTGGTCTGCGCCGCCCGGTACCCGAGGAGGGTGACCATGACGGCGGCGATCATGGCGAGCACGAACCACGCGGCGCGGGTGTGAGACCCGTAGAAGCGCGACCGGCGCTCCCGGCGGGAGGGAGAGTCGACGAGGCGGATGGCGCTGAACACGATGACCGCGGCGAGAACGATCACCGTGAAGAGGTCCTCGAGGAACCCGAGGGCCGCCGAGGTGCCGATTCCCGGAATGGCGAAGCGCTTGTCCCAGAACACGTCGCCGTACGCCTCGACGATCGTGAAGAGCAGGACGAGGAACCCCCAGAAAATGAGGGCGTGCGGTATCCCCGACTGGCGGCGTTTGAGGATCTTGCGCTGCCCGATGACCTCGACGATCTGGGCGCCCAGGCGGCGGCCGCCGCCGCGCATCCTGCCCGGGGCGGGTGCCCCGGCCCCGATGAGGACCCCCAGCCGGGCGAGGCGCGCGCCGGCGAGGACGAAGGCGACGGCGGTGATCGCCGCGCCGGCGACGATGCGTGCCGTCACGCCCCCACCTGCTGGCTCAGCTCGGGGACCAGGTCGAACAGGTCGAGGGTGGTCCCGTAGTGCGCGACGTCGAAGATCGGGGCCCTGGCGTCGGTGTTGCAGGCGATGATCAGCTCGGCACCGCTCATGCCCTCGAGGTGCTCGGGGGCGCCGGAGATACCGAAGGCGAGGTAGGCCCTCGGCTTGACCTTGAGCCCCGACTTGCCGACCTGGCGGGTCTTGGGGAGCCAGCCCAGGTCGGTGACGGGCCGGGACGCGGCCAGCGGCGCGCCCAGGGCGCCGGCGAGCTCCTCGACAAGCTCCAGGTTGTCCCGGCTCCCGATGCCCCGCCCCACCGACACGAGCAGGTCGGCGGCGGTGATGTCCACGTCGCCGGCGTCGGGCTCGACGAGCTCGACGAAGGTGCTGCGCACAGCGTCGAGAGAGGGGGGCCCGGCGAACGCCTCCACGGCCGCAGCGGGGTTGTCGCGCCTGCCGGCCGCGGCCGGGAAAGACCCCGCCGTCACCGCGCAGATGGTGCGAACGGACTCCACCGCCACCTCGGCCAGCATTTTTCCCCCGTAGATCTGGGCGGTGGCCACAACGGTGTCGCCGTCGGCGTCGAGGCCGACCACGTAGGAGACCAGCGGGGCGTCCCACGCCACGGACAGGGATCCGGCCAGGTCCAGGCCGGCGGTCGTGGTGGAGAGGAGCACGAGGCGCGGCTGGCGCTCCGCCAGCACGGCGGCCACCGCCGCCTCGTAGGCCTCGGCGGTGAAGTGAGCCAGCGCCGGGTGGTCGCAGGTGATCACCAGGTCGGCCGCTCCCAGCTCGCCGGCCAGCTCCGGGGCGCCGAGGAGGAGGGCCACCGCCTGGCCGCCCGAAGCGCCGGCCAGCTGCACGGCCTTGCCGAGCAGCTCGAAGGTGGTGTCCGTGAGCTTGCCGGCGAGGTGCTCTGCCACCACGAGGACGTCGTTTGCCATCTTCGTTCGCCTCCTATGCCCTGACCAGGCCCTTGGCCCGGAGCAGCTCCACGATCCGGGCGGCGACGTCGCCGGCGCTCCCGGTGAGCATCTCCGCGTGGGACGTCTTCTCCGGGGGGTACAGCCGCCGGATCGTGAAGCCGCTGGCGGGCGGCGGCGCCTCGACGGCGACCTCCTCGATGCCGCCCGCCTGCATGGTCTGGCGGATGCGGGAGATGGGCGCGTAGCGCGGCGCCTGGCGGGCCGCCTGGACGCCGACGACGGCGGGGAGCGGGACCTCCAGCACGGCGCTCCGCCCGGCGCTGAACTCCTGGCGGATGCGGGCTGCGCCATCCTTGACCTCGACGGAGACGACGACCGAGGCGTGCGGCAGCCCCAGGCGGCCGGCCACGATCGCGGGGAGCTGCCCGTCGAGGTCGTCGGGCGCCTGCACCCCGGTTATCAGCAGGTCGAAGTCCTGGCCTTCCAGCCACGCGGCGAGCAGCGCCGCCCGCGAGTGCGTGTCCAGCCATCCGCCCGAGGCGCCCGCTCCGGTCACCTTCACCGCCCGGTCGGCGCCCTTGGCCAGGGCGGTGTAGAGGGTCTGGTCGACGTCGCTGTCCTCCAGCGCGACCACGACGACCTCGGCGCCGGTAGCCTCCTTCACGAGGAGCGCCTCCTCCAGCGCCTGGTCGTCGAACTCGTTGAGGACGAACGTGATGTACTCACGGTCGACGTCCGTGCCCTCCGGTGAGGGCTCGAGCTCCTCCACCAGGTCGGGCACCTGCTTCAGCGCCACCACGATGCGCACCGCTGTCACCTTCCTCTCTCGAAAAGGCCGTCGAGGTCGAGCTGGCCCCGGATCTCCTCCATGTCGCCGGCGGTCGGGGCGAACGGGTAGTCGCGGAAGGGCTCCGACGGCCGGTACGACCCGTACGGGCGGGTGCAGCCCGGCTCGCCCTCCTCGCCCGGGCACCCGTCGGTCATGAAAGGCACGCCCGACGCGACGGCCCTCTCCACCGTGGAGCGGTCCCCGCGCAGAACGGCGAGGTCACCCCCGTCGCCGAAGCCGAACTCCGCGGGGCCGAAGCCCTCGCCTTCCACGAGGTGCTTGAGCAGTTGAACGCGCCGCCACCGCCGGATCGGCGATGCGGGGACGGTGCCCATGCGCGAGTCCGGCTCGGGGTTGAACGAGAACAGGTACGACCAGATCTGCCGGTCGCGCAGGCGCACGAAGATGTCCAGCAGGTCGCGGTCGGTCTCGCCGAGGCCCACCAGGGTGTGGCAGTTCACCTTCCAGGGACCGAAGACGTCGCGGGCGTGACCGACGGTGTCCCAGTACTGCGACCACCGCAGGCCGGCACCCCCCGCGGGCACGTCGCTGCGCAGCCGGCGAAAGAGGTCCTCGGTCACCGCGTCCACGCCGAAGCCGATCATGTCGACACCCAGTTCCTTGAACCGCTCGAGGCGCCGGCGGTTGAGTGTGGGAGGGGCGACGAGGATCGACAGCGGGGTGGACACCCTGGCACGGATCCGGGCGGTGATGTCGCAGGTGTCGCGAAACGCCCGGGCGCTGGTGACCATCGAGATGCACAGCCGGGTGAGCGTCCCCTGGTGGCGGGCCATCCGCTCGACGAGGTCGTCGGTGCGGAGGAGAGGCCACTCGACCCGGATGAACGACTTGTCCTCGTAGGGGCCGGGACGGGTCCGGGCCAGCCCGCAGTACGCGCAGTCGGAGCGGCAACCGTCCTCGTAGTTGAGGAGCAGGTTGATGCCCCCGAACGCGAAGTCCCGGCCGAAGCGACCCGAGCGGAAGCGCAGGGCGAGGGCGCTGGCCCCCGAGACGCGCACCCACTCGGGGCTCTCACCGCCTGGGGCCGGGGCGGCGGCTGCGCCGGCGGCGGCGGCGGCTGGGGCCGGGGCGGCGGCTGCGCCGGC
>JAJYLA010000210.1 GCA_021788115.1 Actinomycetes bacterium | reverse complement strand
TGGCGCCTGCGAGGGAGACGATGCCCGAGGTCGGTCGCGTCCTCGGCGGCCGCTATCGCCTCATCGAGTTGCTCGGCGAAGGCGGGATGGCAACCATCTACCGCGCGCACGACAACCAGCTCGACCGGGACGTGGCCGTCAAGCTCCTGCGCCCACAGTACGGCCGGGACGCCGGCTTCATCGCGCGCTTCCGCCACGAGGCGCAGTCGGCCGCTTCGCTGAACCATCCGAACGTCGTCAACGTGTTCGACTACGGGACGGACGAGGCGGGGCCCTTCATCGTCATGGAACTGGTCGACGGGGAGAACCTCGCCGAGATCCTGGGCGAGCGCGGGTTCCTGCCGCCGATCGCCGCGGCGGGGATCGCCGAGCAGGTGGCCGAGGCGCTGGCGGCGGCGCACGCGCGGGGCATCGTGCACCGTGACATCAAGCCGTCGAACATCCTGCTGACCCGCGACGGCCGCGCGAAGGTGGTGGACTTCGGGATCGCGCGTGCCCTGGTCGAGGCGCAGCTCACGCTCCCCGGCACCACGCTCGGCAGCGTCCACTACTTCAGCCCCGAACAGGCGCGCGGCGAACCGGTGACCGCGGCGAGCGACATCTACTCGATGGGGCTGGTGCTCTTCGAGATGGTCACGGGCCGGCGGACGTGGAGCGGCGACACGGCGGGCGCCGTCGCCCTTGCACGGCTGGGCGGTCCCGCCCCGCGCCCGTCGTCGGTTCGGTCGGAGATCCCGCCGACGATCGACGCGATCGTGGGGCGGGCGCTGGCGCTCGACCCGGAGGACCGGTTCGCGTCCTCGGCCGACATGGCCGCCGCGCTGGGTGCCTTCCTCGCCGATCCGCGCGCCCCGGTGCGGCTGGGGCCGACTGCGGGCGCGGCCGGCGTCGCGGGTTCTGCCGGAGTTGCGGCGGCGGCCGGAGGCGCTGGTGCCGTCTCGGCCGGCGAGCCCGGGCCCGTCGGGCTGCTCGCGGCGGGGGTCGCGGCACCGGAGGTCCCGGAGGAGGGCGGATCCGGCCTGTTGGGTGGCGCTCCCGCTGCCCCGGCGGGCTCCCGGCCCTCGCCCGCGTTGCCGGCTGCTCTCGAGACGCCGTCCGTGGTTCCCGAGACGCCGTCCGCAGTTCCCGGGGCGCCGTCCATCGTCCCCGGCACGCGGCCTGGCGTGGTCCGGGGC
This sequence comes from Actinomycetes bacterium, assembly GCA_021788115.1. Lineage (GTDB taxonomy): Bacteria > Actinomycetota > Acidimicrobiia > Acidimicrobiales > Palsa-688 > JAJYLA01. The sequence goes on along the minus strand of JAJYLA010000210.1, from coordinate 2,174 downwards.
CCGGCTCCCCGGGCCTACACACCCGGCCCGTATGCACCGCCGCCCCACGTGCCGATCGGCGGCGCACCCATCGAGCCCGAGCCCTACGAGCAGCCGCGCAGCAACGGCTGGGCATGGGCGGCAGGGCTGCTGGCCATCCTGATTCTCCTGGTCGCGGGTGTGGGCATCGCGCTGCTGGCGTCGCGTGGTTTCTTCGCGTCCTCCTCGCCGGCCGCGGCGATGGTGCAGGTGCCGAGTGTCATGGGCCAGCGCCTGGCGGTGGCGGAGAAGACCGCCGCCGACCAGGGTCTAACCCTCAAGGTGGTCGGGCCGAGCCCGTCGGGCTCCGGCGTCACGACGGTGGGGACGCAGGATCCGCTCCCGGGCGCACAGGCAACCAGGGGCACGGCCATCAACGTCACGCTGGTGACGGTGACCCAGCTGGTCACGGTCCCGGACCTGCGGGGGAAGAGCCAGGTCGAGGCCGGGGCGCTGCTGACCCAGTCCTTGCTGACGCCGGGCGCGGTGAACCAGGTGAGCGACCAGACCATGCCGGTGGGCGAGGTGGTCAGCACGAACCCCACCTGGGGCATCCAGGTGGCGGCCGGCACCTCCGTCATCCTGTACGTCTCCTCCGGGCCCTCACCGGCGCCCGTCTCGCCGACGCCCCTGCCGACTCCGCTGTCGTCCGCGCCGCCGACCCCGCCGCCCTCCGCGGCGCCGTCGACCCCGCCGCCGTTCACGCCGCCGCCGACGCTCGAGCCCCCGACGCCCGGCCCGTCCTGATCCTCGGGTCCGAGGCTTGCCGGCGATGCCGGATGCGCGCCGTTGCCGGCGATGCCGGGTGCGCGCCCGCCCCGAAGAAACCGGCTTCCGCAGCCGTGTTCGCGCCACTACACTGGCGGCGTGGCGACCTGGCGGTGTCCGTTCTGCGGTACCCCCCAGGCGGAGTCGGCCCGGTGCTGGGTCTGCACCCGGTCGTCGACCACCTGCGCGACCTGCCGCTGGTTCCGCCGCTCGATTGCCGGCAAGCTCGGGTACTGCGCGGTCGACGTCCATCGGAGTCCCCTGCGTGGCGAGGAACTTCGGCCGTGCTGGACTGCCCCTGCCGCCATGAGCGACGGGAGGGTGCTGCTTCAGCCGGAGGCCGTGACACTGCCCGACTGAGCCAGTGGCGGGGCGAAGGCTTCGGCGCAGGCTGACGCGCCCGCCCGGCCCGACCGAGTCAGACGATCGCGATGCTCGCCGTCTTGGTGAGCTGCTTGCCGTCCGGCGTCGTCACCAGCACCGTCACCAGCGAGTTGCCGGTCACCACGCCGTCCTTCGGGATCATCGTGGTCCAGGTCGCGAGCCCGTTGGCCGTCGTCGCATCGTAGGTCACGGGGGTCAGCCCGGGCACCTGCAGCGTGAAGGCGACCTGCGCGCCGTTGAGCGGTGCGCCGTTCTGGTCGAGGACCGTCACCACCATCGAGACGGATTTCGGCAGGCTGGTGAGCGCGAGCCGCGCGTTCGACAGGTGCAGGCTGATCGTCGTCTGGCCGCTGCCGCCGATCACCTTGATCGCCTTGGTGGTGGTGTTCCCGGCGGGGTCGGTCGCGGTGATCGCCAGGTTGTTCGTCCCGGGCCCGATGGTGACCACGATCGAGAAGAGCGCGTTCGTCGCGACCGCCGTGGTGCTCTGGCGCGTGTTGTCGTTCCTCACCACGACCGTCGAGCCGGTCTGGGTCCGGCCCGTTACCGTGACGGTGCCGCCGTTGACCACGGTCCCGTCGGTCGGGGCCGACAGGACCACGGCCGGCGGCACGTTGTCGAACACCACGCTGATCGGGGTGCTCTGGGCGCTCTCGCCCGAGGGTCCCACGATGGTCGCGGTGATCGACGACCTCCCCAAGGGAATCGGCACCGCGGGGACGGTGAAGTTGGCCGTCGGGCCGAGCTGCTGCTCCTTCGCCACCTGCCCGCTGACGTAGATGCGCACCGAATTGCCCTTGCCGACCGCGGAGTCGGGCGCGAACCCCTGCACGTCAAAGGTGGGCTGGTTCGTGTAGGCATTGTTGGGAACGACGAGGTGCGGCGTTCCCGGCAGGGCGACTGCGGTCGGGCTCGCGGTGGCCCCGGGGCCGGTGACCGCCCCGAACATGTCGCCGATGGTGTGGCCGAACCCGGTGACTGCCGAGCCGAGCATGCCCGATGCC
>JAJYLA010000209.1 GCA_021788115.1 Actinomycetes bacterium | reverse complement strand
ATGTGGGGAAGGACCACTTCGAAGAATCGCGCGAGCTTCTCCGCGGTGACCTCCACGCCGTCATGATACTACGCGCGTGCTAACTTGGCGTGGACCCTAAGGAACCGCGAGGGAGTGACTAACGCGTAGCTACGGGCTTGGGATTCTTGGGTCCCGGCCCGATGGTGTAGTTCCACTCGGCGTGGAAGCTGTGGCCGGTGAGGGGCACGGCGGATAGTTCGGCTTTGGTGATCTTGACGCCGGTCGGGTAGTAGCCGGTGTCACGCTCGGCGTGAACGGTGAGACCGGTGCGGGTGGTGGTGCCGGCGATGAGGTTGACCATGACCTCGTGGCTGACCAGCGGCTGGCCTCTCCAGTTGCTGGTGATGGCCGAGAACAGGCGGTGCTCCACCTTGTTCCACTTGGAAGTCCCGGGCGGGAAGTGGCAGACCGTGATGACCAGGCCGCTGCGGGCGGCCAGTGCGGCCAGCCCGGTCTTCCAGGCCCGCACTCGATATCCGTTCGATCCACCGGCATCGGCGGTGATCAGCAGTCGTTTCGCTTCGGGGTAGGCCACCTGTCCGACCTTGCCCCACCAGCGGCCGATGGTGGCAGTGGCGAACTCGGCGGTGTCGTGGTCGTCGCCGACCACCACGAACCCCTGGTTGGCCGCCAGGTCCAAGATCCCGCAGGGAATGCCCTTGCCCTCTTCGGGATCGGCGAAGTCCTGCACCTCAACCGGCCTCGGATCGCCCTTGGGGCGCCACTCGCCGCCTGAGTTCTCGAGGTTCCCGATGGTCTCCTTCTTCTTGGTGTCGCAGGAGATCACCGGTTGGCGGGTTTTCACATGAGCGGTCACCTGGGAGTTGATCCAACGGAACTGACCATCCGGTCAGGATGCTGAGCGCCTTCTTGGGTCTTGGAGTTGGCCTGCAAGCTGTAATCCATGTAGTGCAACAGCTGGGCCACGGTCCACGAGCTGGCCGGATGACCCTGAGCCGACAGCTCCTCCGCCAACGTGCGGGTGGACTTCACGGTCCAGCGCAGCCGGCACATAGGATCGCCCCTCGATTCGGGATCCACCAGGGCGTCGAGCGCCACCAACAGATCCGGGTCGTGCTCGATCAGTTTCTTACGGCCCGCCCCCGGCCGGCGAACACGAGCCTGCGGCTCCAAGCCGGCGTCCACCTCCGCCACCGCCGCGGTGACGGTCGTGCGGCTCATCCCGAACGCCGAAGCCACCTGGGCCACACCACCCCGGCCCAACGCTCGAGCGGTCAGACCAGCCAGGGCCCGACGCTGGCGCTCATCCAGAAGCGGTCGCAGCCTCTCAAACACCTCCCGCATACCGGCCTCGCTCAGCTGCACCCACCAAGGCTAGCCCACCCTCCCCTAAGCGCATAGGTTATTCACTCGCGCTTAAGCGCGCTCCCGATCCCCGCAGGATCAGGGCCGAGTACGGCCTCTCCAGTTCCCTCGCTGACCTTCTGACCGTTCCACGTCCCCTACGCCGAAAGGTCCCTCGGCGCCCGCTCCAGGCTCTCTGGTGCCTTCCATGGCCTTCGCCAAAAACACACAGGCTCGGCTCCCCCACTTCCCCGCACACGCGGGCTCCTTGACGACGCTGCAGACTTCGCTTCATGCTGCGGACCGGCCATTTGATCCACCCCGCTCCGACCCCGGCAACCGGACCCGGGAGCTTCACTACCGGGGATCCTGGCGTCTCCCCGGACCGGACCCGCACCGGCAGGCCAACAAGAGCCTGCGTCCGGCCTATGTCATGACCCCTCCTTCGGGCTCAAGCACCCAGCCGGACTGCTGGACGCACGTCTTTCGAGGCTAAGCTGCACCTATTGGTGGAGGGAGCGAACGCCCGGCTGCTGGCAGAAGATGACGGCGTGGCGATTCGCGGCGCTCGCAAGATTGCCCAGGTTCTGCTGAAGGAGATATGCGCAGATGGGAGACGCCGTCGCGCCCCCGCCCCCGCGGCGACCTTCGTCCCGCAGCGAGGCGACGGAGGATAGGTCCGCCGTGGGGCGTGTTCGAGCAGCGCCGCGTTTGGACACTCGGGGTCCGCTGGTCAGCGCGGTCGGCCTGGCGTTGGGGCCGGCAGCGGCGTTGGGATGGGCGCGGTTTGCTTACTCGCTGCTGTTGCCGACCATGCGGGCTGATCTGCATTGGAGCTTCGCGCAGGCTGGTGCCATGAACACCGCCAACGCGGTCGGCTACTTGGCCGGCGCGATCACGGCGGGGCCGCTGGTGTCGCGGGTGGGTAGCCGCCAGCCCTATCTCGCCGCTTTCGGCCTGACCGCTCTGGCTTTGCTGGCCGAGGCCACCACGACCCACTTCGCCGCGCTGATCGCTTTGCGACTGGTAGCTGGCGTGAGCGGGGCGGTGGTTTTCATATCTGGTGCCGGGCTAATGACCCAAGTGGTGAGGAAACTCCCGCCGGGGCGCTCTGCCGCCCTGCTCGGGACCTACTTCGCGGGCGGTGGGCTGGGAATCGTCATTTCAGCGGTGGCGTTGCCGCCCCTCGTCGGGCTGACAGGCGGGGGGTCGTGGCGCTGGGGATGGGTGGTCCTCGGCGGCGCATCCGTGCTGGCGCTGGCGGGCTCCGCCCCAGCGGCCTTAAGCGTGCCCCAGCCGTCTATCCCGCCAGGCCATCGCCTGTTCGGATGGCCCGTCCGACGCTTGGCCCCAACCCTCGTCGCCTACGGACTGTTCGGGGCTGGCTACATCGCCTACATCACCTTCATTGTCGCCTTCTTGCACTCCCAAGGAATGACGACGGCGACGATCAGCGCCTTCTGGGCCGTCCTCGGAGCGGCCTCGGTGTTCGGAGTGTTCGCCTGGAGCCGTCCGTTGGGTCGCCTGCACGGTGGACGCGGCCCGGCAATGGTCCTAGCGGTGACCACCCTAGGAGCGCTACTTCCCCTCCTCGTCGCCAGCACGGGCGGCGATTTCGCTTCGGCCGCGCTCTTCGGAGGGGCATTCCTCGCCGTCGTGACTGCCATCACGGACATGGCCCGTCGCTCCCTCGCAGTGCACCACGTCGCCCCGGCGATCGCCGTGCTCACAGTGGCATTCGGCATCGGACAGAGCCTCGGCCCAATCTTCGCCGGAGTCCTCTCCACCGGGCCCAGCGGCGTACGCACCGGCCTCGGGCTGGGCGTTGCCCTCCTCTCAGCGGCCACGCTCGTCGCCCTAAGCCAACGAGCACTGCCCACCGTCGACCACGCCAGTCAACATGCTCAAGGACGCCCGTAAGGTTAATTCCTGAACCAAGCGTAAGTCCGAAGAGTGGACGGTGACCGACGAGCGGAGAGGCCTGGTCTTGCCGAGGTTTTATGTGGGAGCTGTCGCTGTTCGGCTCGTTTCAAGTGGACGGCGCAGGC
>JAJYLA010000208.1 GCA_021788115.1 Actinomycetes bacterium | reverse complement strand
CGCGGCCGACTCGCTGACGGATGCGGCGGCGGCCGACCGCACGTTCGAGCTGGGCGGTCCGGAGACGTTCACCATGCGCCAGATCGTGGCGACCGCTCTGGGGGTGGCGGGCAAGCGGCGGCCGATCCTGCCTGCGCCGGCGCCCCTGCTCAGGCTGGGGGCGCACGTGATCCAGCACCTGCCGGGACGCATGCTCACGCCGGACGGGGTCGACTTCGTGAACCAGCCGGCGACGGTCGACGTGGGGCCGCTGCTGGCGGCGATGCCGCGCCGGCTGACGCCGTTGCGCGAGGGTCTGGGCTCGTACCTGGGACCGAACCGGGCGCGTCAGTAGAGCCGGCGCACGCCGTCCGAGACGTGCAGCGTGAAGATCTCGTCGCCGATCGGCTCGTCCATCGCCAGCGCCGTCACCTCGGCCCGGCGCGTCAGCTCGTCGCCCACGTGCTCCTCGAGCAGCAGGACCAGGCCGGTCGCCCGGTCGACGCCGACCAGCAGCCAGCGATCGGGTCGGTCGACCAGCATCTTTGCGCTGCGCGGGTGATCGCAGCGCACGAGCGTCATCTCGCGGCCGGCGGCCCCCGTCACGATGCCCGGCAGGGAGAGCCTCCCCGTGGCGAGCACGTTGCGGCAGAACCCGTGGGGGTGCACGAACGTGTCGGCGAGGGTGCCGGCGGGGAGCGGGGTCAGTGGGTGGTAGACGCGGCCAAAGGCCGGCAGGTCGCGGTCCGTGTCGGCACCCCGGGGGATCGGGAGGCGCGGTCGCGAGCGCACCACGTTCGCGTCGGCGTCGAAGTGCGTGACGGTGTCGCCGTCGATCACCCAGGCGTCGTAGACGGCTTGCGATGCGTTTCCTTCCACCTTGCCCACGACCACCTTGCCCACGACCACCTTGCTCGACCCCGGATGCCGGACCCAGACATCGGCCCTGCCGGTGGTGTCCCCGCGAGCGCCGATCCGGCGGTCCACGATCGTCATCCGGAGCGTGTCGAAGCGCTGCTCGGCGACGCGCATGAAGCGGAAGAGGGGGGCGATGTCGGCGAGGCCGACTTGGGCCGGGGTGGCGCCGGTGCTGCGGGAGATGCTCAGCCTCGTGCCGGCGGGGGAGCTCGCTCCCGGACCGGGTGCGCGGCCCGCCATACTTTGTATGTTCGGCGTGGCGCCGCTGGGCGTGGGAGGCGCGACGGCCGGGACGGGCAGCTCGCTCATGGGCGGCGATCGTAGCAGAAGGCACGACCGCTCTCCCTCGGGTCGCGTCTCGGCCGGGCGGCGTGGGTGATCGGCCGTAGAAGGGGTGCGTGTGCGCACCAGTCCTTGCCGAACGGCTTGCCGGGCCCGGTACAGAAGTGCTATACGGTGGTTTGACGGCTGTCATCGAGCTCAGACGCGGCCAGGTGGCCCAGCCCGCGTCCCCGGGCATCTGAGCTTCCGGGCGTCAGACCACATCCGCGAGGAGGAGCTTGATGTTCTCGTCCCTCCAGCTGCCGCGCGCGTCACGTCGTGCGCGCGCCCTCGGCGCGACGATGGCGTCGATCGTGCTCTTGGCCGCGCTCGTTCCGGTCGCGACGGCCTCGGGCCCCACGAACCCACAGGCGACGAGCGTCCATCTACGAAAGATCGGGACGACTCGGATGGTGACGGCGGCGCCGGGGAGCCCGGGGAGCTCCCTATCTGCTGCCACCGAGATCCCAAACACCGACGTACTTGAGCGCACGCCGAAGTCGGCCGGGGGCTCGGGCGGGTCCCTCACCGTCCCAATTCCGACGCCCGTCACGGTCACGAGCAACAATCCTGGCCTCTTCGGCTTCAACGGGCTGAGCCACTATGACTCCCGGACCGCGAGCGGTGGTAACCAGTACAGTCTCGAGCCGCCGGACCAGGGCCTGTGCGTCGGCAACGGATACGTTGTCGAGACCATCAACGACGTGACGGCGGTCTACTCGGCCGGGGGCAGCCTTCTGGCCGGCCCGACGGCGCTGAACGCCTTCTACGGTTATTCCCCCTCTATCGATCGAAGCGCCAGCCCCCTCGTGTTCGGCCCGTTCATGACGGACCCGAAATGCCTCTACGACGCGAGCACAGACCGTTTCTACATGAGCGAACTGACGCTCGACACAGATCCGTCTACCGGCGCCTTCACGGGTACGACCCACGTCGATCTGGCTGTAAGTCAGAGCGGCGACCCGACGGGCGACTGGACGATCTTCAGCTTCGACACTACCAACGGGAATGGCACCGCACCCGGTCATCCCGGTTGCCCGTGCCTTGGCGACCAGCCGCTGCTCGGCGCCGATGCCAACGGCATCTTCATCTCCACGAACGAGTTCCCGTTCTTCAACCCCGGGTTCAACGGCACCCAGCTGTACGGGATCTCCAAGAGCGAACTCGCCAGTGCCGCGACCGGCGCCACCGGGACGCTGCCGGCAGTGTGGTACGACAACGTCGGCGCCCTGCCTACCCCGGATTCCGGCGGCATCTGGTATTCCTTGCAGCCGGCCACGTCGCCGGGTCAGTGGGACACGTCAAACGGCGGCACCGAGTACTTCCTGAGCGCGCTGGATTTCTTCGGGGCCGGCGATAACCGCATTGCGGCCTGGGCGCTGACCAACACGAGCTCGCTCAACTCGGCGTCGCCCCAACTGACGCTTCAGGACCCCGCGGTCCTAACCACGGAGCCGTACGGCGCGCCGTATCCGTTCGGGGTGACGCAGAAGGACGGTCCGACGCCCCTTCGCGACGCGCTTGCCGCGCTGGGGTACACCGACTCGCTGGCCCAGCTCAATGCCAACGACGACCGGATGAACCAGGTCGTCTACGCGAACGGCCAGCTCTGGGCGGGTCTGAACACGGCCTTGGGGACTCCCGGGACCGCCGGGACCGCCGGGATTGCGTACTTCGTCGTGAACCCCCGGTGGCAGCGCGGTGCCTTCTCGCCGCGGCTCCAGGCCCAGAACTACGTCTCCGTGGCCGGAGACAGCGTGATATTCCCGTCTATTGGAGTGACCCCCGGGGGCAGCGCCGTGATGACGTTCACCCTGGTCGGGCCCGACTACTTCCCGACCGCGGCCTACGCGATGGTCACGCCCGGTCACGTGGGCCCGGTGCACATCGCAGGAGCCGGACAGGCTCCTGACGATGGCTTCACGGCCTACACCGCCTTCGGCGGGGACGGCATCGGCCGCTGGGGTGATTACTCGGCGGCCGTCGCGGACTCGTCGGGGAACATCTGGTTCGCCGCCGAGTACATCCCGAATACCCCTCGCACCCTTCTCGCCAACTGGGGAACGTTCATCGGCCGCGTCGCCCCGTAACGATTCGACGCGGCGAAGCCCGCGTCGACGCAGTCAGCCAGGGAGGGCCGGGTCCGCGAGGATCCGGCCCTTT
>JAJYLA010000072.1 GCA_021788115.1 Actinomycetes bacterium | reverse complement strand
CGATGGCCAGCAGGACGACGAGCCCGATGCCCACCACGACCCGGCTGCCGAGGTCGTCGCGGGCGGGCGGCCGCCCGCCGGGAAGGCGCCCCGGCGCGCGACCGGCGGTGGGGCGGTCGCGCTGGGCGTGGGCCTGGGGGACGACCCGGGCCCTGCCCGTCGCCGGCCGGGTGGAGGCGGCCTCGGGTTCCACGGCGCCGTGGGCGCGGGAGCGCTCCGCCTCGACCCTCTCGAAGTCCTCGTCGAAGGAGTAGAGGTCGGAGTGCTCGGAGCGCGACTGGTCGAGAGCGCCCACGGGTTCGACGTCGCCGGTGATCTCCCCGATGCCCTGCGCGTCGTCCCAGTCGTCCTCGTCGCGCCAGCGCACGGTGTGGGTCCCGAGCGCCTGCCAGGCGGCGAGGTCGTCCTGGTCGCTCTCGTCGTGCTCGGTTGCGAGGATTCGGGGGACCTCGCCGGTGGGCGGATCGGTCCAGTGCGGCATCTCTGCTGCTCCTCCGGTCACGGTGATCCCCTCCTCGGGGGGAGCCGGCTGCGCCGGCCTCGGCGAGCCGGGCATGCCCAGCTCGGTCGTCGGGTCATGGGGGGCCCATTCGTCGTCCGGGCCGGGCGGGGACCGGTGCGGCGCCGGCGGGTCCTCGGGGGGCCGGGCACCCGCGGCGGGCGGGTCGCCCCACGTGCCCGCAGCCGGCGGCTCACCGGATGGCGAGTAGCCCGGTGCCGGCGGTGGCAGGGACACCGCCTCGGCAGGGTCGACGGTGTCGGGTAGCGGGAAACGGTGCGCCGGGCGCGGTCCCTGGGGTACCGGCGGGACGTCCCCGAAGCGGGGCTCGTCCTCCGGCCGGCGACCGGTGGCCTCGCCGGCGTCCAGCGCCGCTTGAGCCTCTTCGGCCCCGATGATCCGAACGCCTTCCGCCGGACGGCGCCCGGGCGAGCCTTCGCCGCGGTGTCTCCGCTCGGTCACGGCAATCCTCCTCGCTGCCTTCGGCGCCCATCCCGGCGGCCGGGATCAGACGACAAGCAACTCTTCCTCTTTGTGCTGCAGCACGCGGTCGATCTCGGTCACGTACTCGTGGGTCACGCGCTCGAGGTCCTTCTCGGCGCGGTCGAGCTCATCGGTCGAAATGTCGCCGTCCTTCTCCAGGGACTCGAGGTCCTTGCGGGCGGAGCGGCGGATGTTGCGAACCGACACCCTGCCCTCCTCCGCCTTGGTGTGGGCCACCTTCACGAGTGCCTTGCGCCGCTCCTCGGTGAGGGGAGGGAAGGTGAGGCGGATGACGGTCCCGTCGTTGTTGGGGTTGATCCCCAGGTCGGAGTTCTGGATGGCTTTCTCGATGGCCTTCAGCGACCCCTTGTCGTAGGGGGTGATCATGAGCATCTTGGCCTCGGGGACCTGGATACCGGCGAGCTGCTGCAGGGGTACCTCGGCCCCGTAGTAGTCCACCCGGAGCTTCTCGACGAGGGCGGGGGCCGCCCGGCCGGTGCGGAGTCCGGCGAGCTCTCCGCGGATGTGCTCGACGGCCTTCGCCATCTTGTCCTTGCAGTCCTCGATGACGGTGTCGATGTAGGAGTCCTCCATCAGCGGACAAGCGTACCGATCTGGTCCCCGTGCAGGGCGCGACGTATGTTGCCGGGCTCCATGATGGAGAACACGTGGATCGGCAGCGAGTTCTCCTTGCACAGGGTTATCGCGGTCAGATCCATCGCCCGCAGCTGCTTGGAGATCACGTCGTCGAAGCTGATCTCCTTGAGGCGGCGGGCGCCCACGTGGGTGCGCGGGTCGGCATCGTAGACGCCGTCGACGCCGCCGTGCGTGCCTTTGAGGAGGACGTCCGCCTCGATCTCCACCGCCCGCAGCGCCCCTGCCGTGTCAGTGGTGAAGAACGGGTTCCCGGTTCCCGCCGCGAAGATCACCACCCGCCCCTTCTCGAGGTGGCGGATCGCTCGCAGGCGTATGTACGGCTCGGCGATCTGCGACATACCGATCGCTGTCTGCACCCGGGTGGGCTGTCCCTGGCGCTCGAGGGCATCCTGGAGGGCCAGAGCGTTGATGACCGTCGCGAGCATGCCCATGTAGTCGGCGCTGGCCCGGTCCATGCCCGTCGCCGACCCGGTGGCCCCCCGCCAGATGTTGCCGCCGCCCACCACCACGGCGATCTCGGTGCCGAGCTCCGCACGGGCGTCGGTGACCTCCTTGGCGATCCTCTCCACCGCCGCTCCGTCGATCGTCTCGTCGGCGGCACCGCTGGCGAACGCCTCCCCCGACAGCTTCAGCACGACCCGTCGCCACGGCGGCTTACCTTCCACGAGACCACCAGCGTAGTGCCGGCGGCCTGCTGCGCGGGTGAGCCGTGACCTGGAGGTCGGGGGGCACCAGGAGCGGCGGCAACCCGCCCCTTTTCGGTCTATCCCCTGTGTTCTGTTCGACTCTCCTGGAAGCCGGGCGCGTGTGATTTCTCTTCGCGCACGGCGCGGGACGCGACGGGGCGATCCGGGGCGGGGCGCCAGGTGCCGCGGCGGCGCACCCCTGTGCCGGCGACGCTCAGGCCCCGATGATGGCCTGGGCGAACCGCACGACCGTCGCCGAACCGAGCACCTGGCCGACCGTCTTCTTGTCGTCGCGGGCGAAGGGCTGGTCGACGAGCACCCCTCCGGGGACCCGCTTGTACCACCCGTGGAGCTTGCCCTCGACGATCTTCGCCAGGGCCTGCTCGGGCTTGCCCTCGGTGCGGGTCTGCGCCTCGAGCGCCGCCCGCTCCGCCTCGACGTCCGCCTCCGGAACGTCCTCGCGCCGGAGGTAGGCGGGCCGCCCGAAGGCGATGTGGATGGCGACGTCGTGCGCGAGCTCGCGGTCGCCGCCCGACAGCTCGACGAGGATGCCGTTGACTCCCCTGCCGTTCTGCACGTGGAGGTACGTGTCGAGGACGTCGCCTTCTGCGGCGACGAACCTCACGACCCGGCCGAGCTCGATGTTCTCCTTGAACGAGAGCTTGAGGTCGTCGATCGCCTCCTTGCGGTCGTCGACCGCTCCCTCGCCGCGCTCGGCGACAGCCGTGACCAGCTCGTTGACAAGCGCCACGAACTGGGGGGACTTGGCGACGAAATCGGTCTCCGACTTGAGCTCCACGAGCGCCGCGGCGTCTCCGGCGACAGCGACGGCGATCGCACCCTCGACGTTCTCGCGCCCGGACCGCTCCGCAGCCTTGCCGAGGCCGCGCTCGCGCAGCCACGCTGCCGCCGCGGTGAAGTCCCCGTCCTTTTCGACGAGCGCCCGCTTGGCGTCCATCATGCCGGCCCCGGTGGCGTCCCGGAGCGCCTTTACGTCTTGGGCGGAAAAGTCTGCCATGGCCCTGCTTCTACTCCTCGGTGCTGTTCGTGTCGGTCGCCGCCCCCGCCGTGTCCTCTGTCGTGGCCTCGGCGGGCGCGCCGGCCTGGGGGGCAGATGCGGCGGTGATCTCGTCTGCCGGAGGCGCCGTCTCGTCTGCCGGAGGCGCCGTCTCGTCTGCCGGAGGCGCCGTCTCGTCTGCCGGAGGCGCCGTCTCGGTCCGGTCGGCCGGAGCGGACCCGGTGCGGTCGGCGGGCGCCGGCGTTTCCGGCGGCGCAGCGGCGCTCGCCTGCCGGCGGGCGGCGGCAAGGCGAGCCTCGCGCTCGGCCTGGGCCACGGCCGCCTGGCGGCGCGCTTCGCGCTGCTGCTCGGCGCGGCGGGCCTCCTCCTCCGGATCGAACGGCGCCGGCCCGGCGGCCGGCGCAGGGACGCCGCTCCGCGCGGCGCGGCGCGAGGCTATGAAACGACCCTCCTCGACGGCGTCGGCGATGACCCGGCACATGAGGGTTCCGGCCCGTATGGCGTCGTCGTTGCCGGGAATCACGTAGTCGATGACGTCCGGATCGCAGTTCGTGTCGACGACGGCCACGAGCGGAATCCCGAGCTTGTTGGCCTCGGTGACCGCGATGTGCTCTTTCTTGGTGTCGATGACGAACACGGCTTCCGGGAGCCTCGTCATGGCCCGGATGCCTCCAAGGTTCCGCTCGAGCTTGTCGAGTTCCCGGCTCAGGATGAGCGCCTCTTTCTTGGGCATCGCGTCGAAGTCGCCGGCGGCGCGCATCCGCTCGTACTCCTGCATCTTCTTCACCCTGCTGGCGATGGTGTTGAAGTTGGTGAGCATGCCGCCGAGCCAGCGCTCGCTGACGTAGGGCATACCGCACTGGGCTGCGTAGCGCGCGACTGGGTCCTGGGTCTGCTTCTTGGTGCCGACGAAGAGGACGGAGCCGTTTTCGGCGACGAGGTCCCGGACAAACGAGTACGCGACCTCGATACGCTCGAGCGTCTGGTTGAGGTCGATGATGTAGATGCCGTTGCGCTCTCCGAAGATGAAACGCTTCATCTTCGGGTTCCAGCGTCGGGTCTGGTGCCCGAAGTGGACCCCGGCTTCGAGCAACTGCCTCATCGTGACGACAGCCATGTGAACTCCCTTCCCATCGGTTGAGCAGAGACCCCTGGGGACGCGCTGCGGATACCGCAACGACCGTGGGGACACCAGGGGACGACGTATTCCGTTCCCCGATTATCGGGGGACCCGCATCGTAGCGCAGTTCGCCGGCCAGGCCGCGACGGGAAAGGAGCCCCGGCGGCGGCGTCAGCGTTCGGCCAGCAGCAACCGCCCGCGAAGCTGCATCACGGCCTTGGTGTGGATCTGACAGACCCGGCTTTCGGTCACCCCCAGCACCTCGCCGATCTGGGCGAGGGTCAGCGCTTCGTAGTAGTACAGGCTGAGGACGATCTTCTCCCGGTCCCCGAGCCGGTTGATGGCTCCGGCGAGGATCTGCTTCATCTCCTCCACCTCGAACGCCGCCACAGGCCCCTCCGAAGAGTCGGCGAGGGTGTCTCCGAGGGTCGCCGAGTCCCCCCTGTCGCCGCTTCCGCTCGAGATGACCTCGTCCAGGGCGACCAGGCCGATGTAGGAGATCTGCCCGAAGACCTGCTGAAGCTCGGTCTCGGAGATCTGAAGCTCCGCGGCCACCTCCGCATCCGTCGGCGACCGCCCGAGCGTCGCCTCGAGCGAGGCGTACGCCTGCTCGACGGCGCGGGCTTTGCTTCGGACCGAGCGGGGGACCCAGTCGATCGACCGCAACTCGTCGATGACCGCCCCCTTGATCCTCGTGATCGCGTACGTCTCGAATTTGATGCTGCGGCCCGGATCGAACTTCTCGATGGCGTCGATGAGCCCGAACATGCCGTAACTGACCAGGTCCGCCTGCTCGATGCTGTGAGGCAGACCGGTGGCGACACGCCCGGCGACGAACTTGACCAGAGGCGAGTACCGGACGATGAGCTGGTCCCGCAGGGCGCGGTCACCCGTGCGCTTGTACTCGTACCAGAGCTCGTCGACCGTCGACCCTTCGGCGTCCATCAGACTCCTGCCCCCACGACACCTCCGGTCACGTCCTCGGGGGTGTAGCAGGCAGCACTCACCATCGGCGAGGCTACCGTCCCCGATGCACGCGAAGCGGATCGACCTGGGATTGTTCGTCCGACGTTATCCGCTGCGGCGACGTGCCCACCATGCCCCGTGCTGCTCGACGAGGCCGCGCGCCGAAAGCTCGTCGAGGGCCCGCATCGCTGCCGCGAGACCCAGGGAGGTGCGCTCCGCGATCTCGCCGAGCGTCGTGGACCGCCACCCGAGCGCCTCGATCACCGTCCTCTCCGCAGGGCTGAGCATCTCGGGACGTCCCGCCGCCGTGCCACCACCTGCCCTCCCGCCGCCTGCCCCCCGCCCCGGCAGGCCGGCGCCGCCGGACCGGTATATGCCGAGGCCGTCGAGGACGTCCTGGGCGTCGCGGACGGGACCGGGCCCGTCGTAGAGAAGCTGATTGCTGCCGGCGCTGGCCGGGCTGCGAACAGGACCGGGGACCACCCGGACGTCGATGCCCCGTGCGATCGCAGCCTCCGCCGTGATGAGGCTTCCCCCGTGGAAGTGCGATTCGACGACAACGACCATGCGCGCCAGGCCCGCGATCAGCCGGTTGCGGGAGGGAAAACGCCACGCCTGAGCGGGTCGACCGGGAAGGTTCTCCGAGACGACGGCGCCGGCTCGGGCCACACGCTCCCACAGCGCACCGTGCTGGCGGGGGTACGGCACGTCGACGCCGCTGGCGGCTACGCCCACCGTGACCCCCGGGGCGGCGCCCGTGCCGTCGCCGCCGGTGCCGCCCGAAGGCTGCGGGCCACCGGTGGCGCTCAGAGCGCCGGAGTGGGCGGCACCGTCGATGCCGAGCGCCAGCCCCGACACCACGCAGATTCCGGCATCGGCGAGATCGCGTGCCATCTCGTAGGCGACCGCCCGCCCGTCGGGGGTGGCCCGCCGGGTCCCGACGATCGCCACGCAGGGACGGCGCAGCGAGTCGAGCGACCCCCGCCAGAAGAGAACGCCGGGCGGCTGCGGGTCCTCCACGAGCGCGGCGGGGTAGAAGGGATCGCCCGGCCAGGTGACGCCTATGCCGGCCGCGGCGAAGCGCGGCCACCACCCGGGGGGGTCGATGCGAGACGCCAACGCCGACCAGGGGCGCTTCGCACCCCTGGCGGCTGGCACGCCCTCCGGCTCCCAGGCGATCTGGCCGGCGGCTGCCTGGCCGGCGGCTGCCTGGCCGGCGGAGCCCCGCTTCCCCGGACGGGGGATGGAGCCGTCGCAGACCCTGCGCCAGGCCTCCTCCGGCGTCCATCGGCGGAGGATGCTGACGAGGAGCGCCGGGCCCATCCCGGGCAGTCCCGCGAGCGCGGCTGCGTAGCCGGAGGCGTCCCGGCCGACGCCCGGTGATCCCCGATCGCCGCTCATACCGCCACCTCCTGGGGCGGGAAGACATCGGCGCGCATGGCGATCGCGGCGTAGACGTCGTCCTCGGTCACCGGGGCCTCACGCCCGGAGAGGTCCGCGACGGTGCGCGCCACCCTGTGCACCCGGTGCACCCCCCGGGCGGACAGCCTCCCCTGGCGCAGGTGCAGTTCGAGCACCCGTCGCGCCCCGGGCGTGAGCGGCGCCGCGGCATCGAGCGTCGGAGCGGGCAGGCGGGCGTTGCAGGCAACGCCGCGGCCGCGTGCCAGCGTCCGGGCCGCGGCGACCCGTCGAGCAACCGACTCGGTGGCTTCGCCCGCTGCTGCGGCACCGCCGGGGAGCAGGTCCTCCGCGTCGGGTCGGTCCACGGCCACCCGCAGGTCGAAGCGGTCGAGCAATGGACCGGAGACCCGGGAGATGTAGCGGGCGCGCACCGCGCCGCGGCACCGGCACGACCCGGGCCTGCCGTCGCTGCCGCACGGGCAGGGGTTCATCGCGGCGACCAGGAGCACCCGCGCCGGGAACACCACGCTGGCACGCGCCCGGCACACCAGGACGCGCCCCTCTTCGAGCGGTTGGCGGAGCGTGTCGAGCACGTCGGAGGGGAACTCCCCCATCTCGTCCAGGAAGAGAACCCCGTGATGGGCGCAGCTGAGCTCGCCGGGGCGCATGTGCGGACCGCCCCCGCCGATCAGCGATACCAGCGACGAGCTGTGGTGGGGGGAACGGAACGGTGGCCGGCGCACGAGAGCTCCCGGAGGCAGGGGGATGCCGGCGGCGGAGTGGATCCTGCTCACCTCGAGGGCCTGGTCGGTGCCGAGGAAGGGAAGAAGGCCCGGAAGCCGCTCGGCCAGCATGGTCTTGCCGGCGCCGGGCGGCCCGACGAGGAGGAGGTGGTGGCCGCCGGCGGCGGCGACCTCGACGGCAAAACGCCCGAGGGGCTGGCCCCGGACGTCGGCGAGATCCGGCCCCGTGTCGTCCTCCGGCTCGGACGCCGCCGTGGGCGGCGCCGGCCACCCCTCCTCGCCGCGCAGCACCGCGACCAGGCAACGCAGGCTGGGTGCGCAGCGCACCGCGCGGGGCCGCACGAGGGCGGCCTCGGCGGCGCAGGAGGCAGGCACCACCACACACGGGGCCGTGACGGCGTCTACCAGCGGCAGGGCGCCCTGCACCTTGCGGATGCTCCCGTCGAGGCCGAGTTCGCCGAGGAACGCCATGCCGGCGACCGCGCCGGCGCCGACCTGTCCGGAGGCGGCGAGCAACGCCACGGCGATCGGCAGATCCAGGGCCGCCCCACCCTTGCGGACCCCTGTGGGAGCCAGGTTGACGGTGACCCGGTGCTGGGGCCATTGCAGGTCGCTGGAAAGGATCGCAGCACGAACCCTGTCGCGCGATTCCCGGCAGGACGCGTCGGGGAGACCGACGATCGTGAAGGACGGCAGGCCCCCCGACACGTGGACCTCGACCGTGATCGGACGGCCTTCTACCCCGATCAACGTGGCGGACGACACGGTAGCGAGCACGAGGACCTCCAGGCTGTGGACCGTGAGGGGCCGTGCCGCCGGCCGCCGAGCGCTGCCACGCACGCTACAGGGGAGGTGTGACGGTCCGTCGCAGCGGTCCACGGCCCTGCCGCGTTTGGGCAAGACTCGGGTCGTGACCGTGCCCGCTGACTGGTCGGGTGGCCTCGACGTTCGCCCTGTGCACCCCTACCGTGCGCGCAAGATCTACACGTGCCCCGGCTGCCAGCAGCCGATTTCTGTCGGCGTCGGCCACCTCGTGGTCGTCCCCCGCGACTCCCCCGACCTGCGCCGGCACTGGCACCGGTCCTGCTGGGAGTACCGGGACCGCCGACGCCCGGGACGCTGACCGCCCCCCTGCGGACCGCCGGACCGTCAGAAGGCCTGCTCGAGGACCTCCAGGCGCCCGCCGAGGATGCAGGCCACGTCGAAGCGGACGAGCGCCCGGCCGGCGCCGAGCCCGGACCCGTCCTGGCGCAACCACCGCCCGGCCAGCCGGCGCAGCCGGGCCTGCTTGGCGGGCGTCACCGCCTCGGCCGGGATGCCGAAGGAACTGCCCGTGCGCGTCTTGACCTCGCAGAACACGATGGTCGCCCCCTTGCGGGCGACGAGATCCAGCTCCCCCTCCGGACAGCGCCAGTTCCGCGCCAGGATCTCGTAGCCCCGCTGCTCGTACCACGCGGCGGCCTGCCGCTCGCCTGCCACGCCGAGCGCGCGGCTGCGCCCGCTGCCCGGACGGGGCGGGATCGCTACTGCTCCTTCTCCGGGAGCTCCTCGATGTTGACGTCCTTGAAGGTGACCACCCGCACGGAGGACACGAAGCGTGCGGGCCGGTACATGTCCCACACCCACGCGTCCCCGAGGGTGATTTCGAAGTAGGTGCGGTCCCCCTCGCCCTTGGCCTCCATGGTGACGTCGTTGGCGAGGTAAAAACGCCGCTCGGTCTCCACCACGTACTTGAAGAGGGCGAGGACCGCCCTGTACTCCTGGTAGAGCTGCAGCTCTATCTCGGTCTCGTACCGCTCGAGGTCCTCGGCGCTCATCGGGGCTCACTCGTCACGAGCCCATGGTATGCCCCGGGCGCCCCCGGGCGGCGACCAGCACCACCGGATCTTCCCCCGCCGGGCTCCGTCCCCTCCGGGCGGGCGGTCAGCGCGCGACGCGCTTCTCCTTGATCTTCGCGGCCTTGCCCGTGCGCTCCCGCAGGTAGTACAGCTTGGCGCGCCGCACGTCGCCCCGGGTCACAACCTCGATCTTGGCGAGGACCGGCGAGTGCACCGGGAACGTGCGCTCGACGCCGACCCCGAAGCTCATCTTGCGCACGGTGAAGGTCTCCCGCAAACCGGAGCCCTGCCGCCGGATCACGACGCCCTGGAAGACCTGGACGCGCTGCCGGTTGCCCTCCACGACGCGGACGTGGACCTTGAGGGTGTCGCCGGGGGCGAAGTCGGGCACGTCGTCGCGCAGGCTGTCGCGGTCTATCACATCGGTGGGGTTCATGGCGTCGAAGCTCCTGCCGGGGGATGGGAGGCGAGGGCTCAGGATACTTCGTCGAGCCCGAACTCGACCAGCAGGGCACGCTCGGCCTCGGTGATGCCGCCGCGGCGGGCGATCAGGTCGGGCCGTCGCTCGACGGTGCGCGCCAGCGCCCGGGCCCGCCGCCAGCGCGCCACACGGGCGTGGTCTCCGGAGCGGAGCACCTCGGGCACCCCCCACCCCCGGAACACTGCGGGCCGGGTGTACTGCGGATATTCGAGCAGGCCGTCGTTGAAGCTCTCCTCGAGCGCGGAGTCGACGTTGCCCATCACACCCGGCACGAGCCGGCAGACGGCCTCCACCACGGCGAGGGCCGCGATCTCGCCGCCGGCGAGGACGTAGTCGCCGATCGACATCTCGCCGTCCACCAGGTGGTCGGCGACACGCTGGTCGACGCCCTCGTAGCGCCCGCACAGCAACGAGAACCCGCTCCCCCCGGCCAGCTCCGCCGCCCACCGCTGGTCGAAGCGCCGGCCGCCGGCGGCGAGCAGCAGCAGCGGGCGGGGCGGGCCCACCTCCTCGACCGCCCGAAACAGCGGCTCCGGCGCGAGCACCATCCCCGCACCGCCCCCGAAGGGGCTGTCGTCGACGGAGCGGTGCGGGTCGCCGGCGCCGGCGCGCAGGTCGTGCACCCGCACGTCGAGGAGCCCGGCGGCGACGGCCTTGCCGATCAGGCTCGCGTGCGTCCAGGGGGCCACGAGGTCCGGAAAAATACTGAACACATCGACACGCACGGCCGGCGTCACACCCCCGCCGGTCACGGGTCGAGGAGGCCCGGCGGCGCTTCCACCCTCAACCAGCGCGGGCCCCGCTCGGTGACGAACCGCAAGGGCACGAGCCGCCCGCCGTCCAGGACGAGCAGGTCGCTGGCCGGGTTCGCCTCCACCGCCTCGACCGTGCCGACACGCTCCCCGGCCGAGTCGAGCACCTCGCACCCGAGCAGCTCGTGCACCCACAGGGCGTCGGGGTCGCTGATCGGCTCGGCGAAAAGCACCCGCCCCCGGAGGGACTCGGCGGCCTCCCGGTCGCTGATCCCGTCGAAGTCCACCACCCAGCGGCGCCGGCCGCCGGCGGGGGCCGCCGGTGCGGCGCCCGTGACGCGGAGGTCGCGGCTTCCCGCGTGCAGGACGGCACCCGGCGCCATCCGCTCCTCCCGGTTGGTCCACAGCTCGACGACGACGCGGCCGCGCAGGCCGTGGGCCCGCACGACCCGGCCGACCTCCAGAAGGCCCTCCCGCGGGGAGGGGTCCTCAGTCGACGATGTCGACCAGGACGTCGACGCCGTCCTTGGCTCCCGCGGCGCGCACGACGCTGCGGATCGACTGTGCGACCCGCCCCCGCCGACCGATCACCTTGCCCATGTCGCCGGCCGCCACCCGCAGCGACAGCTTGATCCCGTTGCGGGTCTCGCTCGTGTCCACCTGGATCGCGCCGGGGTCGTCGACGAGCTGGCGGGTCACGAAGAGGAGCACCGACTTGGCGCGGCCCCCATCCACCTCGCCGTGGTCGTCCCAGTCGTCGTCGGCGTCGACCCTGTCGGCGTGGTCCTCGCCGAGGCTGCTCACGGCTTGCCGGCCGTCTGCGGACCCGCCGGCGGCTCGCCCGCCGAGGCCTGCGCCAGCAGCCGGGCGACCGTATCAGTGGGCTTCGCCCCGTCGCGCAGCCACCGGGCCACCTTCTCCCGGTCGAGCACGACCTTGCTCGGCTCTGCACGGGGCTCGTAGGTGCCGAGTATCTCGATGAACCGGCCGTCACGCGGCGAGCGGCTGTCCGCCGCGACCACCCGGTAGACCGGCTGCTTCTTCTTTCCTATCCGCATCAAACGGAGTTTCACGGCCATCTGTTCGACTGCTCTCTTCTCTTTTTCTTCTGTGGGCTTGTTTTCTTCTGTGGAATGGCTACTCGGGGCCGGGCGCTCGCCGCGGCTAGCGGCCCCGCTTCTTCTTCTTCGACTTGCGGCCGCCGGCGGCGCGGCGGGCCATCCGGCCGCCCAGGCCGGGCACGGCGGCCATCTGGCGCATGTACTGCTGCATCTGCTTGAACCGGTCCAGAAGCGTATTCACCTCGGTGGTGGTGGTGCCGCTCCCCCGGGCGATGCGGAGGCGGCGAGAGCCGTTGATGATCGAGGGATTCTGCCGCTCATCGGGGGTCATGGAGTGGATGATCGCCTCGACGGGTCCCATGAGGCTGTCGTCGATCTCGGCGTTGCGGACCTCCTTGGGCAGGCCGGGGATCATGCCCACCAGCCCCGACAGCGGGCCCATCTTCTTGACCTGCTGCATCTGCTCGAGAAAGTCCTCGAGGGTGAAGTGACCCTGCTGCAGGCGGTCCAGCGCCGCTTCCGCCTGCGTCTGGTCCAGGTGGGCCTCGGCCTTCTCGATCAGGGTCAGGACGTCACCCATGCCGAGGATCCGGTCGGCCATACGGTCGGGGTGGAACTGCTCGAAGTCCCCGAGCTTCTCTCCGGTCGACGCGAAGACGATCGGCCGGCCGACCACCTCCTTGACCGACAGGGCGGCCCCGCCCCGGGCGTCGCCGTCGATCTTGGTGAGGATCACCCCGTCGAGATCGAGCGTCCGGTGGAACGCCTCCGCCGTGGCGACGGCGTCCTGGCCGGTCATCGCGTCGATGACCAGGAAGGTGTAGTGCGGCTCGACGGTCTCGGAGATCCGCCGGACCTCCTCCATGAGCTCGGCGTCGATGGACAGACGCCCGGCCGTGTCGATCACCAGGACGTCCCGCCCGAGACGCACCGCCTCATCGAGCCCCTTCTTGGCCACCGTCACGGGGTCCGACGGCTCGCTGAAGACGGGGACCCCCGCCTGCTGGCCGAGGACGCGCAGCTGCTCCACCGCTGCGGGCCGTTGCAGGTCGGCACCCACGAGAAGCGGGTTGCGGCCCTCCCGCCGCTTGAACCACGACGCCAGCTTGGCGGCGGCCGTCGTCTTCCCGGACCCCTGAAGGCCGGCCAGGAGCAGGACGGTCGGCGGGCGGGAGGCGTAGCCGAGGCGGAGCGTTTCCCCGCCGAGGATCTGCTTCATCTCGTCGTGGACGACCTTGACGACCTGCTGGCCGGGGCTGAGGCTCTGGGAAAGATCGACACCCACGAGGTCCTCGCGGACGCGCCCCACGAAGTCGCGGACGACGCGGAGGTTGACGTCGGCTTGCAGGAGCGCCAGGCGGATCTCGCGCAGCGCCTCGTCGACGTCGGCCTCGCTCAGCCGGCCGCGGCCTCTCAGACGGCTGAATATCGCGTCGAAGCGGTCGGTCAGGCTTTCGAACATGCAGCTCACCAGCGTAGACGACGCCACCCTCCTCCGGCCTCCGGGCGGCAAACGCCCCGCGCATCACCCGCCGGGCGCGGTAGAAAGCTCCCGTGCCTGGTGAACCGCTCATCTACGGGCGCGGCCTCGTCAAGCAGTTCGGCACCGTCCGGGCCGTGGACTCGATCGACTTCGCCGTGGAGCGGGGCGAGGCCTTCGGCTTCCTCGGCCCGAACGGAGCCGGCAAGAGCTCCACCATGCGGATGATCGCGTGCGTCTCCCCGCGCACCTCCGGGGACCTGAGCGTCCTCGGCCTCGACCCCGACCGCGACGGCGCCCGCATACGGGGGAGGATCGGGGTGGTGCCCCAGGAGGACAGCCTCGACCTCGAGCTGACCGTGCGGGAGAACCTCTACGTCTACGGGCGGTACTTCGACCTGCCCCGCAGCGAGCTCAGGCCGCGGATCGAGCAGCTCCTCCGCTTCGCCCAGCTGACCGAGCGCGGCGACGACCGGGTCGAGCCGCTGTCGGGCGGGATGAAGCGGCGGCTCACGATCGCCCGATCCCTCATCAACGAGCCCGAGCTGCTCCTGCTCGACGAACCGACCACCGGCCTCGACCCCCAGGCCCGCCACGCCCTCTGGGACCGCCTCTACCGTCTCAAGTCGCAGGGGGTCACGCTGGTGCTCACCACCCACTACATGGACGAGGCGGAGCAGCTGTGCGACCGCCTCGTCGTGATGGATCGCGGCACGGTGGCGGCGGAGGGGTCTCCCCAGGGGCTGATCGGGCGGTACTGCACCCGGGAGGTCGTCGAGCTGCGTTTCGGTCCGGGCGAGAGCGAGCGCCACGCGGACAAGGTGGCCGACATACCCGAGCGGATCGAGGTGCTCCCGGACCGGCTGCTGCTCTACACCGACCAGGGGGACGCGACGGTCGAGGCAGTCCAGCGGCGCGCCCTCGCCCCGGTGAGCGTGCTCGTCCGCCGGGCGACCCTCGAGGATGTCTTCCTGCGCCTCACCGGCCGCCAGCTGGTGGACTGATCGCCGTGGCGACCCCTCCGGCGCTGCGCGCGACGCAGTACTTCCTCCTCGCCTACCGGCGCACCTGGCGGGCGTCGATCATGTCGACGTTCGTCAGCCCGCTGCTGTACCTGCTGGCGATGGGTGTGGGCCTGGGATCCTTCGTGAACAAAGGCGGCGGCGCCGCGTCACTCGGGCACATGGGCTACCTCCAGTTCGTGGCGCCCGGTCTTGCCGCGGCCAACGCGGCCACTGCGGCCGCAGGCGAGTCGACTTTCCCGGTCATGGGCGGGATCAAGTGGACCCGCACCTACTTCGCGATGCTGGCCACGCCGCTTCGCGTCGTCGACGTGCTCGCCGGGCACCTGACCTGGATCGGGGCGCGCGTGGCGATGGCGGTCGCTCCGTACCTGATCGTCATGGCGGCCTTCGGCGTGACGCCCTCTCCGGAGGCGGCCGCCGTGCTCCCGGCGGGGATCCTCGTCGGCATGGCCTTCTCGACGCCTCTGGTCGCCTTCGCCGCCACCCAGGACAACGACGGGAGCTTCAGCCTGGTGTTCCGTCTCGGGATGATCCCCCTGTTCCTGTTCTCGGGGGTTTTCTTCCCGGTGAGCGTGCTGCCCGTGGGCCTGCGCGTCATCGCGTACGCCACGCCGCTGTGGCACGGGGTCGAGCTGTGCCGGCTGCTGACCCTCGGCCGGCTCGGCGCGGCATCGGCCGCTGTCCACGCGGGTTACCTGGTGGCACTCGCCGTGGTGGGCGCGGTGATCGCCTCGCGCACGTACACGAGACGGTTGCGCACGTGAGCGGCGAGCGGGCGACACTGGCCCTTCGAGTCGTCCCCCCGGCCGTCCTCGGTTTCGGTCGGGGGCGCCGGCTCATCGAGCGCAACCTGCTCGTCGCGCGGCGCACCTGGTGGGTGCCGCTGTCGGGCATCGCGGAGCCGGTCTTCTACCTGCTGTCGATCGGCATCGGCATCGGCAAGCTCGTCACGAGCATCCCCGGCCCGCACCACAGCCTGATCCCCTAC
Organism: Actinomycetes bacterium; assembly: GCA_021788115.1. Lineage (GTDB taxonomy): Bacteria > Actinomycetota > Acidimicrobiia > Acidimicrobiales > Palsa-688 > JAJYLA01. The sequence goes on along the minus strand of JAJYLA010000072.1, from coordinate 1,681 downwards.
GCCCCCTACGTGGCGCCCGCCCTGCTCGCCTCGTCCGCCATGAACGGCGCCGTCTACGAGTGCACCTTCAACGTCTACTTCAAACTGAAGTACGCCAAGATCTACGATGCCGTGCTGGCCACGCCCATGGGGGCGGCCGACGTGGCACGCGGGGAGGTCGTCTACGCCATGCTGCGCGGCACCGCCTACGCCGCCATCTTCGTGGTCATGATGGCGGCCCTGGGTGACATCCGGTCCGCGTGGGCGGTGTTCGCGCTTCCGGCGGCGGTGATGATCGGGCTGGCCTTCTCGGCCGTGGGAATGGCGGCCACGACGTACATGCGGGGCTGGACGGACTTCGACATGGTGCAACTGGCGCTGCTGCCGATGTTCCTGTTCTCCACGACCTTCTACCCGCTGTCCACCTATCCCCGCTGGTTGCAGGTGGTCGTCGAGCTCACCCCCCTCTACCACGGTGTCAGCCTCACACGGTCCCTCACCCTCGGGTATGTCGGGGTTGGCGATGTCGGCCACGCCGCCTACCTGGTCGCCATGGGGGCCGTGGGTCTCGCCGTCGCCAGCCGGCGGATCCGGACCCTGCTGCTCCGCTGAGCACGGCGAGCGGCGCCCCCCGCCGCCGGCTACCGCTACTCGGAGACGAGCGCGTCTACGAACTCGACCGGGTCGAAGTCGACGAGGTCGTCGGGCGCCTCACCGAGCCCGACGAGCTTGATGGGGATCCCGAGCTCCGAGCGGATCGCCACCGCGATGCCGCCCTTCGCCGTGCCGTCCAGCTTGGTCAGCACCACGCCGGTCACCCCCACCGCGTCGGTGAACTGGCGTGCCTGCACCAGCCCGTTCTGCCCGGTGGTCGCGTCTATGACGAGCAGGACCTCGGTCACCTGGCCGGGCGGTCGCTCCGCCACGCGGCGCACCTTCTTGAGCTCCTCCATGAGGTTCGTCTTGGTGTGCAGCCGGCCGGCCGTGTCGGCGAGGACGAGGTCGGCCCCGCGGGCGGTGGCGTGCTGCACGGCGTCGAAAATCACCGCCCCCGGGTCACCCCCCTCGTTGCCGCGGACGATCGACGCACCCACGCGGGTAGCCCACAGCTCGAGCTGATCCGCGGCCGCCGCCCGGAACGTGTCGCCGGCGGCCATCACCACCTTGTGCCCGGCGTCGATCTGGCGGAGACCGATCTTGCCGATCGTCGTCGTCTTGCCGACGCCGTTGACGCCCACGAAGAGCCACACGTTGGTGACGCCCTCGACGCTGTGCAGCGTCCGGTCTCCGTCGAGGACCGTCACCAGCTCACCCTTGAGCGCTTCGAGCAGGGCGTCGGGTCCGGCGATGCGATCCTGCTTCACCCGGCTGCGCAGGTCGGCGAGGAGCTGTGCGGTGAGGTCGGCACCGACGTCGGCGAGGATGAGCGCCTCCTCGAGCTCCTCCCAGGTGGCGTCGTCGATGCGGTCCCGCGAGCGCACCGATGCCATGTAGCCGGACAGGAGCGACCGGGCACGCCCCAGGCGGTCGCGGAACCGCGGGACCGCCGGAGGCGCGACGGCCTCGCCCTCGGCGACCTCCGCCGGGACGCCGGGGGCCTCCTCCTCGACCGCCTCCGGCTCCTCCTCGAGGATCTCCTCGAGCCCAGGCCCGCGGCCCGCCGGCGGGGCCCCGGGGGGCGGTGCCTCGAGCCCAGGCCCGC
>JAJYLA010000071.1 GCA_021788115.1 Actinomycetes bacterium | reverse complement strand
CCTCCACCCCGGGGCCGGCTGCAGGCGGACCGGGGGCCTCGGCGGGCGGGGCGACCCTTGGCGGCGCCGGCGGGGCGGGGCGAGGCGGGACCTTCGGGAGCCGGGCGGCGCGCCGGCGCCCCGTGAGCATGAAGGCGGCCGAGAAGAGCACGACCACCGCGATCGCGATCAGGACGATGATCAGCGTGAGCATGGCCTGCCGATGCTAACGGGCTGCGGGGACGCTCCTCGCCGGCCGGGTGCTCAAGCCGAAGCGGCGATCCGCTCGCTCACGACGCGTGATGACCCGCCCGGCGCCATGGTGACGCCGTAGAGGCAGTCGGCGGCCTCCATGGTGCGCTTCTGGTGGCTCACGACCAGCAGCTGCGACTCCTGGCGGAACTCGTGCAGAAGATCCAGGAAGCGGTGCAGGTTGACGTCGTCGAGGGCGGCCTCGACCTCGTCCATCATGTAGAAGGGTGACGGGCGGCTGCGGAACACGGCGAACAGGAATGCCATCGCCACAAGGCTGCGCTCGCCGCCGGAGAGCAGCGACAGCCGCCGGACGTTCTTGCCCACCGGCCGCGCCTCGATCTCGATGCCGGTCTCGAGTATGCGTTCGGGATCTGTCAGACGCAGGCGGCCCTGGCCTCCGGGGAAGAGCGTGGCGAACAGCTTCTCGAAGTTGTCGGCGACGTCCGCGTACGCGGCGCCGAGGACCTCCACGATCTCGCCGTCGATCGCGCGGATCACCTTGGTCAGCTCGCGCCGGGCGCTGCGGACGTCGTCGAGCTGTGCTTCGAGGAAGCTGTGGCGCTCCTCGAGCGCTGCGTGCTCCTCGAGGGCGAGCGGGTTGACGGGTCCGAGCATGCGCAGCTCCCGCTCGAGCTCGGCCCGCCGGCTGGTGGCGCTCGTGCCCGGAGCCAGCGGGGGGCACTCGGCCCCGCGCACCGCGTCGGCTTCGCAGTCGAGGTCGCGCCGGATAGCCTCCGTCAGACCCTCGAGGCGGACTCGGGCCTCGGCGTCGTCCAGTTCCACCCGGCTGATCCTCTCGCGCAGCTCGGCCAGCTCACGCTCGGCGGCCCCGCGCTGGCGGCGGAGCTGCTCGAGGTGCTCGGCTTGCTGGCGGAGGCTCTCCGACTCGGTGCGGCGGGCTTCGCGCACGGTCGCCGCAAGGTCATGGAGTTCGCGCTCTCGCTCGCGAACCACGGCGAGAAGCCTCCCGGTCGCCCGCGCCGCCAGCTCGAGGCCCAGCCTGCGGGCCTCCGCCTGGTCCCTCTCCTCGGCGTTGCGGCGCAGCCGCTCCTCGACCTCCCGGAGCCGGCGTTCGGTGAGGGTCCGCCGCTCCTCGAGGCCCGCCGCCCTGACCTCGAGCGCGCGCCGCATGGCGGCGACCTCGGCGGTCCGCTGGGCGAGCCTCGCGCGCGCCGCCCTCTCCGCCGCCACCCGTTGGGCTTCCTCTTCCGCCGCTTGTTGCAGCGCCGGCAGCAAGGACTCGAGCTCGGCCACACGGGCCTCATCCCGTTCGAGCCGGGCCACGAGCTCCAGGCGCTGGCCCGAGACGCCGGCAAGCTCGGCGCGAACCTCCGCCAGGTCCGCCTCCGCGCGCCCGCGGGCGCCCTCGGCCGAGCCGCCGCGGGACGTGTTGGCCTCCACGGCCGCCGCCGCCGCCGATCGACGCCGGCGGGCGTCCTCGAGGACCGCCCTCGCCTCCCGCACCTGCGGGGCGGCGCGGGCCGCCCGGGCTCGGGCGTCGGCGGCGTGCTGGCGTGCTTCGTCCACCGCCCCGCGCGTGGCGCCGGATCCCCCGGCACCGCTTCGCCACAGGCCACGCGAGAAGCGGTCGCCGGAGAGAGTCACGACCACCAGGTCGGGCCGGGCGACGGCCAGGTCGACCGCCTGCTCCCAGGAGCCGTCGACCACGACAGCGTCGTGCAAGAGCTCCTCGATCAGGCGGCGCACCCCGGGAAGGACTGCCCGCACGTACCCGAGCAGCGGGCGCGCCGCGGCCGGCAACCCCGAGCTTCCGGCCCGGTCACCTCCGTCAGGCTCCCTCGCCGGCCAGCCGGCCCGGCCCGCGGCGAGGTCCGGGAGGGCCATTACCGCTCCGGCGGCCGAGCCCCGCTGCAGCTCTTCGAGACCCCGGCGAGCCGAGGCGACGCCGTCGACGATCACCGCGGAGAGGACCTCGCCGGCGGCAGCTTCGAACGCGGCTTCTAACCCGTCGTCGAGCTCGACGAGCTCCATGAGGGTTCCGACCACGCCCACCACCTTCGCCAGGCGCTCCGCGCCAGCGCGGGCGCGGGCCTGGTCGAGCGCCTGGGCGAGCGCCTCTTCGCGTGCCGTCCAGCGGTGACGGTCGGCGTCGGCCTGGCGCTGCTCCTCCATCGCCGCTTCCGCGGCGGCGTCGGCCTCTGCGTACACGGCCCTCGCCCGCTCGGCGGCCTCGGCCAGGGTGGCGGCCGCCCTCCGGGTCTCGTCGACGACCGCGGCCTGCCGCTCGACCTCCGCCCTCAGCCGCGTCGCCCGCTGCTCCGTGCCGGCGGCACGGGCGTCGAGGCGCCCGAGCTCCGCCCGCCCCCGCTCCAGCGTCGATCGGAGCGCCGCCAGCTCGCCGCGCACCTCCGCCGCGGGGTCCGTGGCCGGAACGGATCCACGCCAGCGTTCCTCCGATGCTGCGACCTCCTCGGCGAGCTCCGCTTCTCCGCGGGCCAGCTCGTCGGCCTGGGGCAAAAGCAGCGTGGCCTCCTGGTCGGTGCTCGCGAGCCGGTCGGCCAGCGTTCGAGCCTCCGCTTCGAGGCTCGCGATGACGTCCTGGTCGACCGCCGCCGCGAGCGCCCGCTCGAGGGAGCGGCGTCGCTCTGCGAGCAGCGCCACCATGCCCGCGGCCCTCGCCGTCAACGCTTCGGCTCGTGACACCAGGTCCGCCAGGTCGACCCGCCCGCTGCGCAGCGTCGCTTCGCTCTGGGCCTCGGCGGCCATCACCTCCGCGTCCAGGCGCGCGAGCGCGCCGCGCACGGCCGCTTCCGCCCCGGCGAGCTCGCCGCGGTGGCGGGCGGCGGCGGACAGCCGCTCCTCGACCGCCGCCAGCTCGCCTCCCATCAGGTACCGACGCACCGCCGCCAGCTCGGCGACCAGGTCGCCGTGCCGGCGGGCGGCCTCGGCCTGCTTCTCGAGGGGGCGCAGCTGGCGGCGGACCTCCCGGAGGAGGTCCTGGAGCCGCACGAGGCTCGCCTCGGTCGACTCCAGCCGCCGCTCGGCCTTCTCCTTGCGCCGACGGTACTTGAGGATCCCCGCTGCCTCCTCGATGATCAGCCGGCGGTCCTCGGAGCGCGAGTTCAAGACCGAGTCGAGGTTGCCCTGGGAGACGATCACGTGCTGCTGGCGGCCGACACCGGAGTCGGACAGGAGCTCCTGGATGTCGAGCAGCCGGCACGGCACCCGGTTGATCGCATACTCGGACTCGCCGCTTCGAAAGAGCGTCCGGGTGATCGTCACCTCGGTGAAGTCGATGGGGAGGAGACCGGCGCTGTTGTCGATGGTCAAGGCCACCTCGGCCCTGCCGAGGGCGGGCCGCTTGGGGGTGCCGGCGAAGATGACGTCCTCCATCTTCGCCGAGCGGAGGGTGCGCGGCCCCTGGGCGCCGAGGACCCACGCCACGGCATCGACGACGTTGGACTTGCCGCTCCCGTTGGGGCCCACGACGACGGTCACCCCCGGCTCGAACTCGAGGGTCGTCGCATCGGCGAAGGACTTGAACCCCTTTAGGGTCAGCGACTTCAGGAACACGGCGCGACCAACCTAGTGGCCTGCCACTCGACGCTCGCGGATCCCCCCTGACCCGCATCCCGGCGCCGGCAGGAAGTCCCCGCGCCGTTCCCGCCGGCGCTTCCGCGCTCGTTCCTGGAGTGGTTTCTCGTTCCTGGCGTGCGATCGGGGGCTGCTGCCGCACTTTTCACTCCAGGAACGAGCTTTCATGCCAAGAAGGGTGGTCCTTTCACCATGAAACACCATCAGACATCTCGACTCGGTGGGCACCAGGCAGCCCGCAGCCCGCAGCCCGCCGCCCGCCGCCCGCCGCCCGCCGGGCCCTCTCACACCTGGCAGTGGGGGCAATAGAAGGTGCTCCGCCCGTTGGCCTTCACCCGCACGATGGTCGACCGGCAGCGAGGGCACGCCTCGCCGGCGCGGGCGTAGACGTTGTGCAGGCGCTGGAACTCGCCGACGTCCCCGAAGATGTCCCGGTACTGCTCGTCGTCCAGGGAGGACCCGCGGTGGCGCACGGCCTCCTGCAGGATCTCGACCATCGAGCGGTAGAGGCGGCGCACCTCCTGGGGCGTCAGGGTGTCCGAGCCGCGGTCGTGGCGGAGGCCCGCGGCGAAGAGGATCTCGTCGGAGTAGATGTTGCCGATGCCGGCGACGAAGCGCTGGTCCATGAGGAGGGGCTTGAGCTTGGTCTTGCGCGCCGCCAGCAGCGCACCGAAGCGCGACCAGGTCATCCGGTCGTCGAGAGGGTCGAAGCCCAGGTGGGCCAGCTCGGGGACATCCTCCTCCAGGTGCCCGGGGGCGGTCACGAAGAGCTCGCCGAAGGTCCGCGGGTCGACGAACCGCAGCTGGGCGGCGCCGGCGAACGCGAGGACAACGTGGGTGTGCCGGGCGACGGGTTCCTTGGCGTTGACCCGCAGCAGCTGGCCGCTCATGCCCATGTGGGCGACGAGCACGTCCCCGCTGTCGAGGCGCAGCAGCAGGTACTTGCCGCGCCGGCGCACCGCCACCAGGGTTCGTCCCTGCACCCGGGCCGAGAACTCGCCTGCGGTTGTGTGACGCCGCACCGATCGGGAGCCGGTGACATCCACACCCTTGATGCGCTTGCCGACGAACTCCTTCTCGATGTCTCGCCGGAGCGTCTCCACCTCCGGAAGCTCGGGCACGGCGCTCTATCCCTCGTCTCGCCGGCCCTCTCGGCTCGCCGCCGGCAGGTCGCGCCGGACGTCCAGCCGCCGGGTCTCCGCCAGGTCCAGGTCGTCGAGGATGTGCTCCCAGGCCGCGCGGGCCGCCGCCTGCTCCGCTTGCTTCTTGGATCGCCCCCGCCCCGACCCCGCCGGCCTGCCCTGGACCTGCACGACTGCCTCGAACTCCTTCGCGTGGTCGGGCCCCTCGTCGCGCACGGCGTAGACGGGCAGCTCGTCGAAGGCGCGCGCGCACAGCTCCTGCAGGCGCGTCTTGTAGTCCTGGCCACCCGGGCCGGCCGCGGCCGCCTCGATGCGCTCCCCGAGGAGCTCCATGACCATCCGCTCGGCCGCCGGCCACCCCCCGTCGATGTAGACGGCGCCGATCAGCGCCTCCATGGCGTCGGCGAGTATCGACGGCTTCTGGCGCCCACCGGACTGGTCCTCACCCTTGCCGAGCAGGAGAGCGTCGCCGATGTCGAGCCCCGAGGCCAGCTCGGCGAGCGACGACGAGTTGACGACCGAGGCCCGCACCTTGGCGAGCTCCCCCTCGGGCATCCCGGGGTAGGTGCGGAAGAGGTGGTCCGTCACGACGAGACCGAGCACCGCGTCCCCGAGGAACTCGAGGCGTTCGTTGGACTCGACGCCGGCGTTCTCGGCGCACCACGACCGGTGGGAGAGCGCCCGGCGGAGCAGTTCCGGGTCGCGGACCTCCCACCCCAGAGTCCGGGTCAGCTGATGTGCAGCAGCCGAGGTGTCAGCTCGCGGTCCGGTCGGCAGCGCGGGTGTCCTCGGGCGGTGAGTGTCGATCCCCGGCCGGCTTCAGCCGGCCTCGAGCTTGGCGACGACGTAGTCGACGGCGTCGCGCACCTTCTTCAGATCTTCCAGATCCTCGTCGTCGATGCGGAAACCGACCGTCCGCTCCGACAGCTCTTCCTCCAGCGCTTCCACCAGCTCGATCAGGGCGAGGGAGTCGGCGCCGAGATCGTCCCCGAACGACGCACCCTCTGTGATCGTGTCCGGGCTGATCTCCAAGATGTCGGCAAGGCACCCCCTGATCAACTCGAAGACCTCTTGACGGTCAAGCGGGCTGCGTTCGACGTGTGTCTCGGCGGGCAAGATGTTCTCCTCTGGATACGACGCCGGATGTTACCGCCGCCGGGGCCCCCACCGTCAGCCGTATCGCGCTGCGCCGGCGGCGGCGCCCGCGGTGGCGCCGACGGCGGCGCGCAGCTGGTCGACGAGGCCCTCCGACACGGCGTGGTGCGCCACTCCGATGGCGTTGAAAATGGCGCGCGCGGAGGAGGAGCCGTGGCTGATCACGCACACGCCGTCCACACCGAGCAGCATGGCGCCCCCGTGGGTGTCCGGGTCGAGCTCCGCGACGATCGGCATCAGGGCGGGCACCATGATCTTCGAGGCGGCCTTCGTTTCCTCGGTGGCCGTGAACGCGCCGAGGACGGCGTCGAACACCGTCTTCATCGCTCCCTCGAGGGTCTTGAGGACGACGTTACCGGTGAAGCCGTCGGTCACGACCACGTCGACGCGGTCGGACATGACGTCGCGGCCCTCGACGTTGCCGATGAAGGTGACCGCCGGCCCGCCGTGGCCGGCCTCGAGAAGGCCGTAGACCTCCTTCACCAGCGGATTGCCCTTGACGGCTTCCTCTCCGATGGACAAAAGGCCGACCCGCGGGGCGGCGATCCCGAAGCGCTGCCGGGCAAAGGCAGCGCCCATCTGGGCGAATTGCACCAACCAGGCGGCGCTGCACTCCACGTTGGCGCCGGAGTCGAGCAGGACCGTGGGGGTGGACCCCGGCACCGGGATCGCCGTGGCGATCGCGGGCCTCGCCACGCCGGCGATGCGTCCCATCCGGAACAGGGCGCTGGCCATGGCCGCGCCGGTGTTCCCGGCGCTGACCATGGCCGCGGCACGGGCGTCACGGACGGCTTCGGCCGCCCGCACCAACGAGGAGTCCTTCTTGGTGCGCACCGCGCGGGCGGGGTCCTCGTCCATCTCGATGACCTCGGAGGCCTCCACGACGGGCACGGAACCAGTGTCACCGAGGCGCGCCGGATCGCCGACGAGCACCACGGGTAGACCGGCGTCCGCCGCCTGAAGGGTGCCCGCGACGATCTCCTCGGGGGCTCGATCTCCCCCCATGGCATCGACGGCGACCGGCAGCGTGCCCCCGCCGTGGTCGCTCTTCGCCGCTCCGTCAGGGGCGCCCCCGGGGTCAGCCAACGTCGATGGCCTGGCGGCCCTTGTACCAGCCGCAGGTGGGGCAGACCGCGTGGGGCAGCTTCACGTTGTGGCACTGGGGACAGAGGCTGCGAGCGGGTGCCTCGAGCCTCCAGGCGCTCGCGCGGCGGCTGCGGCTCTTGGCCTTCGAGGTCTTCTTCTTGGGAACGGCCATTGGGAAGAGGCTTTCTGTCAGACGGTCCCGGCGACGGCCGTCGACGGGTGGGGCAACCGGGAGAGTCTACGCGGAACCGCCCCGGCCCGCGCCCTCGCCGGCCCCGCCGCCCGCCCCGCCGCCCTCCTCCTCGCCCCCGCCGTGCAGCACGTCGAGGGCGGCCCAGCGGGGGTCGCCGGCGGGTGGCGGGCAGCCGCACGGGCCGGAGTTGAGGTCCACCCCACACGTAGGGCACAGCCCGGCGCAGTCCTCTCGGCACAGCGGAGCGATGGGCAGCTCGAGGAGAAGCGCGTCGCGGACCAGCGGGCCCAGGTCCAGGTGGTCGTCGCCAAGCGGGTAGGTCTCCTCGTCCACCTCTCGGCCGGTCGGTCGCCGGTAGAGCTCGCGAACCCGGCAGCGAAGCTCGCCCTCGAGCGGCGTGAGGCACCGCCGGCACTCGCCCCTCCAGGGAGCCCTCACTTCGGCGGCGACCTCGACGCCCTCCCCCACCCACTCCAGGACGGCGTCGACCGCGACGTCGCTGTCGGCAGGAACCACGCTGGCGCCCACCGCCAGGGCTCCGAGCCGCCCGACCCGGTGCTCCTCCCGGCGCGCCCCCGGTGCGCCGCGGCGCAGCGAGGTGATCGGGACGAGCCAGGGGTTCGCCGCCACTCGGCCGCCTAGAGGCTGTCTTGGTCGAAGAAGGCATCCTCCATGCCCGGACCCTCGCCGGCAAGATCGGCGCCCTCCATCAGGTCGGGTCCAACGATCGGGGCGGGGGTCCCGGACAGCTTTTCCCGGCCCGCCGCCACGGTCTTCAGCGTCCGGTCCAGCACCACCTCGAAAGCGGCAAGCTTCTGGTCGCAGTAGTCCTCCGCCTCCAGGCGAAGCCGCCGGGCCTCGTCGCGTGCCTGCTCGACGAGGCGCCGGGCGGTCTGCTGGGCCTCGCGCACGATCTCGGTGCGCTGCACCATCCTCTCCGCCTGGAGACGGGCCGCCTGCACGATGTCCTCGCCTTCCCGCTGCATCTTGGCGAGAAGCTCCTCCCGCTCCTTGAGCATCCAGCGGGCCTGCCTCGTCTCTTCGGGCAGCAGCTTGCTTGCGTCCTCAAGGAGATCGAGCACCTCGTCACGGTTGTCGAGCTTGACCGACGAGGACAGCGGGAGGGTCCGCGTCCCCTGGATGATCTCGATGACGCGGCGCAGCACCGTTTCGGTGTCGGGCGGGGCCGGTCGGGCGTCGCCGTCGCCGGGGTTCATCTCCGGCGCCCCCGGCGCGACCGCCGTGCCCGCCCGTTCCGCCGGGCCGGCCCCGGCCGCCCGCCGGTCACGTGAACTTCTCCTTCAGCTTGACGAGCACCGGTCCCGGCACCGTGGCACCGATGCGATCGGCTCCGCCGAACCGGGCGAAGTCCCTCACGTACTTCGAAGCGATGAACGACGACTCGGAGGAGCACGGGATGAAGAGGGTCTCGATCCCGGCGACCTTGCGGTTCATCTGCGCCTGCAGCAGCTCCGACTCGGCGTCCGACGCGACCCGCAGACCCTTGATGATGACGTCGACGCCGAGCTCGCGGGCCAGGTCGACGACGAGGCTGGAGAAGGCTTCGAGCCGCACGTTGGGCAGGTGAACGACCGAATCCGCGATCATCTGCTTGCGCTCCTCGAGGGTGAAGAGAGGGGTCCCCTTCTGCGTGTTGCGCATCGGCGCCACGACGACCTCTTCGAACAGCTTCGACGCGGCTTCGACGATCTCGAGATGCCCGTTGTGGAAGGGATCGAAGGATCCCGGGAACAAGGCCTTCAACACTCACCTTCTTGTTGCGCAGGGTCCTGCGATCCGGCGGCAGGCTGAACCACCACGACAACGGTACCTCCGTAGCGCTTCACCTTCACAGTTTCCCATCCGGGACCGGTGTCGGGCTCGGCGCCTGCTTCGGCGACGACGAGACCCGCACGCCCCCGAAGAAGAGCGAACAGCTCGACCCACCGGTCGAAACGGTAGGGGGGGTCCGCCAGGACCAGCCCCGCGAAAGCGGCCCGACCGGCGTGGCGCAGCGCGTCGTCGCGCACGACGGCCACCCGGTCGGAACCCAGCCCGAGACTGGCGAGGTTCTGGCGGATCGCGTCCACGGCGCGCGGGTCGTCGTCGACGAAGGTTGCCGTGGCGGCGCCGCGGGACAGCGCCTCGATGCCGAGGGCGCCGCTGCCGGCGAACAGGTCGAGCACCCGGGCGCCCTCGACGGCGTCGAGGCTGGCGAGCATGGAGAAGACGGCCTCGCGCACACGGTCGCTGGTCGGCCGCGTGGACCGTCCCGACGGCGCGCGAAGCGGCCGTCCCCGAGCCCAGCCTCCCACGACACGCACAGCCGAGACCGTACCGGCGCCGGCACGGTAGGTCCGCCCGGGGCGGGTCGAACTGCGCCGCCCGCGCCGGCGGCGGCGCAGAGGCGAGGGGAAGGGTCAGCTCTTGAAGAGGAACTCCCGGTCGTCGTCGTCGACGAGCAGGCGTATCTCGGCAGCGAGCTCGGGCAGCCCCTCGAGAAAGGGGTCGCGGTCGACCAGGTCGAACGCGACCTCGCGGGCCTGGGTGACCAGCTCCTTGTCCCGGCGCAGGGACGCCAGCTTCAGGTCGGTCGCACCCTTCTGGCGGACGCCGAGGATGGTGCCCTCGCCGCGCAGCTCGAGGTCCACCTCGGCCAGCTCGAAGCCGTCGGTGCTGCGCTCCAGCGCCCCCAGCCGCTGCTCGGCGCCCGGGTTGGCGCCGCCCCCGAAGAGGTAGCACCACGCCGGCTGGTCGCCGCGGCCGACCCGACCGCGCAGCTGGTGGAGCTGGGCGATACCGAAGCGGTCGGCGTCCTCGATGACCATCACCGTCGCGTTGGGCACGTCGACGCCGACCTCGACGACGGTGGTGGCGACGAGCACGTCCAGGGCGCCGGCGCGGAAGTCGCCCATGACGCCGTCTTTCTCCCGTGCGGAGAGCTGGCCGTGCAGCAGCCCGAGGCGGAGATCCTCGAGCGGGCCGCCCGGAGCGCCGAGCCGGTCGCGCTCCTCGGCCGCGGAGCTGGCCTGGATGCGCTCGGACTCCTCGATGAGGGGGCAGACGACGTACGCCTGCCGGCCGGCAGCGACCTCGCCGCGCACCTTGGCCCACGCCGCCGCCTCCTCGAGCGGCCCGCGGGCCCAGACGGTCGCGACGGGGGTGCGCCCCGGGGGCATCTCGGCGAGAACCGTGGTGTCGAGGTCCCCGTAGACGGTCATCGCGGCCGTGCGCGGAATCGGGGTCGCCGTCATCACCAGGACGTCGGGAACCACCTGGCCGGGTCCTTTTTCCCGGAGAGCCGCCCGCTGCTCCACGCCGAAGCGGTGCTGCTCGTCGATGACGACGACCCCCAGCGACTGGAAGGCCACGGCCTCGGTCAGCAGGGCGTGGGTCCCGACGAGCACGTCCACGGTGCCGTCGGCCAGGCCGGCCAGGAGGCGGGATCGCTCAGTGCCGGCGGTGCGGTTGGTGAGCAGGGCGACCCGCAGCGGGCGCTCGGCCAGCAGGGTGTGCTCGCTGGGCACGGAGAGGCCGTCGAGCATCACTCGGATCCCTGCGTGGTGCTGCTCGGCGAGGACCTCCGTCGGCGCCATGAGGGCTCCCTGGTGGCCGCCCTCCACGGCGGTCAGGAGCGCCGCCACCGCCACGACGGTCTTGCCGGAGCCGACGTCGCCCTGCAGCAGGCGGTGCATCGGGTGCGGCGCCTGCAAGTCGGCGGTGATCTCGTCGATCGCCGCCTGCTGAGCCTTTGTCAGGGAAAAAGGCAGGCCGTCTCGGAACCGGGCCACCAGCGCACCACCGGATCCGTGGCGGATGCCGGTCTCCTCGCGCTCGATGGTGCGCTTGCGCATCACCAGGATCATCTGGAGGCGCAGAAGCTCATCGAAGGCGAGGCGCCGGCGGGCCACCTGGCTCGCGGCCAGCGAGTCCGGCGCGTGGATCTGCTGTATGGCCCACCAGCGGTCCGCCAGGTCGAGACGGTCGCGCCAGTCCTCGGGCAGTGGGTCGGGAATCGCTCCGGCGCGCCGCAACGCCTCGGCGACCCAGTCGCCGACCTGCCAGCTGGCGACCCCCGCCTTCTCGGACTGCGGGTACACCGGGACGATCCGCCCGGTGCGGTCCCCGACGAGGTCGACGACCGGGTTCGTCATCTGGCGGCGTCCGCGGTACCGCTCGACCTTTCCGAACACGACGACCGACGTCCCCTCCGCCAGCTGCTTGGTCCTCCACGGCTGGTTGAAGAAGGTGACGCGCAGGTAGCTCGACCCGTCGAAGAGATCCACCTCGACCAGCGACCGGCCCTGCCGTGTACGGCGCGCCGAGGTCCGCCGGACGGTGGCGAGCACCATCGCCTCCTCCCCCTCGGCGAGGTCCGCGATGGACGCCTGGTTGGTGCGGTCGAGGTACCGGCGGGGGTAGTGGGTCAGCAGGTCGAGGACGGATGTGATGCCCATGGCCGCCAGGGCGCCGGCGTGCCGGGGGCCGACCCGTTTCAGACGGTCCACGCCGATGGCCGCGAGGGCGGGGAGCGACGTCACCGCGGCCACCGTACCCGCGGGCGGTGACGGGGGCGGCGGAGACCGCCGGGTAGCGTGGGCGGCGTGCCGGCCGTCCGCGCGCCGAGGCTGCTCGTCGTGGGCAGCGCCAACGTCGATTTCGTGGCCCGCGTCGATCACCTGCCGGCGCCGGGCGAGACGGTCCTCGCCGGCTCGCTGTCCCGCTCCCCCGGCGGCAAGGGCGCCAACCAGGCCGTCGCCGCCCGCCGCCTCGGCGCCGACGCGGCGCTGCTGGCGTGCGTCGGGGAGGATCCGGCGGGCTCCGAGCTTCGGGCCGCGCTACGCCGCGAGGGCGTGTCGGGCCACGTCGAGGTCTGCGCCGAAGCGCCCACGGGCAGCGCCCTCGTCGTCGTCCAGCCGGGTGGCGACAACACGGTGACCGTCGCCGCAGGGGCGAACGCCCTGCTCAGCCCGGCGGTCGTCGCCCGCCGCGCGGACCTCTTCGACCGGGTGGACGCCGTGCTGCTCCAGCTCGAGGTCCCGGTGTCGAGCGCCCTCGACGCCGCCGGGCGCGCCCGGTCCGCGGGGGCCCGCGTGGTCCTCAACGCAGCGCCGCTCCGCCAGGACGCCGAGCTCGGCGACCTGCTGCGCACCGTGGACGTCCTCGTGGTCAACGAGGAGGAAGCCCTGCGCCTCGCCGGCTCGCCCCGCCCGGGCGCTGCGGCCGGATTCCTCGACGTGGCCGCGGACCTTCGCCGGCTCGGCCCTGCAGTGGCCGTGGTGACCCTCGGCCGCCACGGGGCGGTGGCGGCCGGCGCGGCCGACCGGGTCGCTTTCCCCGCCCCCGCGGTCGCCAGCGTGGACGCCGTAGGCGCCGGCGACGCCTTCTGCGCGGGGCTGACCGTGGCCCTCTGCGAGGGGTTCACCCTGAGCGACGCGGTGCGCTTCGCCAACGCGTGCGGGGCGCTCGCGACGGGGGGCGTCGGTGCCCAGGCGTCCCTGCCGGAGCGCCGCGCCGTGGACGATCTGCTGGCGCGCGAGCAGCCCCGCGCGGGGAGCGCGCCCGGCTCGACCGGCGCCGTCCAGTTCTAGTTCGAAGCGGCTCGCGCCGATGTCCTGGGACTGACGGTGCGGATCTCTCTTCGTGGTTGCTCCGCGGCGGTCGCGCGGGCGGGTCGGGCCGGCGGGTCGGGGCCGGCGGGTCTGGGCCGGTTCAGGGGATACGGCCCTCGCCCTGTTCGGCAACGCCGCGTTCGGTCATCTCCTCGTAGCTTTCGGCCACGGAGGGGTCGAGGTCGTCGCGGCCGGGCGCCTCCCTCTCCTCCTCAGGGGTGGGGCCCCTGTCTGCCGCGTGGGTGGCCGCCGCCTCGCGGCGCTCCTCCTCCCGTGTCGCCTCGGTCAGGCCCGCGTCGTCGCTGCGCTTGGGATCGCCCATCTCGGACTCCTCTCCTCCGTGCACAGGGGTTTTCCCGTGCACGGTTCTCCCCGCCTGCCGGGACCGCCAAACACTGTCCCGGCGAACGGGGACCCGGAGCGTCAGATGAAGAGCAGCTGGGCCCCTTCGGTCTTCTCGATGAACTCAGACGCGTTGATGATCCCCTCGACGGCGTCGTAGAGGTCGTCCTTCTCCAGGTGCATCATGTCCGCCGACATGCGGCAGGCCCACAGATGGCCTCCCGAGGCGACGATCTGCTCGAGGAATTCGGGGACATCCGGGACACCTACGCCGGCGATCTGCTTCTTCATCATCGCGGTGGCCATCGTCGTCATCCCCGGGATGCCGCCGACCCCCTGGGGCATGTGGGTGGCGGTGTTGCCGAGAACCGTGAACTTCAAGTTGCCCATGCGCTTCTTGGTGATCATGTCGAAACCCCAGAACGTGAAGAACAGGTGCACCTCGACACCTTCGCCCAGGGCGGCGTTGGCGAGGACGAGGCCGGGGTAGGCCATGTCCAGGTTGCCCTTGGAGCAGATGATGGCGAGCTTGCGGCCCGTCTCCTCGTCGTCGTCGAACTTCGGGACCGGCGCTGGTGCTATGTCCGTGCTCATGGTTTTCTCTCTTTCCAGTCGTTACACGCAGCCACGCGGCTTGGGCAGTCCGGCGATGTAGGCCATCTTCTTGGCGGGTTTCTTGGGGAAGAGGCGGAAGAGGTCTTTGGTGGATATCCCCCCGACAACGTCGACCCGCCGGATGGTCGCCGTCTCCCCGTGCTCTTTGAAATCGCTGCGCAGGAAGCGGATCGCCTTCCAGTGGTCGTCGGTCATGTCGACGCCGATCTGGGAGGCCAGGACCTTGGCGAGATCCTCGTCCCACTCGTCGTACTCGGTGAGGAAGCCCTCGTCGTCGACGTGGACGCTGCGTCCGTCGATGCTGGCCAGGGGCATTGGCTGTACCTCCATGGGTCTAGCCCGTCGCTGGGGTCACGCTGTGGTGACCGCCGCTTCGGAGCTGGTCTGAACTGTCATGGTGCTGGGCGCTGCGCCGACCGCCCGCAGGGTCGCCAGCACCCGAGCGAGGCCCTGACGGGCGAGGGGATCGTGCATCTGCTTGATCAGGGAGATGGCGGAGGGGGCCTTCGCCACGTCCTGCGACTCGCCCTCCTGGATGGTCACCGCGGTACGTCCCAGGAGCCCCATCACCTCTGGTTGGGTCATCTGCTTGACGGTTTGCAGGATGAGGACGATGTTCTCGCCGAGCAGGCGGACGTCCTCCTCGCTGAAGGAGGTCACGACCTTGTCGACGATCGCCGTCGCCTCGCGGGCGAAGGAGAAGTAGCCGCGCTCGTCAAGCTGCTGCAGCCGAGCGTTGAGGCTGGCGACCGCCGGCGGGGCAAGCGGGCCGAGCTCGTCCGCGAGGGCGGCCATCGCACGCAACGGCTCGATCCACGACTCGAGCACCGCCGCGTTGCGCAGCACGGCGCGAGCGAGGCTCCCCACCTCGGCGAAGTCGAAGCGGTCGGCGTCGAGGTGACGGATGGTGAGATCCATCGCCTCGACGGCGACAGGGGCGAAATCGTCGGCCAGCTCGCGCCAGCGATCGCGGTCTTCTCGCTGATCGCGAAGCTCCGCCCGTATCTCGTCGAGTTGCCCCGCGAGGAGGTCCAGGCGCTCCTCGAGCGACGCGGGCGCGGTCGGGGCGGCCATCTACGCCTCCCCGACCTCTTTGCCGGCCATCGACATGAGGGGCTCGAGTGGCATCTCCTTGCCGGGCAACAGAAGGTTCCAGTAGACCCAGCGGAACATCATCTTTCCCCAGTGGTTCGCCTCGGATTCGCGCAGCAGGGTGAAGGGGCCGAGGCCTGGAAGCGGGTACTTGCCCGGAAGCGGCTCGGTCTCGTAGTTGAAGTCGATCAGCAGACCTTTACCGTTGCCGGACTCGATGAAGCAGTTGGCATGGCCGTCGAAGAAGCGGGTCATGGGACGCCCCTGGACGTGGTTGACGAAGTTGTCCTCGAAGAGCTCCGTGGAGAAGTGGGCGACCGATCCCGCTTTCGACGTCGGGATGTCGGAGGCATCCCCGATGGCGAACACGTTGTCGTGGGCCTTGGACAGGAGCGTCTGGCGGTCGACGGGCACGTAGTTGAGTTCGTCGCCGAGGCCCGAGCGCTTCAGGTACTCGGCGCCCATGTTGAGCGGGATGGTCACGAGCAGGTCGAAGGGGACCTCCCGCTCGTCGAAGGATACGAGCGTCCTGGCGTCCGGGTCGACTCGTTCGATGACGAAGTCGGACTCGAGAGCGACCTTGCGCTCTTCGAGCATGGCCCCGAGGTGCTTGGAGGCGATCGGTTTTGTGAACGCCCCTTCCAGCGGCGTTACGAAGACCATCTCGACCCGGTCCCGCATGCCGCGCTCGGTGAAGAAGGCGTCCGCCAGGAAGGTGAACTCGAGCGGCGCCACCGGACACTTGATCGGCATGTCGACGATCTGCACCACCATCCGCCCGCCTTCCCAGTCGGCGAGCTTGTCGGCCAGGGCGGACGCCCCCTCCAGCGTGTAGAACTCGTGCACGGAGGTGCGCCACGCCCCATCGGTCATGCCGGGCGTCTGATCGGGTCGCGGCGCCGTCCCCGTCGCCACGATCAGGTAGTCGTAGGGCAACTCGGAGGCGTCCCGCAGCACGACCTTGCCGGCGTCGGCGTCCACGTGGTCGATCTCCCCGAGGACCAGGTCGACGCCCGGCGGGATGTAGCGCCGGCGCGGCTTGACGATGTCCCGCGGCCGGTAGATCCCGAAGGGGATGAAGAGCTGTCCCGGCTGGTAGAGATGGGTGTCGGTCTCGTCGACCACGGTGATCGCCCACGACCCCGGGTCCAGGCGCCGGCGGAGGCGGTTGGCGGCGATCGTTCCCGAGGTTCCGCCCCCGAGGATCAGCAATCGGTTCATACGGTGCTCCTTCTGTCGAGGCCTCGTACGCCGGCGAGTCCGGCGTCAGCGCTCACGCCATCCGCGACCAGTCGCGAGACCCGCGCGGCGATCATGGGGAGGTAGGTGAGAACCCGCGACCGTCCCTCGTCGGTCAGGCGGTGCAGCTCCCGAGGGTCGTCGTCGCTGGCGGCGACGCCTCCGGCAAGAAGCATCCCGACCAGCTGCGGGCCGACACGGACGAAGGTCCGGGCACAGTCTGCGTCAAGGGGTCCGGTCCGGAACCGCACGTCGAAGTCGGGGTCGTCGGCGAAATGCTTCCAGTCGTCGACACACCTGCGAAGCAGGGTTGGGTCGTCGGAGTGCTCGGAGAACCAGGGGCAGGGATTGACCACCTCCATGACGGGCTCGCCGTCCATGTCGGTAAGGACCATCATCACCTCGAGGATCTCGGCTCCGAGCTCGACGAGCGGGAGGATCGCCGCGGTCGACTGCACGAGGATCTCGCGGCCCGCCGCTTGCGGCGGCTGCGCCGAGGATCGATCGGGGTTCCGGGTCTGGATCAGCCGTTCGATGCGGTCCACCGGGAACCTCCACTGCCGGCCGACCTTGACGGCAGGAAGCCGGCCGTCCTCGGCCATCCGGTAGACGGTCGAGCGGTCCACACCGAGCAACCGGCTCACCTGATCGGCCCGC
>JAJYLA010000207.1 GCA_021788115.1 Actinomycetes bacterium | reverse complement strand
GACGACACGTCGCTGGAGCTCGTTGAGGTGCGGAAGGACCACCTTGAAGAATCGCGCGAGCTCCGCTCGACTGGCCTCCACGCCCTCACATTACTACGCGCGTACTAAATATCGGTGGACCCTAAGGTGCTTAGGATCAACTAACTCGCCGCGGCTGAGGCCCAACCGGTGTACCGGGACCGCGTAGATGATCGAGCTTGGGGATGCTTAGCACCAATCTTCATGCGCAGTTTATGGCCGGCAACAGCACAGAGTCGCTTCGGCTTTGTCGTCTCTCCGGTCACGCGGTCAAGCCGATGCGGCTGGTGAGTAGGCCGATAGCCGTGGCACGCGTTGGGACGTCAAGTTCGGCGCCGGGCATTGAGCCGGCGGCGCCAGCCCAGGCGAAGGCATCCCGGGTGACTCGGCGACCGCGCCGGCCACCGTCGCTTCGACCGGACCGAGCTGATGGTCGCTCACGCTGTGGCCAGAGCATCTGCGAGCGGTGTGGACGCGGTCATTCCACCGCTAGAGCCGTGAGGAGAGGTATTAGCGTTGCCCGCTTGGCCGGTCGTGACGCGGCGAGCAACCCGGCGAGAGCGCCCACGACCAAGATGATGGTTAGCTGGGCGATGGGCACAGTGAACGTGGCGAGTCCTTGGGCTTGGTCGGCTGCCCGCGCAAAGGTCCAGCCGAGGAAGACACCCAATGCGATGCCACCGACTGTGCCAGCAGAGGACATCAGGACGGACTCGCATCGGATCATGGATCGTAGCTGGGACCGGGTCTGACCGACGGCTCGGAGAAGGCCGATCTCTCTGATCCGTTCGTGCACCGAGAGGGACAGGGTGTTGGCGATGCCGAGAACCGCGATCGCGATGGCCAGAACGAGAAGGACGTAGACCAGGTTCAACAGGAACCCGACTGTCTTGGCGGCGCTGGTGAGGTACGCGGAGCGGTCTTGGACGGTCGGTCGGCCGTAGCCTGCCGCTACCCGGGTGATCGTGGCGACGCCCGTGGATGGCGTAACGCTCGGGGTCAGCTTCACGAGGATGCTGTTGTCGACGAGCTGGGACGTGTGGGGGGCCCACATGGCGAGGGGGACGATGAAGTCGCCCGCCAGGGCCCGTTCTCGGTAGATAGCACCGATTGGGGCCGTGACCGCCGTACCGTCGGGCAGGGTGACCGACACGATCGTTCGCAGCGTCCAGTGCGAGGCGGTGGCCTGGTGGGCAGACACGGCGATAGCGCCCGGCGCTAGGGCGTTCAGCGGGCCTCCGACTGGTCGAAGGTCCAGGATGCCTGTTGTCGCCGCGGGGTCGAGGACCGTCACATCGTGTGCATGGCCGTCGATGTTGGCCTGGGCTGATGCCGTCGGAAGGACCCGAGCCACCTGGGGGAGGCGGGAGACGGCGGCGGCGAGCTCGGGGGGCAGCCCGCCACCGCCGAAGCTTCCGGTGGTGATGGCCACGTCACCGGCGAAGGACCGGCTGTAACTGTCTGTGGTTGCCTGCTTGAGGGACGCGGCGAACACCGTGAACAATGTGACGACTGCGACGCCGATGAGGAGCGCCGTGGACGCGGCCAGGGCTCGGCGGGGGTTGCGGCGGACGTTCTCGGCTGCCAGCTGGCTGCTGGCGTGCCCGCGGCGGGCGACCAGTCGAGCAGCGGTTTCGAGGACGGGACCGGTGATTACGCTCCGTGACGTGACGAACCCGACCGCGCAGATCAGGGCTCCGATTGCGACGACGCCGAGTATCCCATTGCCGGTTCGGCGAAGCCCGACGATGATCATGGCCAGGCCGATCAGAAACAGCGGTATGCCAGCCAGCTGACGGAGGTTTCGTGGTGAGGGTACGTCGGTGCCGGCGGATCGGAACGCCTCGAGCGGGCTGACCCGAGATGCTCTCCGCGCCGGCAAGATGGCGGCCAGGATGGTCACGATCACTCCGACCAGCAGGGACGTCACCATGCTGGCGGCGGTCACTACTAGCCCGCCAGCCGGTAGCGCGAATCCAAAGCCGGAGAACACGCCTTTGAGACCTTCGGCGATGCCTAACCCTCCGACAAGGCCGAGGCAGCTGGCGGTGAGGCCGACAAGGAGCGCTTCGAGTAGCACCCCGCCCAGGACCTGGCGGCGCGATGCGCCGATGAGGCGCAGCAGGGCCGATTCTCGGGTTCGCTGCGCGACGACGATGGAGAAGGTGTTAACGATGCTCAACAGGGCGACCAATAGGGCAATGGCGGCGAAGACCACCAAGAACGTGCGAAGCGCGCTCAGGAAGGCGCCGGAAAGGTCGCTGATGTTTTGGGCGACGACCGAGGCGCCGGTAACCGCTTGCACGCCGGTGGGAATCTGTCGGGCGATTCGGTCGGCCAAGCTGGTTTGGTCTATGTCGGGTTTGGCTCGCACCAGGATCTGGGTGACCTGACCGGCCCTTCCGGCGATGTAGCGTTCGGCGTCGCTGAGGGTGAAGGCGACGAAGGTTGTTTTGCCGACTCCGGCGGCGGTGCCGAAGGTGGCGATACCCACGATTCGTACTCGTATCGAGTCGGGCGTTTCGATGGTCGTGTACTGGCCCAGGCGGAGGTGCCCGGAGTCAGCGGCCCCTTTGTTGATGACGACCTCGCCTGGGCCTGCCGGCGGGTGCCCTTCGATTAGGTGGTAGGGGTTGAGGTCCGGGTCGACGATCCAGTTGCCGGCAGTTCGGGGGGGCCCGTTGCCGCCGACGGCCTTGCCGTCCGAGCCCAAGATCTGGCCGTAGCCGCTGATCTGGGGCTGGGCGTCGGCTACCCCGGGGATGGTCTCCACCGTCGCTGCGAGGCTGGCGGGGATGAGGGGCCGGCGAGCTTGGATGCCGCGGCCAACCTCGGTGGCGCTGCGCACCACGACATCGGTTCCTGCGTTCGCGCTGGCGAACAGCCGCTGGAAGTTGGCCGAGAGGGTGTCACCAAGCGCCAGCGCCCCGGAGAGGAACGCGACCCCCAAGAAGACGGCGAGGACGATTCCCGCTGAACGCCGGCGGCGCCGCCAAAGCCCCGCGGCAGTTACCTGCAGCAAGGCGCTCATCAGTCACCTAACTCCGCCAACCGCTCAAGGATCTGCTCTAGAGCGGGGGCGTTCATCGTGGATCTGACCTGGCCGTCCGACAGGAACACCACGCTGTCCGCCGCGGCAGCCACGACGGGGTCGTGGGTCACCATCACGATCGTCTGAGCGAAGGTGTCGACAGCTCGACGGAGAAACGCCAGCAGCTCGTGGCCCGACCGGCGGTCCAGGTTACCGGTCGGCTCGTCGGCGAAGAGCACCTGCGGCCGAGCTAACAGCGCCCGTGCTACCGCTACCCGCTGCTGTTCTCCACCCGAAAGCTCCGAGGGGCGATGGCTGAGACGATCCTCTAAACCCGTGACTTCGACGACG